>JBEIPS010000043.1:0-23372 GCA_040376915.1 Hylemonella sp.
CGGCAGTTCCATCATGCCCGGGATGATCGAGCTGGGCGAGGACATCTTCCTCAAGCCCGTGCGCCGCGGCCTGCCCAAGTACAGCGGCGCCCTGTCCGACATGGTGGGCCAGCCGCGCGCGGCCACCGTCATGGGCCTGCTGGAAGAGGCGCGCATGGCGCGCCTGCGTGGTTACAAGGTGGCGCAGAACCATGGCTCCATGAAGAACGCCATGGGTCGGGTCAAAGACTGGTTCATCGGGAATTTCTGAGTATGAGCAACAAACTCTGGCTGGCAAGAGGCAGCCCCCATCAAGGACGGCGGTGCACAGGACCGCCAGGCTGAGCGTTCAGCAAGACATCAAGCAGAGACACCAAGGCAATTGCAATTAAGGAGAAGCACCATGGACGGCATCGAAATGTTTGAAGAAGCAGCCTTCAATCTGGGCACCCAGATCAAGGTCATCGGCGTGGGCGGGGGCGGCGGGAATGCCGTCGAGCACATGATCGGGCGCGAAGTCCAGGGCGTGGAGTTCATCTGCGCCAACACCGACGCGCAGGCCCTGAGCCGCAGCAGCGCGCACAAGGTCATCCAGCTTGGAGGCAGCGGCCTGGGTGCGGGCAGCAAGCCCGAGAAGGGTCGTGAGGCGGCCGAGTTGGCTGTAGAGGACGTGCGCGCGGCCATCGAAGGCGCGCACATGCTCTTCATCACGGCCGGCATGGGCGGCGGTACCGGCACTGGTGCGGCCCCCGTGATCGCGCGGGTGGCCAAGGAGATGGGCATCCTGACCGTGGGCGTGGTGACCAAGCCTTTCGACTTCGAGGGCGGCCGCCGCATGACCAATGCCGACGCCGGCCTGGTCGAGCTGGAAGCCAATGTGGATTCGCTGATCGTGGTGCTCAACGAGAAGCTGATGGAAGTGCTGGGCGATGACATCAGCCAGGAAGCCGCGTTCGCCCATGCCAACGACGTGCTTAAGAACGCCGTGGGCGGCATTGCCGAAATCATCAACGTGCCGGGCGAGATCAACGTCGACTTCGAGGACGTGCGCACCGTCATGGGTGAGCCCGGCAAGGCCATGATGGGCACGGCCGTGGCCAGCGGCCCGGACCGCGCGCGCATCGCCGCCGAACAGGCCGTGGCCTGCCCGCTGCTCGAGGGCATCGACCTGTCGGGCGCCAAGGGTGTGCTGGTGCTGATTTCCGCAGCCAAGGGTTCGCTCAAGCTCAAGGAGTCCCGCCTGGCCATGGACACCATCCGCGCCTATTCTTCGTCGGACGCACATGTGATCTACGGCACGGCCTACGACGACAGCCTGGCCGACAACATCCGCATCACCGTGGTGGCCACGGGCCTGTCGCGCCAGGGCATGCGCCGCACCGCGCCGCCGCTGCAGGTGCTGCGCACCGGCACCGACAACGTGCCCTTCCAGGTGCCCACGCTGAACAACGCCGTGACCCCGGGCGCCCTGCCGGGCATGCCTGCCGCCGCCGCGCCCGGTGTGACCCAGCCAGACTACAACGCCATGGCCACGCCCAGCGTCTGGCGCACGCGCGACCGCACCCAGGCCGCGGCCAAGGTGGACGCGCTGTCCTCGGGCGGAATGGACGATTTCGAAATTCCGGCCTTTCTGCGCAAGCAGGCCGACTGAGTGCGGTGGCCGGTACCTGCGCGGGTAGCTGCGGGGTGCAACTTGGTCTAGGATCGACCGTCAGGGTCGCCTCGGCATGCAGGCTGCATGTCGGAGCGGCATTGATTTTCTCGACCCGCAGGAGTGGCATATGACCTTGCATCGACGTCCCTTCCTGGCCCTGGCTTCAGGCCTGGCCCTGCTGCTCCCGGCCTGCGCCGTGAGCACGGTGAGCGTGCCCAAGGAAACGGTTTACGCCGTGACCCGCCAGCACGAACTGATCCGCTTCACGGCGGATCGCCCCGGGCTGGTGCTGGAGCGCCGCGCGCTCAGCGGCCTGATGCCTGGCGAGAGTCTGCGCGGTATCGATTACCGCGTGGCGCGTGGTGTGCTCTTTGCGCTCGCCGACAGCGGCCGGCTCTATACCATCGACACGGCGCGGGCCAGGCTGATGCCGGTGGCGACCGCCGCACCCCAGCCCTGGCCTGTGCAGGGCAGTGTGACGGGCCTCGACTTCAATCCAACGGTGGACCGCATCCGCGTGGTCAGCAGCAGCGGACAGAACCTGCGCCTGCATCCGGAGACCAATGCCGTGGTCGACGGCAACCCGACCCAGCCCGGTCTGCAGCTCGATGGGGGCCTGCAATTCGCAGCCGGTGACCGTTATGCCGGCCGCACGCCGGATGTGTCCGGCGTGGCTTACACCTACAACAAGACCAACGAGAAGATCACCACCAACTACGCCATCGACCGCGCGCTGGGCGCCCTGCTCATGCAGGGCTCGGCCGAAGGCGTCGAGCCGGTGGTCTCGCCCAACACAGGCCAGCTGCGCACTGTGGGCCTGCTGGGCACGGGCGCGCTGGCCGAAGCGCATCTCGATATTTCCGACATCGCCAACACGGCCCTGCTGGCGGCCAGGCTCACCGGCCAGACACAGACGCGCCTGTACCAGGTGGACCTGGCCAGCGGGCGTGCCACCGAGATCGGCCTGATTGGTCAGGGCGAGTCTCTGGCGGGTATGGCCATCGAGCCCTGAGACCGTGACGTTGCGCCTGTCCTTCCTGCTGCTGTCGGTCCTGGCCCTGTCGGCCCGGGCTGGCACCTTGATGGTGGATGCGCGTGATGGCGCCGACCGTCCTCTGCCCGACGTGGTGGTGTTTCTGGAGTCGGCGCAGGCGCGCCGGCAGGTGCGCCCGCTGGAGGGCGCCGAGATGGGGCAGGCGGGCAAGCAGTTTGTGCCTCAGGTGCTGGTGGTGACCACCGGCACCGAGGTGAATTTCCCCAACCGTGACACGGTGCGGCACCACGTCTATTCCTTTTCACCGGTCCGCAAGTTCGAACTCAAGCTCTACATCGGCACCCCGGCCAAGCCCGTGCTGTTCGACCAGCCGGGCATCGCGGTGCTGGGCTGCAATATCCACGACCAGATGGTGGGCTGGATCGTCATCGTCGACACACCCTATTTCGGCCGCACGGGCGAGAAGGGACAGCTGGTCCTGGTCAAGCTGCCGGCGGGCAGCTACCGCCTGCGCAGCTGGCATGCCGGCCTGCCCGTGGGGGCACCGGCGCTGGACCAGGCCGTGACCGTCCCGGCCGAAGGCCAGCTGACCGTGACCCTGCGCATGGCGGGGGTGCGGCCATGAATTTCACTTTCAACCGGCGCAGCCTGATCACACGGCTGGTGGGGCTGTCGCTGCTGCTGCTGCTCTTCGTGCAGCTGGCGGGGTTTTTCGTGGTGCGCGACAGCATTGCGCGCAATGCCCGCATGCAGATCGCACGCGAGTTCGATACCGGTGAAAAAGTCTGGCTGCGCCTGCTGGACCAGAACGCCGAGAAGCTGCGCCAGAGCGCGGCCCTGCTGGCTGCGGACTACGGTTTCCGCTCGGCGGTCAGCTCTGACGACCTGGACACCATCAGTTCGGCGCTGGAGAACCATGGCGAGCGCATTGGCGCGGCCATGACGGCCTTGCTGGACACGGGCTTGCGCGTGCGTGCCGTCAGCGGTGACACGCCGGGCGCCGATCTTTCCGTCATCCTGGCCGGTCTGGCCCCGGCCCTGGCCGAGCCCTCCCAGGGCGGACGCATCGTGGTGGTGGATGGCCATCCCTACCAGCTGGTCATGGTGCCCATGCGCGCGCCCCTGGTCGTGGGCTGGGTGTTGATGGGCTTTCCTGTGGGCGCACCCCTGGCCGAGGAGATGCAGCGCCTGCTGGGCGTCCGGCTGGTGCTGCAAGTGCGCCAGGCCGACGGCAGCCTGGCGGCCCCGGTCAGTACGCTGGAACCTCACGCGCTGAACCTGCTTCAGGGCATGACGGGTGATCTGCGCGAACTGGAGGTGGATGGCGCGACCTTGCTGGTGCGCGAGATCAGGCTCAATGCCGTGGGTGGCGAAAGCCGGGTGCTGCTGCTGCGCTCGATGGACGACGTGGTGGCGCCCTACCGCAATCTGCAGATCCTGCTGGCTGTCATCACCCTGGGCGGTGTGCTGCTGTTCGCCCTGGGCAGCGGCCTGATGGCGCGGCGCCTGGCCACGCCGCTGCGCTCCCTGCTGGTGGCCACCCAGCGGCTTTCGCGCGGGGACTACAGCGTGCCGCTGGAAGACGTCGAACGCAAGGATGAGATCGGCAACCTGGCGCGCTCCTTCGACCGCATGCGCGTGGACATCGCGGCGCAGCAGGCTGAGATCCGCCACCTGGCCTACTGGGACCGGCTGACCGGCCTGCCCAACCGGGAGAACTTCCGCGAATCGGTGCAGCAGTCCATCGCCCGCGGCGGGGAGAACGGCGAGTTGGCCATCATCACCCTGGACCTGGACCGTTTCAAGCACGTCAACGACGTGCTGGGCTACGCCTTCGGCGACCAGCTGCTCAAGACCGTGGCGGGCAAGCTGGCCGAGGTGCTGGGCGAGGCCTCGGGTGTGGTGGCGCGCCTTGGGGGCAATGAGTTTGCCCTCTTGCTCGAGCCGGGCAGCCCGGCGCAGGCCGCCGAGCTGGCCGCGCGCGTGGCGCACAGCCTGGAAGTGCCGCTGGCCATTGCCGAGCAGACCGTGGACCTGAGCGCGGGCATCGGCATCGCCTGCTGGCCTGCCGATGCGCAGGACGTGGACACCCTGCTGAGCCGCTCCGAGATTGCCATGTACGTGGCCAAGCGCAAGCTCGAAGGGCCGCTGCGCTACGACCCGGTTTACGACTCGGCCAGCACCCAGACCCTCTCCTTGCTGACCGAGTTGCGCCGTGCCGTGGACCAGGGTGAGCTGCGCCTTTTCCTGCAGCCCAAGGTGAGCCTGGCCGATGGCGTGACCCATGCGGCCGAGGCCCTGGTGCGCTGGGAACATCCGCAGCGCGGACTGGTGCCGCCGATGCAGTTCATCCCCTTTGCCGAACAGACGGGGTACATCCGTCAGCTCACGCTCTGGATGTTCGACGAGACTGCGCGCCTGCTGGCCACACCGCAGGCTGCGGGCCTGCGGGTTTCGGTCAACCTGTCCACGCGCGACCTGCTGGACCTGGAGCTCAGCGCGCGCCTGGGCCGCATGCTGGAGGCACACGGCGTGCCGGCCGCCGCCTTCTGCCTGGAGATCACCGAGAGCGCCATCATGGACGACCCGCAGCGCGCCGAGGCCATGCTCAATCGCCTGTCCGAGCAGGGATTCAAACTGTCTATCGACGACTTTGGCACCGGCTATTCGTCCCTGGCCTACCTCAAGCGCCTGCCGGTGGACGAACTCAAGATCGACAAGTCCTTCGTGATGGGCATGGAGACCGATGCGGACGACGCCATCATCGTGCGCTCCACCATCGACCTGGCCCACAACCTGGGCCTGAGCGTGGTGGCCGAGGGGGTCGAGACCGCAGCCATCCTGGAGCGCCTGCGGGCGCTGGGTTGCGACGAGGTGCAGGGCTACCACATCAGCCGTCCGATGCCCGCACCCGCCTTCATGGATTGGCTGAGAAAGTAGAATCGGGCCCATGCTGCAGCAACGTACCCTCAAGTCCCTGACCCGAGCCGTGGGTGTGGGCCTGCACAGCGGCCAGCGCGTGGAAATCACGCTGCGACCGGCGCAGGTCGACACCGGCATCGTGTTCCGGCGGGTGGACCTGCCGCGGCCGGTGGACATTCCCATGTCGGCCCTGTCCGTCACCGACACGCGCTTGGCCTCCACCCTGTCCAACGGCGGCGCCAAGGTGCACACGGTGGAACACCTGATGTCGGCCTGCGCGGGCCTGGGCATCGACAACCTCTACGTGGACATCACGGCCGAGGAAGTGCCCATCCTCGACGGCTCGGCCGCCTCCTTCGTCTTCCTGCTGCAGAGCGCCGGCGTCGAGTTGCAGAGCGCACCGCGCCGATTCATCCGCGTGACCAAACCCATCGAGGTGCGCGAGGGGGAGGGCCTGAGCCAGAAATGGGCGCGGCTGGACCCCTACCACGGCTACAAGCTCAGCTTCGAGATCGACTTCGACCACCCGGCGGTGGATTCCACCGGCCAGCGCGTCGAGTTCGACATGAGCGTGCACAACTATTCGCGCGATATCGCGCGCGCGCGCACCTTCGGTTTCACCAAGGACGTGGAGATGATGCGTGCCAACGGCCTGGCCCTGGGCGGCGGGCTGGACAACGCCATCGTGATGGACGACTACAAGGTGCTCAATGCCGGCGGTCTGCGCTACGACGACGAATTCGTCAAGCACAAGATCCTCGACGCCATGGGCGACCTCTACATCCTGGGCAAGCCCCTGCTGGCCGGCTACAGCGCCTTCCGCTCCGGCCACGCGCTCAACAACAAGCTCCTGCGCGAGCTGCTGCAGCGTACGGATGCCTGGGAAACCGTGACCTTCGACAACGAGAAGCTCGCGCCCAAGGGCTTCGCCTTACCGGCGCGCGCCTGGTGATATGGCCCCCACGCTCCACCGTTGCACGGGTCGCTGCCCCCCAAGGGGGCTAGCTCGCCTTGGGGCGGCCCGGCGGCGAGTTGCCTGCGCGAGATAAGCCCATGCTGCTGTTTCGCTGGCTCATCCTGCTGTTGCTGATCGGCTCGGCTGTCTGCTTCGCCTTTTATGCCGGCACCGGTCAGCCTCGCTATCGGCGCTGGGGCCTGCTCACGCTGAAGTGGACGCTGATCGCCGCCTTCGGATTCTTCGCTGTACTGGTCCTGGAGCGCATCGCCTGAGATCGTGACAAGCGTCAAGAGCCGCGCTTACCCACCGCAGCAAAGGGATCGGGCTCTCCACTCTTCCTCGGTTTCTCGTCGTGCGTCTTGACGGCGTCGAACTCGTTGAAGACTGAAGGCATCTGGCTGTCCTGGAAGGCCACCGAGTTTTCCCACATGGCCCAGTCGGACTCCTGGTTGCCTTCGCTTACTTCAGGCAGGGGGGGCGGCACGGGCGGCGTGCCGGCGCGTGCCGCGGCGGCGCTGCTTGTCGCAGGCCGGGGCCTCGCAGCCGTAGCCGGCCGGGTCGGGGTGGGCGCGGGCTTGGTGGCGGATTTGAAGAATTTCAGCATGGGTCGTCCTGGGTGCAGTACGCTGATCAATAGCCTCAATTTAGCCTGTGTAACGATTTGTGACAAGCGGGCTATGCCCTGGGCCGTGAAGGATTGCCATGAAACCCCGATTTTTGTCGATTTTCCTGGGCCTCCTGGTGGCCGCTGGCCCGGTGGCCGCCCAGGAAGGGAGTCTGCGCGACCGTCTGCGTGAGCGGCAGCAGGAGCGCGTTGCCCGTGAAAACCAGGCGCCATCGGCGCCTGAGGCTGTGATTCCCGGGCCTGGCGACTATCGCTACAGCCTGGCCTATGGCGGGCGCACCCGCCAATACCGGGTACATGTGCCGGCCAGTTACCGCAGCGACACGCAGGCGCCCCTGCTGGTTTCGCTGCACGGTGGGGGCGGCAGCATGGACTACATGGCCAAGGACGAGAACTACGGCCAGCTCAGCCATGCGGCGCGGGGCGGGGAGGTGCTGGTCTTTCCCAATGGCATCAGCCGCTTTCGCAGCGGCATGTTCGCGACCTGGAACGCGGGCGCCTGCTGCGGTGCGGCGCGCGACGAGGAGGTGGACGACGTCGGTTTCATCCGGGTCGTGCTCGAACGTGTCATGGGCCAGCTCAACATCGACCGACAGCGTGTCTACGCCACGGGCATGTCCAACGGCGCCATGATGGCCTACCGCCTGGCCTGCGAGATGCCGGACCTCATCCGGGCTGTCGCAGCGGTGGCGGGCACCGACAACACGCGCAGCTGCAAGCCGGCGCAGCCCATCTCGGTCCTGCACATCCATGCGCGCAACGACAGCCATGTGCTTTTTGAGGGCGGGGCCGGCCCGGACTCGGTGGACAAGGCCCTGGTGACCGACTACCGTTCCGTGCCAGCGACCGTGGCGCGCTGGGTGGACTTCAACGGCTGCCAGCGCACGCCGCAGCGTGTCCTGGACCAGGCGGGCGCCTGGTGCGAGGTCTACGCGCCCTGCCGTGGCGGGACGCAGGTGCAGCTGTGCGTGACCCAGAACGGCGGTCATTCCTGGCCCGGCGGCGTGAAGAAGCGCGGTGAAGCGCCCTCGCAGGCACTGTCGGCCAACGAGACCATGTGGGCGTTCTTCGCTGAGGTGAAGCCCAGGTAAAGACCGACGCCCCCGCTTGTGCGCAGGGACGAAAGCCGCACAATGAGCGCGATGGGAGAACGACAACACCTCGGGGAACTGGGCCAGGCCTGCTGGCGCGTTTTTGTCACCGACCTGCTGCTGTTCCGGCGCTTTCCGCGCCTGGGACTGGCTGCGCTGGCCATCGCCCTGGTGCCGGCGGTCTATGCGCTGATCTACCTCTCCAGCGTCTGGGACCCGAATGCCAAGACCAGCGACCTGCCGGTGGGCATCGTGAACCTGGATGCAGGGGCTGCCTACCAGGGGCGGGCCAGCAACGTCGGCGTCGAGCTGGTGAGCGAACTCATGCGTTCGGGCGAGTTCGGCTTCCGGGCCATGGACCGGGGCGAGGACGCACGCCAGGGCGTCCAGCTCGGCCAGCTGGCTTTTGCCGTCATCATCCCGCCGGATTTCAGCGCCAGTGCGCTGCCCGGCAATCGCCCGGGGGGCGGCAAGGTGGTGGTGGTGCTGTCCGAAGGCAACAACTACGCGGCCTCCGGCATCGCCCGGCGTTTCGCAACCGAACTCGGACATCGCGTCAATGAAGCATTGAATGAACAGCGCTGGGAGCAGGTGCTGGTCTCGGCCGATGGTTCGGGCAGGAGCCTGGACATGCTGCGCGCCGGCATGGCCCAGCTGCGCACCGGGGCCAGAACCTACAGTGAAAGCATGGTGCGCTACAACGGCGTGGCGGCTCAGCTGGTGGCCGGGTTCAAGCAGGTGGGCGCCGGGGCCCGCAGCATGGAGCCCAGCCTGCCCAGCGAGGCCGAGCTCAAGACCCTGCGCAACGGGACACAACGCCTGGCGCTGCGCCAGCGCGAAATGGGTACCGGCCTGGAACAGCTGCAGCTAGGCGCCGGTCGCCTGACGACTGGCGCTGCCCAATTGCAGGAAGAGACGGTGGGCCTGCCCTTTGTCGGTGAAAAAATCGCGCAAAGCGCCGGTGAACTGGCGGACGGCGGCAAGCAGCTGGGGGAGGGCCTGGGCGTGGCGCTCGATGCCAACGCGCGGATGGCGCGGGGGGCGACCCGGATCGAGGAGGGCACAGCCCGCCTGACCGAGGGCATGGGCCTGCTCAGCAGCAACCTGCGGACCCTGGCCGAGCAGCTGCCCGAAGACGCCCGGCTGGAGGCCTTTGCGCGCAGCGGCGACGAGCTGGTCCGCGCCGCATCCAGGCTGCGCAGCGGCATTGAACTCGTCGAGTCGGCCCTGCCGGCCAGCGCGGGCAAGCTCGACGGCAGCGCGCGTGGCCTGGCCGATTCCGTGGAGCCGGTGCTGGAAGTGCTGGCGCCCGTGCCCAACAACGGCAGCGCCTTCGCGCCGAACATGATCGCCATGGCCCTGTGGCTGGGGGCGGTGATGTCGGTCTACCTTTTTAATATGCACCGGATCAGCGAAGAACACGCCTCGGCCCCGGCCCTGGCCAAGAGCCTGGGGCGCTATGCCGTGCCCGCGCTGCTGGTGCTGCTGCAGACGGTGCTGACCATGCTGGTCCTGTGTTTTGGCCTGGGGGTGGCGGTGCCGGACGTTCCGAGTTTCCTGTTGGTCATGCTGGCGGCGGGGCAGGCCTTTCTGGCGCTCGTGCTGCTGCTGCTGCGCGCCTTCGGCGAACTGGGCAAGCTCATCGTCATCCTGTTGCTGACCCTGCAGCTGGCGGCCGGCGGGGGGGTGATGCCGATCGAATTGACGGCGGATTTCTTCCGGGCGGTGCACAACTGGCTGCCCTTCACCTGGGTCATCAAGGCCCTGCGTGCCAGCCTGTTCGGTGCCTATGACAACGGCTGGTTCTCGTCGTGGCTCGATGTCGTGCTCATCGGCCTGGGCGCGCTGCTGCTCAGCAGCCTGGTACGTCCGTGGAAGACAGTGCCGGCCAAGGACTACCGGCCAGCGGTCGAAGTCTGAGGCGCGGAGCCTTCAGCGGCTGCGCCCGGCCCGGTAGCTGCCGCTGGTCTTGCCAGTGAGCCCCGAGGCCTTGGCGATCCGGGCGAGCGCAGCGCCGGCATGGGCCTGCGTGATGGCAATGCCCAGCGCGTCAGCCGCATCCGGTCCCGGCAGGCCGGGCAGTTTGAGCAGGCGCTTGACCATTTCCTGCACCTGGGCCTTCTGCGCGCGGCCGTGACCGACCACGGCCTGTTTCATCTGCAGCGCCGTGTATTCGGCCACCGGCAGATCCGCGGTGACGAGGGCCGTGACGCAGGCGCCGCGCGCCTGGCCCAGCAGCAGGGTGGACTGCGGATTGACGTTGACGAAGACGATCTCCACCGCAGCGGATTGCGGCTGGTAACGCGCCACCACTTCCCGGATGCCGTCGAACAGCACTTTCAGGCGGGCCGGCAGGTCGTCCTGCGGCAGATGCATGGTGGTGATGGTGCCGCTGGCCACATAGGACAGCTGGTGCCCGGCCGCGTCGATCACGCCAAACCCGGTGGTGCGCAGGCCGGGGTCGATGCCGACGATTCTCACGGCAGCTCGGCGCGCCAGAGGCGACCGCTGATGACGTCGGCACGATCGGCGAGGTAGGTGGAGTGCGGCAGCCTCTCGTAGTAGCGCGGCCGCGGCAGCATGACGGCCAGGCGTGCGGCCTCGCTGGCCGTGAGACGTGCCGCCGGCTTGCGGTAATAGTGCTGGGCAGCGGCCTCGGCGCCGAAGACGCCCTCACCCCATTCGACATGGTTGAGATAGAGCTCCAGGATGCGTTGCTTGCTCAGCAGCTTCTCCAGCAAAAAGGCCAGGGCGAACTCCTGGCCCTTGCGCAGCAGCGTGCGCTCGCCCGAGAGCAGCAGGTTCTTGGCCAGCTGCTGGGTGATGGTGGAGCCGCCGACGATCTTGGGTGGACGCACGGTGCGCGCGCCATTGGCCGTCAGCTTGGTGACCTGCTCCTCGGCCGCCAGGTTCTTCTGCCAGGCCATTTCCATGGCGTCCCAGTCCACGCCTTCGTGCCAGGCAAAGCTGTCGTCCTCCGAGGCGATGACGGCGCGCTTGAGGTGGTCGGAAATCTGGTCGTAGCCCACCCATTGCTGACGCCAGCGCAGTTGGTCCTTCTCGTGCAGGATGCGCCAGGCTTCGGAGCGCTCGAAAGTGGTGGACTGCGGCTGCGTCACCGCCATCAGTGCGATGCGCGCGACGAAGAAGAGCTGCAATGCCAGCAGGGCAAGCAGCAGCAGGGCGAACCAGCGCAGCACGGCTTTCATGTCGGTCTCAGGGAGCGCTGATGCGCGTTTCCAGGGTTTCGTTGCGCGAGAACTTGAAGCGGGAGACCACCACGATCTGGTCGGCCTCCTTGCGCATGCTCTGCGTGAAGCGGCCAAAGGGCGCGGCCGCGCGGGCAATGGCTTCGGCGCGGCGATCCAGCACGCGGCTGCCCGAACTCTCGGCGATTTCGGTGGAGACCAGCAGGCCTTGGCGGTCTACCGTGACCACCATGGTCAGTTCCCCGTAGAGCTTCTTGCCGCCCGAGGAGGGGAAATTCTCCGTGCCCTTATCCTCGATCGCGCGGCGCAGCCGGTCGTAGTAGATGGCGTAGGCCTCCTCGCGTGTGGAGGGGCCGATGTAGCGTTTGCGCGGTTTCTGGCTGTCCTGCTTGATGCGGCGCTCGATCTCGGCCAGCTGCTTGAGCAGCAGGCGGCGTTTCTGCTCCTGCGCGGCCTGTTCCTTGCTGAGCTTGGCCTGCTTGGGGTCGGGCAAGGGCAGGGCGGCGAGCTGCTGGCGCACCTGGGCCAGCAGCATGGTCTGCTGCTTCTGCAGCTGCTGCATCCTCCGGCGGGATTCTTCTTCCAGCGTGTCGCCGCTGTCGGAGATCTGGGTCGAGGGCAGGGGGCTGGTGGCGCGGCCGCGTTCGGCCTCGCCACCGCCGGCCAGACTGGCCTGTGCAATGGCCAGCGCCTTGTCCGGCCGGCTGTTGCCGCGTGCGTTGACAAGGATGACTTCAAGTGGCGTATCGCGGAAGGCCCGCTCGATGGCTTCGGGGTCGACGAAGCGCACGGTCAGCAGCACCGCGTGCACGGCGACCGAGATGCCGAGGGCCAGTTGCAGGGTGCTGAGATTGCGCAGCTTCACGGGGCAGAATTATCACCCGAAGCCTCGGCGGCAGGCTCGCTGGATTCGTTGACATCCACCGCGATGGCAATGGGCCCGGCGGCCAGGGTTTCGTCCTCTTCCACCTCATCTGCGCCCACCGGTGCAGCCTCGGCATCCAGGCGTTCGATCACCGTGCCCGCCACGTCCAGCGCCACCTCATCGATGGTGCCCAGCTTCACGCGCACGCGCGCACCGCGCGGCAGACCCTGCGCGCCCAGCACTGGCAGCACCAGGGGCAGGGTGTCGGCGCGCGCCAGGTTGTCCTTGAACACCGTGGCCTCCAGCTCGGTGATGCCCCGCTGCTGCAGGTATTTCAGTGTCCAGTAGCGCTCGATGGTGGCCTGGTAGCCGTTGTACTCGCCATAGGCGGTGTCGAAGCCCGAGATGATGGAAAACAGGTCGGCATCCTTGGGTCTGAAGGGGGCGGCCAGCGCGGCCGTGCGGCCGTGGCGCGCGCAGGCGATGATCTGCCACTGGTTGACCAGGTCCGTGTAGCGGCGCAGGGGCGAGGTGCTCCAGGCATAACTTTTCACGCCGATACCCGCATGCGGCAGGGCCTTGGTGCCCATGCGCACCTTCACGCCCGGGGCCAGGGAGGCCTGGCTGCGGTAGATGCCCGGCACACCCAGCTCGGCCAGCCACTGGCCCCAGGTGCTGTTGGCCAGGATCATGGCCTCGGCCACCATCAGGTCCAGCGGGGCGCCGCGGCTGCGCGTGCCGATGGCGACCTGCTCGTTGCCCGCCGGTTCCGCGCCCTCGTTCCCCGTCAATCTGAAGGTGTAGTCCGGCCGGTTGAAGGTCTCGGGCTTGCCCCGCACCACTTCGCGCTGCGCCTTGAGGTGGCGGGCCAGGCGATGCAGGAAGGCCAGCTCGGTGCGCAGGCCCGTACCCAGATGGGCCGGGTCGGGGCTCGCGTGCTTGAACGACAGGTCCTCCAGCCAGGCGGCGGTGACCACACCATCGATCTGGTCGTGGCGCAGGTTGTGGGCGATCGGCACGCGCTCCAGCCGGGTGTCGTGCCCCAGTACTTCCAGCGTGTCTTCCCTGAAGGCCACGTAGAGCGAGACCGCAGGGCAGGCGCGGCCTTCCTGCAGGGTGTAGCGCTGCACCACCTCGTCGGGCAGCATGGTGATCTTGTAGCCCGGCATGTAGACCGTGGACAGGCGCGCGCGGCTCACGTTGTCGATGGGGTCACCGCGCTGCACGGCCAGGCCCGGGGCGGCGATGTGGATGCCCACTGTGACCGTGCCGCTGCCCAGCCCCTGCACCGAGAGCGCGTCGTCGATCTCGGTCGTGGCCGAGTCGTCGATGGAGTAGGCCTGCACGCTGGCCACGGGCAGCTCGTCCTTGATCTCGGGCGCCACCAGGGCCGGGAAGCCGTAGCCCTTGGGGAAGTTCTCGAACAGGAAACGACGCCAGTGGAACTGGTAGGGCGAGTCGATGGCACCGGCTTTCTGCAGCAGGTCCAGCGGCGCGAGGTGCGTGGCGCGCGAGGCCTCGACCACGGCCTTGTACTCAGGCGCGTTCTTGTCGGGCTTGAAGAGGATCTTGTAGAGCTGCTCGCGGATGGGCTGCGGGCACGCGCCGCGCCCGAGCTCGGCGGCCCATTCGGCAATCTGGAGCTGCAGCAGGCGTTTCTTCTCTATGGCGGCCAGGGCCTGCTGGATGATCTCGGCCGGCGCCTTCTTGTAGCGGCCCTTGCCGGCGCGACGGAAATAGTGCGGCGCCTCGTGCAGGCGCAGCAGCGTACCGGCCTGTTGCGGCAGGGTGGGCGGGTCCTGGAAGTAGACGGCGGCCAGGTCGGCAAAACCGAAATCGTCCTCGGGGGCGAATTCCCAGGCCAGGTCCAGCTCGATGGAGGCGCTCAGGGCCTGCGCGCCGGCCAGCAGTTCGGCGGGAGCGGGCTTTTCGAACTTGAGCAGCACATTGGCGGCCTTCACCTTGACGCGCTTGCCGGAATCCAGCTCGACCTGGAGCGAGGCCTCGGTTTCGGAAAGGATGCGCCCGGCCAGGAATTTCCCGGCTTCATCAAACAATGCAAACATGGGTGCGATTGTCCCATGCCGCCCTGTCCGGGCCGGCGCGCTCAGGCGGCCAGGTCGAGGAAGGCCAGCACCTCGTCCAGATACACATGGAACTCGCTGATCGCGTGGTCGCTGCCTTCCAGCAAACGCCCATGCGTGCCCCGGTAGTGGGTGCTCATTTCCCGCCAGTCCAGCACCTCGTCGCCCTTGGCGATCAGAGCGTAATAACGCTCGGGTCGGCTGATGGCCGCGATTTCCAGGGCACGCAGTTCCTCGACGTACTCCCGGCGGAAAAAGAACTTTTCCTGCGGGTCGTGCCAGCTGGCGTGTTCCCCGATGTACTGCGCCAGGTCGCGCGCAGGAAAGACGGCGGGGTTGAGCACGACCGCTCGGCAGCCGATGGACTCGGCCACCCAGCTGGCGTAAAAGCCGCCCAGGGAGGAGCCGATGACCGCCATGCGCTCGCGCGGCCAGGCCGAGATGCCGCGCATCACGTCGTCGATGGCCTCGCGCGGCGAGGGCGGCAGTTGCGGACACCAGAGCGTCACGCCCGGGTGCTCTTGTGCCATCCGCGCCTGCACCAGCTGGGCCTTGGTCGAACGCGGGGAGGAGCGGAAGCCGTGCAGGTAGAGGAGATGGGTAGTGGGCATGGGAACAGGGTGTGCAGAAGTCACGCCCGATCGTAAAGCTTGGGGGCGCCTCCCATGTTCATGGGAGGTTGCGCTGTGGGCAGTGGGGGTGGCAGCGGCTATGCTCTGTTGGTCTGTATGGAGCGCGGAGAGATAGGCAGGACTATGCAAGTGTGGCGTGTATTGGTGGTGGAAGACGATGCGCAGATGCGGGATTTTTTCGCAGCCAGCGTTTCGCGCTGCGCGGGCCTGCAACTGGCTGGAGCCGTGGGCTCCGTGGGCGAGGCCCGGGCCTGGCTGGACAATGACGCCAATATGGTGGACGTGCTGCTGACCGACCTGGGCCTGCCCGATGGCAGCGGGCTGGAAGTCATACGCCACGCCACGCGCCTGCACCCGCGCTGCGAACCCCTGGTGATTTCCCTTTTTGGCGACGAAGACAATGTGCTGGCCAGTATCGAGGCCGGCGCCCTGGGTTATATCCACAAGGACTCTGCGCCGGACGACATCGCCCAGACCATCCTGGAGATGAAGGACGGGGCCTCGCCGATCTCGCCCATGATCGCGCGCAAGGTGCTGGCCAAATACGCCAGCCGCGCCCGCCCGGGCGAAGCTGCGGCTGCGCCAGAGCCGGTGGCGCCCAAGCCGCTGGCCGAGGGCCCGCTGCTCTCGCCGCGTGAGCACGAGGTGCTGATGCTGATCGCCCGCGGCTTCTCCTATGCCGAGATTGCGCGCCTGCAGTCGGTCAGCGTGCACACGGTGCAGACCCACATCAAGAACCTGTATTCCAAGCTGTCCGTGCATTCGAAGAACGAGGCGGTCTTCGAGGCTTCGCGCCTGGGCCTGCTGCCGCCGAGGGTCTGAGGCATGGGGATGTTGCGCGCCTTGGGGCTGTCGCTGCTGCTGTGGGGCCTGCTGCCCCTGGCGCAGGCGGAACTGCTGGAGTTGCGTGGCGCGCACGTTCGCACCGTGGTCGACGGCGAGATGGTGGAGCGTGAAACCAGCCTGCCTTACAACTGGGACCGCCAGCACGGCGGTCAATCCGGCATGGCGGTCTTCGAGATCCCGCTGCAGCTTGCGCAGCCTCCGGCCGAGCCCTATGCGGTGTATTTTTCGCGACTGGGCAACCGCGCCGAGATCTGGCTCAACGGCGTGCTGCTTTCGCGCTTCGGTGACCTGGACCGCTCCAACCGGGAGGACTATGCCAAGGCCCCCCAGTACGTGCTGATCCCGGCCCAGCTGCTGCGAGGCGACAACCTTTTCCGCATCATCGTGCACGCGGACGGCGGGCGGCGCGGCGGGCTATCCAGCATGCTGGTGGGCCCCGAGGTCGAGGTGCGCGAGCACTACCACTCGATCTACCGCTGGCTGGTCAATGGTTCCATCGCGGTATCGGTCTTCAGCCTGGTGGTGGGGGTCATCGCACTGCTGCTCTGGGTGACGCAGGTCGAGCCCGTGCCAGGAGGTCAACCCCGGCGCGTGGGCCTGTACCTGAGCGCCGGCGTGGCCGAGATGTGCTGGATGCTGCGCCTGTCCGACACGGCCCTGACCGACCCGCCGCTGGCCTGGCCGGGCTGGGGTGTGCTGCAGACCCTGGCCTATGCCGGCTGGTTCTGCGGCTCAGCCCTGTTCTGCCACTACGTGGCGGGCTGGCACCGGCATGCGTCCATGCGCTGGGTGCGTGCCGTGGTCTGGGCGCTGATGCTGACGGCAGCGCCGGCCGCCTGGCTGGCCTATACCCGGCACAACGATGCCTACCTGACCGGTTGGTATGGCTTTGCCACCTTTCTTTTCATCGGTTATGCCGCGGTCTATTTCTGGGGCTCCGTGCGCAGGCCGACCACCGAGCATGTGCTGGTGGCAACCGCTGGCGTGTTCAACGTGCTGGTGGGTTTTCGCGACTGGATCGTGATCCGTGCCAGCAGCAACTTCGCCGAAATCTCCTGGATGCGCTACTCCTCCGTGCTGTTCGGTCTGGCGCTGGGCTACATCGTGATCACGCGTTTTCGCGAAGCCAGCACCCAGGCGCGCGATCTCATGGACAACATGGCAGCCAAGGTGCAGGAGAAGGAGCAGGCGCTGGCCAGCAGCTACCGGCAGCTCGAGCAGCTGGCGCGTGAGCAGGAGCGCGCGGCGGAACGCACGCGCATCCTGCGCGACATGCACGACGGCGTGGGCTCGCACATCAGCGCGGCCATCCGCCAGCTCCAGTCGGGCAAGGCCACGGACGAAGACCTGCTGCAGACCCTGCGCGATTCGCTGGACCAGCTCAAGCTCTCCATCGATGCCATGAACCTGCCGCCGGGTGACCTCACCACCCTGCTGGCCAATCTGCGCTACCGGCTGGAGCCGCGTTTCAAGGCCTCGGATATTGCGCTGGCCTGGGAGGTGGACCTGCTGCCGCCGCTGGCGCGCCTGGACGGCAAGGCCATGCGCCAGCTGCAGTTCATGATCTTCGAGGCCCTGTCCAATGTCTTGCAGCATGCCCAGGCCAGCGAGCTGCGCATCGAGTTGCGCGCCTGTCCTGAAGGAGGGGCCCGGCTGCGCGTGATCGACAACGGTCGCGGTTTTGCCCCCGAGCAGGTGCAGCGCAAGGGCCTGGCCTCGCTGCGTGAACGCGCCGCCGCCATCGGGGTGGTGCTGGAGGTCAGCAGTGAGCCGGGCCGCACGGTGGTGGAGATCCTGATCGTCTAGGGCAGGGCCAGCCTCCCAATGGCGGGATAATGCGCGCCATGCCGGTCATCTTTGAACGCCCCACCCTGCTGCAGCGTGTCTTGCCCTGGTTCCAGGGTTTCGACGGGCCGCTGGCCTTTGCCGTGTTCATGCTGGCCGGCCTGGGCCTGCTGACCATGTACTCCTCAGGTTACGACCACGGGACGCGTTTCATCGACCATGGCCGCAATATGCTGATCGCCGGGGCCATCATGTTCGTGGTGGCCCAGGTGCCGCCCCAGCGCCTCATGAGTTTTGCCGTGCCCCTGTACGTGCTGGGGGTGACCCTGCTGATCGCCGTGGCCATCTTCGGCGTCACGAAAAAGGGCGCCAAACGCTGGATCAACGTGGGGGTGGTGATCCAGCCCAGCGAGATCCTGAAGATCGCCGTGCCGCTGATGCTGGCCTGGTGGTTCCAGAAGCGCGAGGGCCAGCTGCGTCCGCTGGATTTCCTGGTGGCGGGTCTGCTGCTGCTGGTGCCGATCGGCCTGATCATCAAGCAGCCGGACCTGGGCACCGCCCTGCTGGTGCTGGCGGCCGGGGTTTCGGTGATTTTCTTTGCGGGCCTGAGCTGGCGGCTGATCGTGCCGCCGGTTCTGCTGGGCCTGCTGGCAGTCCTGCTGCTCATCGTCTTCGAGAACGATCTGTGCGCCTCGGGCGTGCGCTGGCCCGTGCTGCACGACTACCAGCAGCAGCGCATCTGCACCCTGCTCGATCCCTGGCGCGACCCCCTGGGCAAGGGCTTCCACATCATCCAGGGCATGATCGCCATCGGTTCCGGGGGTGTGCTGGGCAAGGGTTATATGCAGGGCACGCAGACTCACCTGGAGTTCATCCCGGAACGCACCACCGACTTCATCTTCGCCGCCTATTCCGAGGAATTCGGCCTGCTGGGCAACGTGGTCCTGATCGGCGCCTTTCTCTTTCTTGTGCTGCGCAGCCTGGCCATCGCGCTGGAGGCGCCCACGCTGTTTGCGCGCCTGCTGGCCGGCGCCATCACGACCATCTTCTTCACCTATGCCTTCGTCAACATGGGCATGGTCAGCGGCATCCTGCCGGTGGTGGGGGTGCCCTTGCCCTTCATCAGCTATGGCGGTACCGCCATGGTCACCCTGGGCCTGGGCCTGGGCATGCTGATGTCCATCGCCAAGTCCAAACGCCTGATCCAGTCATGAGCGCCGCCCGGCCGCCGGCAGGCGCTCGCACCGCAGTGCACAGCACGGAGGTATGTCAGTGACGCAGTTGCCAGCTCCCTACCCCGTGGCCGTGGTGGGCGTCGGCAATATGGGTGGCGCCATGGCGGCGCGCCTGCTGGCCCAGGGCTGGCCGGTGCAGGTGCACGACATCGATCCACAGAAGCATGCCGCGCTGGTCGAGGCCGGCGCCACGGCCCACGCCAGCCCGGCGCAGGCGGCGCAGGGCTGCACGGCGGTGATCGTCTGCGTGGTCGACGCCGCGCAGTGCGAGGCGGTGCTGTTCGGTCCCCAGGGGCTGGCCGAGGCCATGCCGCCCGGTGCCATGGTGATGTTGTGCCCGACCATCGCCCCGCAAGATGTCGAATCCCTGGCCGCGCGCCTGGCCCGGCATGGCATCGAGGTGCTGGACGCGCCCATGTCCGGTGGCCCGGTCCGGGCGCGTGAGGGCAGCATGAGCCTGATGCTGGCCGGGCGGGATGCGCTCGTGGAGCGTTTCGGGGCCCTGCTGGCCGCGCTGTCCACGCGCATCTTCCGCATCAGCGAGCGCTTGGGCGACGGTGCGCGCACCAAGCTGGTCAACAACCTGGTTGCGGGCATCAACCTGGTGGGGGCCGCCGAGGTGCTGGCCATGGCGCGCGCCATGGGCCTGAACCTGGGGCGCACGCTGGACGTGATCGAACAGTCCAGCGGCCAGAGCTGGATAGGCTCGGATCGCATGCGCCGGGCCATTGCCGGGGACTATGCGCCGCGCGCCCACATGACCCTGCTGGAGAAGGACACCCGCCTGGCCCTGCAGGCCGCGCAGGCGGCCGGTTACTGCGGTCCCCTGGGCGCCGCGGCGGCCCAGGTGTTTGCCCAGGCCAGCGCGGCGGGCCTGGCCGACCTGGACGACGCGGCCCTGCTGCGCTGGCTGGAAGATCAGCGCTAGCCCCTCTGCCCCCACGGGAGATGGGCCCGTCCTACAATGGGTCCCATGATTTCACGCGAACCCACCCTGGAGCGTCTGGCGATCGCCCGCGAACTCCTGCTCACGCCCTTCGGGCTGGACGAATCGCATCTGCTGCGCGCCCTGTCCGAGATCCGCGCGCACAAGGTGGATGACGCCGACCTCTACTTCCAGTACACGCGCAGCGAGGGCTGGAGCCTGGAAGAGGGCATTGTCAAGACCGGTTCCTTCAGCATCGACCAGGGCGTGGGTGTGCGCGCCGTCAGCGGCGAGAAGACCGCTTTCGCCTATTCCGACGATATTTCCGAGGCCTCCTTGCTGGACGCGGCGCGCACCGTGCGCACCATCGCCAATGCCGGCAAGTCGGCGCGTGTGAAGGCTGCGGCGCAGAAGATCGCCGGTTCGCGCTCGCTCTACCCGGGCACGGACCCCATCGCCACGCTGGACAGCACGGCCAAGGTGGCCCTGCTGGAAAAGGTGGAGAAACTGGCCCGTGCCAAGGACCCGCGCGTGGCGCAGGTCATGGCCGGCCTGGCCGGCGAATACGACGTGGTGCTGGTGGCCCGGGCCGACGGCACGCTGGCTGCCGATGTGCGCCCCCTGGTGCGCCTGAGCGTGACCGTGATCGCCGAACAGGGGGGCAGGCGCGAGATGGGTTCTTCCGGCGGCGGCGGCCGTTTCGGCCTGGCCTATTTCGACGATGCCATGATCCGTCAGTACGTGGACGAGGCGGTGAATGCCGCGCTGACCAACCTCGAGTCGCGCCCCGCTCCCGCTGGCGACATGACCGTGGTGCTGGGCCCGGGCTGGCCCGGCGTGCTGCTGCACGAGGCCATCGGCCACGGCCTGGAAGGTGATTTCAACCGCAAGGGCTCCAGCGCCTTTGCCGGCCGCATCGGCCAGCGGGTGGCGGCCAAGGGCGTGACCGTGCTGGACGATGGCACCATCGCCGACCGGCGCGGTTCGCTCAATGTGGACGACGAGGGCAACCCGACCCAGCGCAATGTGCTGATCGAGGACGGCATCCTCAAGGGTTATATCCAGGATTCCCTGAACGCGCGGCTCATGAAGACCGGCCCCACCGGCAACGGCCGGCGCGAGAGCTACGCCCATATTCCCATGCCGCGCATGACCAACACCTATATGCTCGGCGGCGACAGGGCGCCTGAAGAGATCGTGGCCAGCATCGAGCGCGGCCTGTACGCCCCCAATTTCGGTGGTGGCCAGGTCGACATCACCTCGGGCAAGTTTGTGTTCTCGGCCAGCGAAGCCTACTGGGTCGAGAACGGCAAGATCCTGTACCCGGTCAAGGGCGCCACCCTCGTGGGCAATGGCCCCGACGCCCTGACTCGCGTGACCATGATAGGCAACGACATGCGCCTGGACAGCGGGGTGGGCACCTGCGGCAAGGAGGGCCAGAGCGTGCCGGTCGGCGTGGGGCAGCCCACACTGCGCATCGACGGCCTGACGGTGGGGGGCACGGCCTGAGGTCGCCCCGCCATTTTTCTGTGCTATATTGAATCCATGGTTTCGACCCGTTCATACTTTTTTAGCTACTTTTGGATCTCACACGCCGCCGGCGAGAGAGAGTTCTGAACGTCCCTAGTAGAAACGTACCGAATTCCCAAAACCGCCGGCCCAGCCGGCGGTTTTTTTTTGCCCTGCACACATTTCAACCCAAGCCTAGGAGAGACACGATGACAAGCCAAGCACAAGCGACCAGCGCCGAGCCCTGGTATGCGCATCCCGGTGACAAGACCAGCCGCACCGACGATCAACGCATCAAGGACATCACCGTGTTGCCTCCGCCCGAACACCTCATCCGCTTCTTCCCCATCAGCGGCACGCCCGTGGAGAGCCTGATCTCCAATACGCGCCACGCCATCCACAACATCATGGCCGGCAAGGACGACCGCCTGCTGGTCATCATCGGCCCCTGTTCCATCCACGATCCGGCCGCCGCCGTGGAGTACGCCCGCCGCCTGAAGGCGCAGCGCGAGAAATACAAGGACACGCTGGAGATCGTGATGCGCGTGTACTTCGAGAAGCCGCGCACCACGGTGGGCTGGAAAGGCCTGATCAACGACCCTTACCTCGACGAGAGCTACCGCATCGACGAGGGCCTGCGCATCGCCCGCCAGCTGTTGATCGAGATCAACCGTCTGGGCCTGCCGGCGGGCAGCGAGTTCCTGGACGTGATCTCGCCGCAATACATCGGCGACCTGATCGCCTGGGGCGCCATCGGCGCACGCACCACGGAAAGCCAGGTGCACCGCGAGCTGGCCTCGGGCCTGTCGGCGCCCATCGGTTTCAAGAACGGCACCGACGGCAACATCCGCATCGCCACCGACGCCATCCAGGCGGCGGCGCGCGGCCACCACTTCCTGTCCGTGCACAAGAACGGGCAGGTGGCCATCGTGCAGACCAATGGCAACAGGGATTGCCATGTCATCCTGCGCGGTGGCAAGACGCCGAACTACGACGCGGTCAGTGTGGCCGCGGCCTGCAAGGAGCTGGAGGCGTCCAAGCTCCCGGCCACGCTCATGGTGGACTGCAGCCACGCCAACAGCAGCAAGCAGCACGAGAAGCAGCTTGAGGTGGCGCGCGACATCGCGGGCCAGATTTCGGGTGGCTCACGTTCCGTCTTCGGTGTCATGCTTGAGAGCCACCTCAACGCTGGCGCCCAGAAATTCACGCCGGGCAAGGACGATGCGAGCAAGCTCGAGTACGGCAAGAGCATCACTGACGCCTGCCTGGGCTGGGATGATTCCCTGAGCTCGCTGCAGGTTCTGTCCGACGCGGTCAAAGCCCGACGTTCGCGCTGAGCACCGGGATGATTCGATGCGCTACGATTTTTGTAGCGCGTCGAGCAGCTTCTGGTGGATGCTGCCGAAGCCGCCGTTGCTCATGCACAGCAGCTGATCGCCCGGGCGGGCTGCGGCGACCACCTGGCGCACGAGTTCGTCGATGCTGTCGGCCACCTGGGCGCGCGCGCCCATGAGGGCCAGGGCTTCGCGTGCGTCCCAGCCCAGCCCGCCGCCGTGGCAGAAAGCCAGGTCGGCCTCTTCCAGGCTCCAGGGCAGCTGGGCCTTCATGGTTCCGAGTTTCATGGTGTTGCTGCGCGGTTCGAAGACGGCGAGGATGCGCGCCGCCTTGCCGACCTGGCGGCGCAGGCCGTTCACGGTGGTGCGGATGGCCGTGGGGTGGTGGGCAAAGTCGTCGTAGACGGTGATGTTGCGCACCGTGCCGCGCACCTCCATGCGGCGCTTCACGTTCTGGAAGTCACCCAGCGCGCGGGCCGCGACGGCCGGGCTCACGCCCACGTGTTCGGCCGCAGCGATGGCGGCCAGCGCGTTGAGCTGGTTGTGCACGCCGCTCAGTGACCATTGCACCTGTCCCACTGGCTGGCCCTGCTGCAACACCTCGAAGTCGTGCGGCTCACCACGTGCGCTGAAATCGCTGACCGCCGCGCCGAAGCTGCGCTGCTCGCTCCAGCAACCGGCGTGCAGTACGCGGGCCAGGCTTTCCTCCAGCCCGTTGACCACGA
>JBEIPS010000011.1:0-53712 GCA_040376915.1 Hylemonella sp.
GCAGGATTTCTTCGAGCTTCTGCTTGCGGTTCTCGATGGTCTCGACCTCGTTGTGCAGGAAGTAGACCTGGCCGCCGCGCTTGAGCTCGCGCAGCACGGCTTCGCGGATCACACCTGTGCCTTCGTTGCGCACAAAGGTCTTGATGGCCAGGCGCCGCTGCGGCGCGGTGGCGATGACCGACAGGTCGCGCAGGCCTTCGAGCGCCATGCCCAGGGTGCGCGGGATGGGGGTGGCGGTCAGGGTGAGCACGTCCACCTCGGCGCGCAGGGCCTTGACGGCTTCCTTGTGGCGCACGCCGAAACGGTGTTCCTCGTCGATGATGAGCAGGCCCAGGTTCTTGAACTTGGTGTCCTGGCTCAGCAGCTTGTGGGTGCCGACCACGATGTCCACGCTGCCGTCGGCGATGCCCTTGAGCGCGGCCGTGATTTCCTTGCCCGAGCGGAAGCGGCTCATCTCGGCCACTTTGACGGGCCATTTGGCGAAGCGGTCCACCAGGGTCTGGTAGTGCTGCTCGGCCAACAGCGTCGTGGGGGCCAGGAAGGCCACCTGGCGCCCGCCCGTGACGGCCACGAAGGCCGCCCGCAGGGCCACCTCGGTTTTGCCGAAACCCACGTCGCCGCAGACCAGGCGGTCCATGGGGCGGGGGCTGACCATGTCCTGCACCACGGCGTGGATGGCGGCGCGCTGGTCGGCGGTTTCCTCGAAACCGAAGTCGTTGGCGAACTGCTCGTAGTCGCGCGGCGAGAAGCGGAAGGCGTGACCTTCACGCGCGGCGCGGCGCGCATAGATGTTGAGCAACTCGGCCGCGGCGTCACGGATCTGCTGCGCGGCGCGGCGCTTGGCCTTGTCCCACTGGCCCGAGCCCAGGCGGTGTAGCGGTGCTTCGTCGGCGCTGACGCCGGTGTAGCGGCTGATGAGTTGCAGCTGGCTGACCGGCACGTAGAGCACGGCCTTGTCGGCGTATTCGAGGTGCAGGAACTCCTGCATCTCGGGCGTGCCGTCGTCCTGCAGCTGGCCGCTCACGCTCATGTTCACCAGGCCGCGGTAACGGCCGATGCCGTGGCTGGCATGGACCACGGGGTCACCGACCTTGAGCTCGGACAGGTCCTTGATCAGCGATTCGACGTCGCTGACCTGCTCCTGCTTCTTGCGCCGGCGTGTGCTGGGGCCGGCCGCAAAGAGCTCGGTCTCGGTGACGAAGTCCAGGCCTTCTTCGGTCCAGGCAAAACCGGTGTTGAGCGCGGCGGTGGCGATGCCCAGCTTCTCGTCGCTGGCCTTGAACTCTTCGAGCGAGTCGAAGGCGGGCGGGATGACGCTGCTGGCGCGCAGGAAGTCCAGCAGGCTTTCGCGCCGGCCATCGCTTTCGGCCAGCAGCAGCACGCGGTGCTGGGTGTTGCGGACGTGGTCCTTGAGCTTGGCCAGCGGATCCTCGGCACCGCGCACCACGGTGAGCTCGGGCAGGGTGTCGAACTCGGCCACGCCCTCGGCGTTGCCCGGGCGGATGGCCAGCTGTGCGTGCCCGTTGGCCAGGCTGAAGAATTGTTCAATGCCCAGGAAGAGCGACTCGGGCGGCAAGGGCGGGCGCTCGGGTTCGCCCTGGGCCAGGCGGTAGCGTTCCTTGGTGTCCTGCCAGAAGCGCTGCAGCGCGGGTTCGAGATCGCCGTGCAGCACCATGGTGGCGGCCTGCTCCGTGCCGGCCCCGAGGTAGTCGAACACGGTGGCGGTTTCTTCGAAGAACAGGGGCAGGTAGTACTCGATGCCGGCGGTGGCCACGCCGTTGCCGATGTCCTTGTAGATGCGGCTCTTGGTCGGATCGCCTTCGAGCAGCTCACGCCAGCGGCGGCGGAACAGGGCGCGCGAGTCCTCGTCCATGGGGAATTCACGGCCGGGCAGCAGGCGTACCTCGGGCACGGGGTAGAGGCTGCGCTGGCTGTCTGGGTCGAAGGTGCGGATGGAGTCGACCTCGCTGTCGAACAGGTCCACGCGGAAGGGCACGGGCGAGCCCATGGGGAAGAGATCGATCAGGCCGCCGCGCACCGCGTACTCGCCGGGGCTCACCACCTGGGTCACATGGTTGTAGCCGGCCAGGGTGAGCTGGCTGCGGAACTGGGCCTCGTCGAGTTTCTGGTTGGCCTTGAAGGAGAAGGTGTGGGCGGCCAGGAAACCGGGGGGCGCCAGGCGGTACAGGGCCGTGGTGGCCGGGATCAGCACGATGTCGGTCGTGTCTTCGGGCTTGCCCTTGCCATGGTTGTAGAGGCGCCAGAGCGTGGCCAGGCGCTCGCTGATCAGGTCCTGGTGCGGCGAGAAGGTGTCGTAGGGCAGGGTTTCCCAGTCGGGAAACATGGCGCAGCGCAGGTCAGGGTTGAAGAAGGCGATTTCGTCGATCAGGCGCTGGGCGTCGGTGGCGTCGCCGCAGACGATGGCCAGCAGACGGCCGGCCGCCTGCTCGCGCACCGCCAGGCGGGCGAGCAGCAAGGCGTCGGACGAGCCCGTGGGGCGGGGCAGGGTGTAGCGCTTGCCGGTCTGTAGTTTGGGAAGGTCCATCAGGAGTCAGGTACGAAAACGCAAAAACCCCCTGCGCGGATTGCGGGGGGTGTGGCAGGCCTATTTTAGTGGAGTTGTGCCATCTAGAATGGCAACTCTCCCATGCCTGACACATCTTCCCACCCCACGGCCCGCTGCTGGGCCCTGATCCCCTGTGCCGGTACCGGCTCGCGCGCCGGCGGCCCCGGCCCCAAGCAGTACCAGCCCGTGGCGGGCCAGCCCATGGTGCGGCACACCCTGGCGGCCTTTGCCGCCGTGCCGCAATTGCAGCGCACGCTGGTGGTGGTGGCCCCGGGTGACCGTTTTCTCGAAGCCGAGGCCGGCGCCGCCTGCACCCTGGCCGATTGCGGCGGCGCCACACGCGCCGCCACCGTGACCAACGGCCTGGCCGCGCTGCGCAGCCTGGGGGCCGGTGAGGACGACTGGGTGCTGGTGCATGACGCCGCGCGCTGCCTGGTGACCCCGCAGCAGATCACACAACTGATCGAGGCCTGTGCCTTGGACAGCGTGGGCGGCCTGCTGGCGCTGAAGCTGCCCGACACGCTCAAGCAGGAAGAGGGCGGCCGTGTGGCTGCCACGCTGCCACGCGGCGACAAGTGGCTGGCGCAGACGCCGCAGATGTTCCGCCTGGGCCTCCTGCAGCGCGCCCTGCAACAGACCGGCGTGGAGGTGACCGACGAGTCCTCGGCCATCGAGGCCCTGGGGCTGGCGCCGCGCCTGGTGAACGGCAGCGCGCAGAATTTCAAGGTGACCTATCCCGAGGACTTTGCGCTGGCCGAGGCGGTTCTTGAGGCGAGAAGGAAGAAGTCATGAACATCCGTGTGGGCGAAGGTTGGGACGTGCATGCCCTGGTCGAGGGGCGCAAGCTCATCCTGGGCGGCGTCGAGATTCCCTATGAGAAGGGCCTGCTGGGCCATTCGGATGCCGACGCCCTGCTGCACGCCATCACCGACGCGCTTTTCGGCGCGGCGGGTCTGGGCGACATCGGGCGCCATTTTCCCGACACCGATCCCGGCTTCAAGGGCGCCGATTCGAGTGTGCTGCTGGCCGAGGCCGCGGCGCGCGTGCGGGCCCAGGGCTGGTCGATCGGCAATATCGACAGCACCATCGTGGCCCAGGCGCCCAGGATGGCGCCCCATATCCCGGCCATGCGCGAGCGCATCGCGGCCCTGCTGGGTCTGTCCGCCGATCAGGTCAATGTGAAGGCCAAGACGGCCGAGAAGCTGGGCCCCGTGGGCCAGGGCCTGAGCATCGAGGCGCGCGCCGTGGTGCTGCTCAGCCGCTAGTTCAGGCGCGGGGCTGCTTGAGCTGGATGCGGACGGTGAAACCACCCGTGCTGCTGTTGCCCAGACCGAACTTGCCGCCCATGCGGCGCACCGTCTTGTCCACGATGGACAGGCCCAGGCCGGCACCGGTGGCAGCGGTGCGCGCCTCGTCACCACGGTAGAAGGGCTTGGTCAGGTTGGGCAGGTGCTCAGGCGCCACCCCGGGACCATGGTCGCGTACGCGGATCTGCGCCAGCTGGTCGCGCGCACGCGTGGTGATGTCGACGGTGGTGATGCCGGACACCGGATCCTTGCCGTAACGGCGTGCGTTTTCCACCAGGTTGGAGATGACGCGGCCGAGTTCCACGGTATCGGCCAGCACCGAGACGTTGTCCTGCAGGTCCAGGTTGAACTGCATGTCGGGGCGGTCCTTGAAGGCGAACAGGCTGGCACGTATGACCTCGTTGAGGTTGACCGGGCCCAGGCGCACATGGTCGGGACGCGCGTAGTCGAGGAACTTGTCGATGATGGCGTCGAGCTGCTCCAGGTCGTCCACCATGTGGGCCTGGGCGTCCGGGTCGGCGACACTCATCTCGGTTTCCAGGCGCAGGCGCGAGAGCGGCGTGCGCAGATCGTGCGAGATGCCGGCCAGCATGACGGCGCGGTCCTGCTCGATCTTGGCCAGGCGCTGGGCCATGCGGTTGAAGCCGATGTTGACCTGACGGATTTCGGTCGTCTGCACGCGTTCGTTGAGGCGGCTGGCGGCGAAGTCGCCTTCGCGGATGCGGCTGGCGGCAAAGGAGAGCTGCTTGAGCGGGCGGTTGATCAGGCGCGCGATGATGGCCGCGCCGGCCAGCGAGAGCAGGGCGCCCGTGCTCAGCCAGATGAGCCAGGTCTTGTTGGCGGTCTGGTTGAAGCGCTCGCGGTCGGTCTGCAGCCAGTAGTTGTCGCGGTCGATCACGAAACCCACCCACAGGCCGGGTTTGCCGTTGACGCTGTTGGCCACCACGGTGCCCGGGCCCAGGCGGGCGGTGAGCTCCTGGTTGATGCGCCGGTTCACGCTGTCGGTGTCGAAGGGCTCGTAGCGGTCGCCCGGCTCGCGCGGCACCACGCGCACCCCTTCTTTCTCGGTGATGGTCTTGATCAGCGAGACGCGCATGATGGCGTCGGAGTGCACCAGCGCGGCGCGGCTGAGGTTGACCAGGGAGGCGATCTGCTGCGCGGTCTGGATCGCGCGCGGTTCGAACTCCAGCGCACGCAGGGTCTGCAGCCAGGCCAGGATGCTGCCGAAGAGCAGCAGGGCGAGCAGGAAGAAGGTGCGCCAGAAGAGGCTCAGGCCGGTGTAATCGCGCAGTTCACCGTCGAGCTCGGCCGGTGAGCTCTCCGGTTGTGCGCCGCCCCGCTGCTCCTCGGTCAGCGCGGACTGCCAGCGCGAGGGATCCAGCAGCGAGGGGTGCAGCAGGACGGAGGAGCGGCGATTGCGAAAGATCAACCTGCACCGTCCGGTACGAAGACGTAGCCTACGCCCCAGACCGTCTGGATGTAGCGCGGTACGGCCGGGTCGACCTCGATGAGCTTGCGCAGGCGCGAGACCTGCACGTCCAGGCTGCGGTCGAAGGGTTCGAATTCGCGTCCGCGGGCCTGCTGGGCCAGCTTTTCACGCGACATGGGCTGGCGCGGATGGCGCACCAGGGCCTTGAGCATGGCGAATTCGCCGGTGGTCAGGGGCAGTTCCTCGCCCTCCTTGCGCAGGGTGCGTGCGCCCATGTCGAAGGTGTAGGGGCCGAAGGTCACCACCTCCTGGTCGCCGGAAGGGGCGCCGGGGGCTTCCAGCGTCGGGCGGCGGCGCAGCACGGCGTTGACGCGGGCCAGCAGCTCGCGCGGGTTGAAGGGCTTGCCCAGGTAGTCGTCGGCGCCGACCTCCAGGCCCACGATGCGGTCCACGTCCTCGACCTTGGCGGTCAGCATGATGATGGGGGTCTTGTCATTGGCCGCGCGCAGGCGGCGGCAGATGGACAGGCCGTCTTCGCCGGGCATCATGAGGTCAAGCACGATGAGGTCGACGGTCTCGCGCAGGAGGATGCGGGTGAGGGACTTGCCGTCCTCGGCCTGGAAGACCTCGAAGCCCTCCTGCGTCAGGTAACGGCGCAGCAGATCGCGTATGCGTGCGTCGTCATCGACCACGAGGATCTTGTCGGTACGGCTTGAAGTGGACGTCATGTTCTATGCTCACCCTTGGACGGTTTACGTGCTGTGAATTCTGCCGGTCGCCGCAGGCTCTCTGCCTCGCGGAAGCCTGACTTTGACATACTGTTACAAATCTTGGCGTGATGCGCAAGTGCGCGGACGCAAGAATGCGCGATTGATCCAGGAGTTCCCCTCATGACAGCTGTTTCCGCTTTCCTTCGTGCCCTGCTGCGGGGGGCCGGTCTTGCTGCGGCCTTATGCGCCACCGCCCAGGCCCAGCTGGGCCCGCCGCCGCGTGACGTTGTCCAGTTTACGGCCACGGCCACCCTGGAAGCGCGGCAGGACCAGCTCAGCGTGACCCTGCGCGCCACCCGCGAGGGCGGTGATCCCACGGTGGTGCAGCAACAGCTCAAGGGGGTGCTGGATGCAGCCCTGGCCGAAGCGCGCCCCGCCGCCCAGCCCGGGGGCCTGGAGGTGCGCAGCGGCAATTTCAGCCTCTACCCCCGCACCAGCCGCGACGGCCGCATCAGCACCTGGCTGGGCACGGCCGAACTGCTGCTGTCCGGCAGCGACCTGGAGCGCATTGCGGCCCTGGCCGGTCGCATCCAGGGCATGGTGGTGGTACAGACGGTCTTCGGCCTGAGCCGCGAGCAGCGCGAGCGCCTGGAGCAGCAGGCCCAGGCCCAGGCCATTGAGCGTTTCCGCGCCCGGGCGGGAGAGATCGCGCGCGGTTTCGGCTTCAGCAGCTACAGCCTGCGTGAGATCAACATCAACAGCCAGGAGCTGGGCGCGCAGATCCGCCCGCGTTTCATGGCCATGGAGGCCAAGGCCAGCGTGGCCTCGGATGCACCCTTGCCGGTGGAGGCCGGCCAGGCCCAGGTGCAGGTCACCGTCAGCGGGGCGGTACAGCTGAAGTAAGCAGGTAAGCAAGTACCAAAGTAGGGAAGGCCCGGGGCTTGCGCGCTGCCTTGGCGGGCCTACACTGGCGGGGGGAGGTCTGCACAACATCCACTTCACAGCCCAGGCCAACATGTCGCCCTTGCCTACCTTCCAGAACCCGAAGCGTCCCGTCGCGGCCTTGCCTGAACCCAAGGTCGGCGACAGCATCGGGCGATTCCAGTTGCGGCGCCTGATCGGCCAGGGCGGGCAGGCCACGGTCTGGCTGGCTTTTGACCCCCGCCTGGAGCGCGAGGTGGCCATCAAGCTGCTGCGTCCCGAGCAGGGCGCCGACGCCGCCCTGGTGCACCAGTGGCTGCAGGAGGCGCGCAGCGTCAGCCGCCTGAACCATCCCAACATCATTCCGGTCTTCGAAGCCGACGTGCAGGAGCAGCAGCCCTACCTGGTCTTCGAGTACGTGCCTGGCCACACCCTGGCCGCGATCCTGCACCAGCGCGGGGCGCTGCCGCCGGCCGAGGCCGTGGGCCTGATGGTCGATGTGCTGGAAGCACTGTCGGCCGCCCACGCGGCCGGCATCGTGCACCGCGACCTCAAGCCCTCCAATGTGCTGGTCGACGCCAGCGGCCGTGCGCGGGTCATGGATTTCGGCATCGCCGTGCGCGTGCAGGAGAGCGATCCGCAAGGGGTGCCATCCGGTCAGGCCACCGGTGGCACACCGGGGTACATGTCGCCCGAGGCCACCACCGGGGCGCCCGCCACTCCGGCCATGGACCTATTTTCCGCCGCCGTGGTCCTGGTCGAGATGCTCAGCGGGCGGCGCCTGATCGACGAGCGCGATCCCTGGCGCGCCATGCAGCGCGTGGCCCTGGAGGACCTGCAGTTGCCGGCCGACCTGGGCAGCGAGGCCGACGACGCGTTGCGCGCCATCCTGCTGCGCGGCCTGATGCGCGACCCGCGCCAGCGCCACCCCTCGGCCCAGGTGTTTCGCGACGAGCTCAGGAAGTGGCTGCGTCCGGTGACCGCGCCCTTGAGCGACGCCAGGGACAAGGGCAGCAGCGGCACGGTCGAGTTCCTGCTGCGGCGCATGCGCCACAAGAGCGATTTCCCGGCCATGTCGGGCTCCATCGTGCGCATCCAGAGCATTTCCAGTTCGGACCGCGAGAGCCTGGCCACCCTGACCAACGAGATCCTCAAGGACGTGGCCCTGACCAACAAGCTGCTGCGTGTGGTCAACACCGCGCAATACGCGCGCGGCGGGCCCATCAGCACGGTGTCGCGTGCGGTCACGCTGGTGGGTTTCAACAGCATCCGCAACATGGCGCTCAGCCTGGTGCTGCTCGAACACATGCAGGACAAGGCGCACGCCAGCCTGCTCAAGGAGGAGTTTCTGCGTTCGCTGATGGCCGGCGCGATCGCCGTCGAGCTCAGCCCTGTGCGCAGCGAAGGTGAGGAGGCCTTTCTGGGGGCCATGTTCCAGAACCTCGGGCGGCTGCTCACCGAATACTATTTCCCCGAGGAGGCGCGCGCCGTGCGCGCCCTGATGTCGGGCAAGGAACCCGTGCCCGAGGACAGCGCCGCCATCACCGTGCTGGGCATCAACTACGAGGAGCTGGGGGTGGGCATCAGCAGGGCCTGGAACCTGCCTGAGAGCATCCAGCATTGCATACGCAAACCGTCCGGCCCTCCACCGTCGACCCCGCCCAAGGCGATCGAGGACCGGTTGCGCTGGATTGCGCTGGCTTCGAACGAGATGGCCGATGCCCTTTTGCATACCGAGCCCGGGTCTGCGCAGGCCAAGGTGGCCCAGGTGGGCCAGCGCTACGCGCGCAGTATCGGCATCGACAACAAGGGTGTGGAGTCCGCGACCCAGCGCGCACGCGACAAGCTGGCCGAGCTGGCGCGCGCCATGGAATTCAAGGTGGCGCCCGATTCCCCGGCGGCTCGCCTGTTGAACACAGGACCCAATGGCGCTGCCGTGACGGCGCAAGGCGTGACCCTGTACGAAGCGGGCGGGGAAGACGCCTTTCACGATTCGGTGGGTTCGTTCGAGTTGCACGCCACCCAGCCTGTGACGCCCGAGCAGGTCGCGGCCCTGGCCCAGGAATCCCAGCGGGTGGCCGAGATGCTGGCCGCGGGCATCCAGGACATCACCAACGCCATGGTCGAGGACTTCAAGCTCAGCGACATCCTGCGCATGATCCTGGAGACCATGTTCCGCGCCATGGCCTTTCGCCAGATCGTGTTCTGCATGCGTGATGCCAAGCAGGACGCACTGACAGGGCGCTTTGGCCTGGGGCCGGGCGTGGAGCGCATCGTCAAGTCCTTTCGCATACCGCTGAACCCGGAGAAGAGCGACCTGTTCTCTGCGGTCTGCAGCAAGGGCGTCGACACCATGATCAGCGACGCCAGCGCCACGCGCGTGGCCGAGCGCCTGCCGGCCTGGTACCGCGAAGCGGTGCATGCATCGTCCTTCCTGCTGCTGCCCTTGATGCTCAAAGGCGCCCCCTTCGGGCTGATCTATGCCGACAAGGGGGAGCAGGGCGAACTGCAGCTGGGGGAAAAGGAACTGGCGCTGTTGCGGACTTTGCGGAATCAGGCGGTGATGGCGTTCAGGCAATCGAACTGATCTTCAGCGCCGTCGCGCCGTCCGCACCCCGGACAAACTGGCCACCGTTGCCAGCGCCTTCCCCAGCCGCCCCGAGTCCGAAATTTCCACCGTCAGCGTCATCCACGCCACACCCTTGATGGTCTGGGTCTGGGCACCGATTACGTTGAATTTCTCCTTGGCAAAAACCTCCAGGATGTCGCGCAGCAGGCCCTGCCGGTCGGAGGCTTCGATCGACACATCCACCGGATAGAGCGGGGTCTCTCCGCCCTTGGGCGCCCCCCACTCCACCTCGATCACGCGTTCACCATGCCTGGCCACCAGCTGCTGCAGGTTGGAGCAGTCGGCACGGTGCACGCTGACCCCCTTGCCACGTGTGACAAAGCCGCGGATCTCGTCGGGCGGCGCCGGCTTGCAGCACTTGGCCAGTTGCGTCAGCAGGGAATCGACCCCGACCACGAGCACCCCACCGCGGCTGCCGCTGCCCGTGCGGATCTTCTTGAGCAGGGCGTGTTCGTCCGGGGGCAGCAGTGGCTCGGCCGGGCGCAGCACGGCCTCGATGCTGCGCAGGGAGAACTCGTCCTTGCCCACCACCTCGAACAGGGCCTCGGCCGAACTGAAGCCCAGCTGGCCCGCCAGGTCGTCCAGCTTGATGGCCGTCTTGCCCTCGCGCTGCAACAGTTTTTCCACCGCCTCGCGGCCGCGCGCGATGGTCTCGTGCGTGGCCAGGGCGTTGAACCAGGCGCGCACCTTGCTGCGCGCACGCGGGCTGACGAGGAAGCCGAGCTCGGCATTGAGCCAGTCGCGCGAGGGGCCGCCTTCCTTGGCGGTGACGATTTCCACGGTCTGGCCGTTTTTCAGCGGCGTGTTCAGCGGCACCATGGCGCGGTCCACCCGCGCGCCGCGGCAGCGGTGGCCCAGGTTGGTGTGCACGCTGTAGGCAAAATCCACCGCCGTCGCGCCCTGGGGCAGCTCGACGATGGCGGCATCGGGCGTGAGCACGTAGATGCGGTCCTCGAACACACCCTGGGCCTGCTGCGGACCCGAGAGGTCACGCTCCCAGGCCAGCAGCTGGCGCAGCACGGCGATCTTGGCGTCATAGGCGCTGTCGGCCGTCACGCCCGCATAACCCTTGCTGCCCGCTTCCTTGTAGGCCCAGTGCGCGGCCACGCCGTGCTCGGCGTGTTCATGCATGGCCTGAGTACGGATCTGGATCTCGATGGCCCGGCCTTCGGCGTCGCGCACGATGGTGTGCAGGGACTGGTAGCCATTGGCCTTCGGTTTCGCGATGTAGTCGTCGAACTCCTCGGTCACCGGCGTGAACTGGCTGTGCACCCAGCTCAGCGCGGCGTAGCAGTCCGGCACCGAGCCCACGATGATGCGCAGCGCGCGCACGTCGTAGACGTGGTCGAAGTCCAGCGACTTGCCGCGCATCTTCTTGACGATGCTGTAGATGTGCTTGGGCCGGCCCTGCACCTGGGCCGGCACACCCTGCGCACGCAGCTCGACCTCCAGGCGCTCGCGCAGCCGGGTCACGTAGTCCTCGCGTTCGATGCGTTTTTCGTCCAGCAGGCCCGCGATCTGTCTGTAGGTGCCGGGCTCCAGGAAGCGGAAGGACAGGTCTTCCATCTCCCACTTGATCTCCCAGATGCCCAGGCGGTTGGCCAGCGGCGCGAACACATGGAGCGACTCGGCGGCCAGGCCGGGCGGCACCGCCTGCTTGGTGGCCGCGAAAAAACGCAGGGTCTGCAGGCGCGAGGCCAGGCGCAGCAGCACCACGCGCAGGTCGCGCGAGAAGGCCAGCAGCATCTTGCGCACGTTCTCAGTCTGCATGGCGCTGGTCTGCGCCATGGGCACGGGGGTGCCGCTGCGTTCGGCCGCCAGCTGGGCGGCGCGCGCCTGGCGCTGCACCTGCACCAGCTTGGTGGTCTCCACGGCCAGCTCGGCATAACTCTCGCCGAAAGCCTTGGCGATGGTTTCCTGCGGCTTGTTCAGGTGGGCGCAGGCATAGACCAGGTAGCAGGCCGCCTGCATGGCCTCGGACCCGCCTATGGATTTGAGGATGGTGGCCACGGCGTCGGCATGGGCCAGGGTGTTCTCGCCGGTGTCCAGCACCTCGCCGGCCAGCAGGGGGTCGGCGAAAGCGCGCGCGCGCGCCAGGGCATGGGCCTGTTCGGGCAGGCTGTGGGCGGTGGCGGCGATCAGCGGGGAAACGGGCTCCTTGCCCGGCAGCTCGGAAGCGTGGCTTTTCATGGAGAACTCAGGTGCCGGTGCCGAGCAGGAAATCGCAGACAGTCTGCACCTGGTCTGCGGCCACCAGGGTGGGGGCATGGCCGACGCCGGCGAACTCGACCAGGCGCGCGCGCGGGCCGCGCTGTGTCATGGCCTGGGCGGTCTCGCGCGCGAACAGGTCGGAGTCGGCGCCGCGCAGCAGCAGGGTCTCGGCGCGGATGGCGTCATAGAGCTGCCAGAGCACGGCCTCGCCCTGGGCCGAGGATTCGGGCGTGAGCGCGCGGAAGGGAACGGCGATGGCCGGGTCGTAATGCAGCACGAAGCCGCCTGCGCCATCGGTGGCCGGCTTGAGCATGGGCTGCGTCAGCGCCAGCCACTGCTCGCGCGCGTGCGGCCCGAAGCCCGCGGAAATCAGGCGCAGCGCCTCGGCCCCCTGCTCGATGGAGCTGAAGCGGATGGGCACGCCGAGGTACTCGCCGATGCGCTGGATGGCCTGCCAGGAGATGGTCGGGCCCACGTCGTTGAGCACGAGCTTGCGTATCTGGAAAGGCAGCTGCGGCTGGCCGGCCAGCACCATGCCGATCAGCCCCCCCATGCTGGTGCCCAGCCAGTCCAGGGTGGTCGCCTGCAACTGTGCCAGCAGCACGCCCATATCGGCCGCATAGGCCGGGATCTGGTAGCCAGAGGGGTCCTTGAGCCAGTCGCTGCGACCACGACCCACCACATCGGGGCAGACCACGCGCAGGGTATGGCCGCTGCGTGCGCACAGGGCCTGGGCCAGGGTGTCGAAGTCGCGCCCCTGGCGCGACAGGCCGTGTACGCAGACCACCACATGCCCCACTTCGGGGCGGCCCCATTGCCAATAGGCCATGCGGTGGCCACCGGAGGCGTCGGGGCAGCTTACGTAGTTCAGCGTAGGTTCGGACATGGTGAAATCAGATCACAGATCATCGGATGCTCTTGGCATCATCCTAATTCAAACGTACAGTCCTCAACTGCATCGGAGATATCAGCATGCTCAAAGGTAAAACCGCCCTCGTCACCGGCTCCACCAGCGGCATCGGTCTGGGCGTGGCCAAGGCCCTGGCCCGCCAGGGCGCCGACATCGTGCTCAACGGCTTTGGCGACGTAGAAGGTCCCAAGGCGGAGATCGCGGCCCTGGGCGTCAAGGTGGCCTACCACGGCGCCGACATGAGCAAGCCGGCCGAGATCGAGGACATGATGAAATTCGCGGCCAGCCAGTTCGGCCGCAGCCGCGTCGACATCCTGGTCAACAACGCCGGCATCCAGCATGTGGCGCGCATCGAGGACTTCCCCACGGAGCGCTGGGACGCCATCATCGCCATCAACCTGACCAGCGCCTTTCACGCCACACGCCTGGCCCTGCCGGCCATGCGTGCCGCCAACTGGGGCCGCATCATCAACGTGGCCTCGGTCCACGGCCTGGTGGCCTCGGCCGAGAAGTCGGCCTACGTGGCGGCCAAGCACGGTGTCGTGGGCCTGACCAAGGTGACCGCACTGGAAAACGCCACCTCGGGCGTAACCTGCAACGCCATCTGCCCGGGCTGGGTGCTGACCCCGCTGGTGCAGAAACAGGTGGACGCCAAGGCCGCCGCGCTCAAGATCTCCAACGAGGAAGCCAAGAAACTGCTGCTGGGCGAGAAAGAGCCTTCCATGCAGTTCACCACCCCCGAAGAACTCGGCGAGCTCGCCGTGTTCTTCTGCTCGCCGGCCGGCAACAACGTGCGTGGCGCAATCTGGAATATGGACGGCGGCTGGGTGGCGCAGTAAGGCGTCTCAGCCCGGCGCTACCGGCAGGGCCGGACCTCGCTCCGGCCATGCCAGGGATCAGACGGCGCGGTTCAAGTCCACGTCCAGGCCGGCCTGTTTCATGGCACGAGCCAGCAGCAGGTGCCACAAGCCTGCGCCATCCATGGGCACGCTCGCGACCCCGTCCCAGGGCAGGGGTTTGGCCGCAGGGCCTGGCACCAGGAAAAAGACCCGCCCCTTCCCCACGGTTCCCAGCAGGAAGCCGAGTTCCATCAGCAGCCCGGGTGACAGGGCCTTGAGCCCGCCGGCCGCCGTGTCCAGGGCCTCTGCCGGCAGAAGAACGATGGCGTATTGCAGATCCACCAGATGTTCGAGCCGATGGAAGAAGGCGCCGCCGCTCGCATTCGAGAGTTCCGGCAGGAACACGGGCTGCAATCCCAGCTGCTTGATGAGGGTCAGCGTGGCGTCGCGGATCTGCGCATCGTGGACGACGACGGTGACGCGCATGTTTGCCGGGGACGCTGAGGCAGCGGGTCGGGGGTCGGCCACGGGCTGTGGCGTCGGCGCCTTGACGGGCACAGGGGCTGGCGCGGGGGCAGGTGTAGGCATGGGGACAGGCTCGTGTGCCAGTTGGGGCTTGGGGACGGGGGGCACAGGAGCAGGAGCAGGAGCAGGAGCAGGAGCAGGAGCAGGAGCAGGAGCAGGAGCAGGAGCAGGAGCAGGTGTCGGTGTCGGTGTCGGTGTCGGTGTCGGTGTCGGTGTCGGTGTCGGTGTCGGTGTCGGTGTCGGTGTCGGTGTCGGTGTCGGTGTCGGTGTCGGTGTCGGTGTCGGTGTCGGTGTCGGCGCGGGTGCGGGTGCGGGTGCGGGTGCGGGTGCGGGTGCGGGTGCGGGTGCGGCAGGTGCTTGCTTGGCGCGCTCAGTCAACAGGACTTTCACGCGTTTCAGGTTGAGGATGGCCCTCTCCAGGCCTTCCTTGACGGCTTGGCGCAGTTCGTCGATGGAATAGCGGCCGCCGAAGTCCGTGGGCAGCGTGGCATCGAATGCGCCCAGCTCGAACTTCTTGTAGTCTGGCGTGTTGTTGCCAAAGACCTCGGCCAGGGCGGCATTGACGCTCTTTTGCAGGGTTTCCAGGTCCGGATCCGCGCGATCGCGGACATGGGACACGTCGAATGCGCGCAGTTCCTTGATGCGCCAATCGATCGTGCTCTGCGGGCCGGTCACGCCGGCTTTCTGGGCGCTGGATGCTCGCGGGTTGGGGGGCGAGGGGGGCACGTTGAAGTCTCCTTGGAGCCAGGCGCCGCAACTTACCGGCGCTTGGAGCCGCCCAGTATGCTCCCGAGTACCCCACGAATGATCTGCCTACCGACCTCGCGGCCGATGGAACTCGCAGCGCTCTTGATCAGCTGTTCGCCGGCGCTGGCGCGCGTGCGCCTGGCACCGCCGCCCAGCATGCCACCCAAGCTGTCGAGCAGGCCGCCGCCACCGGATTTTTCCGCAGCAGCGGCGTCACCTGCTGCTTTTTCCTGGGCCTGCTTCTGCTGGGTGCGGCTGGCCAGATGTTCGAAGGCCGATTCGCGGTCCAGCGTCTTTTCGTAGACGCCGGCCACCACGGAGCTGGCCAGCAGGGCCTGGCGCTGCTCGGGTGCGACCGGGCCGATCTGGCTGCCCGGGGGCAGCACGTAGACACGCTCGGTCAGGCTGGGGCGGCCCTTTTCGTCCAGCAGGCTGATCAGGGCCTCGCCCACACCCAGTTCGGTGATCGCCGCAGCGATGTCCAGGCCCGGCTTGGGACGCATGGTCTCGGCCGCCGACTTGACGGCTTTCTGGTCGCGCGGGGTGAAGGCCCGCAGTGCGTGCTGCACGCGGTTGCCCAGCTGGCCCAGCACGGTGTCGGGGATGTCCAGCGGGTTCTGGGTGACGAAATACACCCCCACGCCCTTGCTGCGCACCAGGCGCACCACCAGTTCGATGCGCTCCAGCAGGGCCTTGGGTGAGTCGTTGAAGAGCAGGTGGGCCTCGTCGAAGAAGAAGACCAGCTTGGGCTTGTCCAGGTCACCGACCTCGGGCAACTGCTCGAACAGCTCGCTGAGCAGCCACAGCAGGAAGGTGGCGTACAGGCGCGGCGAATTCATCAGCTTGTCGGCCGCCAGCACATTGACCACGCCGTGGCCCTTGCCATCGGTCTGCATGAAGTCGGCGATGTTGAGCATGGGCTCACCGAAGAACTTGTCGCCCCCCTGGCTCTCGATCTGCAGCAGGCCGCGCTGGATGGCGCCGATGCTGGCGGCGCTGATGTTGCCGTATTCGGTGGTGAACTGCGAGGCGTTGTCGCCCACGTGCTGGCACATGGCCCGCAGGTCCTTGAGGTCCAGCAGCAGCAGGCCCTGGTCGTCGGCGATCTTGAAGACCAGTTGCAGCACGCCTTCCTGTGTTTCATTGAGGTTGAGCATGCGGCCCAGCAGCAGCGGCCCCAGGTCGCTCACGGTGGCGCGCACCGGGTGGCCCTGGGCGCCGAACACGTCCCACAGCGTAGTGGGGCAGGCCAGAGGCTGCGGCGTGGGCAGGCCGCGCTCCGCGATCACCTTGGCCAGCTTGTCGCCGACCTTGCCGGCCTGCGAAATGCCGGTCAGGTCGCCCTTGATGTCGGCCAGGAAGACCGGCACGCCGATGCGCGAGAAGCCTTCGGCCAGGGTCTGCAGGGTGATGGTCTTGCCGGTGCCGGTGGCGCCGGTGATCAGGCCGTGGCGGTTGGCCTTGTCGGGGCGCAGGAAGCATTGCACGTCGCCGTGCTGCGCAATCAGGATGGGGTCGGCCATGGAAGTCCCTAAAAGTACAATCTCAGGCTTTATAGCCTAACAAAATCAGAGGACATCGCGTGGCTGGACACAGTAAATGGGCCAATATCCAACACCGCAAGGGGCGGCAGGACGAGAAGCGCGGCAAGATCTGGACCCGCATCGTCCGTGAAATCACCGTGGCGGCCCGCGCCGGTGGCGGCGACCCGGCCGCCAACCCGCGCCTGCGCCTGGCCATCGACAAGGCCAGGGCGGCCAATATGCCGGCCGACCGCGTCAAGTACAACATCGACAAGGCCACCGGCAACCAGGAAGGCGTGAGCTACGAGGAAATCCGCTACGAAGGCTACGGCATCGGCGGCGCGGCCATCATCGTGGACACCATGACCGACAACCGCGTGCGCACCGTGGCCGAGGTGCGCCACGCCTTTTCCAAGCAGGGCGGCAATATGGGCACCGAAGGCTCGGTGGCCTTCCAGTTCAAGCACTGCGGCCAGCTGATCTATGCGCCCGGCACGAGCGAGGACAAGGTCATGGAAGTGGCGCTGGAAGCGGGTGCCGAGGATGTGGTGAGCGATGAGGACGGGGCCATCGAGGTGCTGACGGCCCCGGGTGACTTCGAGGCCGTGAAGAACGCGCTGGAAGCGGCCGGCCTGACGGCCGAGGTGGCCGGCGTGACCATGCGCCCCGAAAACACCATCGAACTCAGTGGTGACGACGCTGCCAGGATGCAGAAGCTGCTGGACGTCCTGGAAGACCTGGACGATGTGCAGGACGTTTTCCACAACGCGGCGCTGTGAGCGCCCGGCCCCATGGGCGCAGTGACATACAAAGGTTGATATGAAAGTTTTGGTAATCGGCGGCGGTGGCCGTGAACATGCGCTGGCCTGGAAGCTGGCCCAGTCGCCCAAGGTGCAGATGATCTACGTGGCGCCGGGCAATGGCGGCACTGCGCGCGACAAGCGTCTCGTCAATGTACCCATCACCGATGTGAAAGCCCTGCGCGAGTGGGCGCTGCAGGAAAAGATCGGCCTGACGGTGGTCGGCCCCGAGGCTCCGCTGGCCGCCGGTGTGGTGGACGAGTTCCGTGCCCACGGCCTGCGCGTCTTCGGTCCTACCCAGGCAGCGGCCCAGCTCGAAAGCTCCAAGGCCTTCTCCAAGGCCTTCATGAAGCGCCACGGCATCCCCACGGCCGGGTACGACACTTTCACCGACGCCGTGGCGGCCCACGCCTACGTGGACAGGATGGGCGCGCCCATCGTGGTCAAGGCCGACGGCCTGGCGGCAGGCAAGGGCGTGGTGGTGGCCATGAACAAGGCCGAGGCCCACGAGGCCATCGACTTCATGCTGCTGGACAACAAGCTGGGCGTCAGCCACAACGCGGGCGGCGCGCGCGTGGTGATCGAGGAATTCCTGCAGGGCGAGGAAGCCAGCTTCATCGTGCTGTGCGACGGCAAGAACGTGGTGGCGCTGGCCACCAGCCAGGACCACAAGCGCCTGCTCGACGCCGACCAGGGCCCCAACACGGGGGGCATGGGTGCCTATTCGCCGGCACCCGTGGTCACGCCCGAGGTGCATGCCCGCGCCATGCGCGAGATCATCCTGCCGACCATCCGCGGCATGGAAAAGGACGGCATACCCTACACCGGCTTCCTGTATGCGGGCCTGATGATCGACGCCCAGGGGCAGCCCAAGACGCTGGAGTTCAACTGCCGCATGGGCGACCCCGAGACCCAGCCCATCATGATGCGTCTCAAGAGCGACCTGGTGGATGTGATGCTGGCCGCCACCGACGGCAAGCTCGATCAGGTCGAGCTGGACTGGGACCGCCGCATCGCACTGGGCGTGGTCATGGCCGCGCACGGTTACCCCATGAACCCGCGCAAGGGCGACGTCATCACCGGCCTGCCGGCGGACACGGACGAAGGCGTGGTTTTCCATGCCGGCACGGCTCTCAAGGATGGCCAGGTCAGCGTGACCGGCGGGCGCGTGCTTTGCGTGACCGCCCTGGGCGACACGACCAAGCAGGCCCAGCAGCGCGCCTACGAACTGGCGCAGGGCATACGCTTCGACGGCATGCAGTACCGCCGCGACATCGGCTATCGCGCCATCAAGGGTTGATCCCGTTCTGATGACCCCGAACGACTTCCCGCCGCCTTATCCGGTGCAGTTCCGCGGCAGCGCTGTGGCGCGCTGGCTGTTGCGCCGCATGGGCTGGTCCGTGGATTTCCAGGGCCTGCCCGGCATGCAAGGGATGCTGGCCGTCTACCCGCACACCAGCAACTGGGATTTTGTGGTCCTGCTGATCGTCAAGTGGGCCATCGGCATTCCGGTGCGTTTCTGGGGCAAGGACAGCCTGTTCCGTTTCCCGGTCTTCGGCCACTGGATGCGTTACCTTGGCGGGGTGCCGGTGGAGCGCACCAGCGCCAAGGGCATGGTGGGCGATACGGTGGCCCATATCCAGGCGGCGCGCGAGCGGGGCGAGTATTTCTGGCTGGCACTTGCGCCTGAAGGCACGCGCAAATACATCCCGGGCTGGCGCAGCGGCTTCTATCGCACGGCGGTGCAGGCCGGGGTGCCGCTGGCCCTGGTGAAGGTGAACTACGCCGGGCGCGAAGTGACGGTGCGCAGTTTCCTGCGCCTGAGCGGCGATGAGACGGCCGACTTTGCACGCATCGCGGCGGCCCTGCAGGGTGCTGTCGGCTGCCGGCCCGAAAATGCCGCACCCATCCGCCTGCTCGACGCCAAGGTGCCGCGCAGCGAAACCATCGTGAAGTAAGACCATGACCACCCCGGCCTCCAACGTCCACTCCGTGCGCCACTACCTGCAGGGCCTGCAGCAGCACATCACCGATGCCATCGCCGGGATCGACAGCGGCAGTTTCCTGGCTGACGTCTGGCAGAAGGAGCCGGGTGAACCGCTGCAGGGCAAGGGCCTGACCAAGATCCTGGAAAACGGCTCCGTGTTCGAGCGCGCCGGCTGCGGCTTCTCGCACGTGCGTGGCCCGAAACTGCCGCCCTCGGCCACCCAGCACCGCCCCGAACTGTCCGGTGCGCCTTTTGAGGCCATGGGTGTCTCCCTGGTCTTCCACCCGCGCAACCCCTATGTGCCCACCGTGCACATGAACGTGCGCATGCTGGCGGCCCAGGGCAAGGACGGGCAGGAGGTCTGCTGGTTCGGCGGCGGCATGGACCTCACGCCCTATTACGGCTTCGAGGAAGACGCCGTGCATTTCCACCGTGTCTGCCGTGATGCGCTCAAGCCCTTTGGCGAGGACAAGTACCCGCGCTTCAAGACCTGGTGCGACGAGTACTTCTTCCTCAAGCACCGCAATGAACAGCGCGGTATTGGCGGTGTGTTCTTCGACGATTTTTCCGAACTGGGCTTCGAGGGCAGTTTTGCGATGCTGCGTGCCGTGGGGGACGCCTTCCTGGCCGCCTACCTGCCCATCGTGGAACGTCGCCAGCAGCTGGTCTACGGTGAGCGCGAGCGCGCTTTCCAGCTCTACCGCCGGGGCCGTTACGTCGAATTCAACCTGGTCTGGGACCGTGGCACCCATTTCGGCCTGCAGTCGGGCGGGCGCACCGAGTCCATCCTGCTGTCCATGCCGCCGCTGGTGAGCTGGGCCTACCAGCAGCAGCCGGCCCCCGGCTCGCCCGAGGCCGAGCTCTACACCCGCTTCCTGCCGCGGCGCGACTGGGTTTGACCGTGTCACCTCAAAAAATCGGCATGTTCGGCGGGGCCTTCGATCCGCCCCATCTGGCGCACCGCGCCCTGGCCCAGGCCGCCATCGAGCGGCTCCAGCTGGACGCCCTGTGCGTGCTGCCCACCGGCCAGGCCTGGCACAAGAGCCGGCCGCTGACCCAGGCCTCGCACCGCCTGGCCATGAGCCGGCTGGCTTTCGAGGGCCTGGCCCAGGTGCGGCTGGACGACCGGGAAATCCGCCGGGCCGGCCCGTCCTACACCCTGGACACCCTGCGCGAGCTGCATGCGGAAAATCCGCAGGCCGAGCTCTACCTGGTCATGGGCAAGGACCAGGCCGATGTGCTGCCAAGCTGGCGCCATTGGGAGGAGATTGTGAGTCTTGCTATAATTTGTGTAGCTGACCGGGATCTTTTGACCGGCCAGGTTACCCGCTTCGTCCCGCCGCCCGAGATGGCCGGACGTTTTTGCAAGCTGCAGATGCCGGCCATGGACATCAGCGCCACCGGCATCCGCACCCGCGTCGCCAGCCGGCAGGGCATCGCCCCTCTGGTCAGCCCTGCGGTTGCGCGCTATATTGAAGACAATCACCTCTACCAAAGCCTCTGATGACCACCGAAACCGCCGCCAAGAAAGACACCCAGAAACTCCAGCGCGCCATCGTCGATGGCCTGGAGGACGTGAAGGCCCAGGACATCCAGGTGTTCAATACCGAGAAGCTCTCCGCGCTGTTCGAGCGCGTGGTGGTGGCCTCGGGCACCTCCAACCGCCAGACCAAGGCGCTGGCGGCCAGCGTGCGCGATGCCGTGCGGGATGCCGGTTTTGCCAAGCCGCGCATGGAGGGTGAGGAAAATGGCGAGTGGATCATCGTGGACTGTGGCGCTGCCGTGGTGCACATCATGCAGCCCGCCATCCGCCAGTACTACCATCTGGAAGACCTGTGGGGCGAGACGCCCATCCGCCTGAAGTTCGGTGCCGACAGGCCCTCGGCCAAGGTGGCCGAGAAGGCGCCGGCCAAGGCCGCCGCTCCGGCCAAGACTGGCAGCCTCAAGCGCGCCAGCGCCGCCAAGCAGGGTGTGGCCGAGGCCTACCCCTCGCGTGCCCAGCTGAAGAAGGCCGAGGAGAAGAAGGCCGCCGACCGCAAGAAGGCGGCCGGCAAGCCGGCAGCCAGGAAAACGGCCCCGGCCAAGTCCGCAGCCGGCAGGAGCACGGCCAAGGCCCCGGCCAGGAAGAGCGCGGCCCAGGCCCCGCTGAAGACCATCAAGGTGAATGCGGGCAAGGCGGCGCCGGCCAAGAAGGCTGCGGCCAAGACCGTAGCCAAGCCGGCCAGCAGGGCTGCCCAGGCCCCGGCGAAGAAGGCGGCGACCCGCAAGCCCCGGTGAAGCTGCTGATCGTCGCGGTCGGCCAGCGTGTGCCCGACTGGGCCCAGACGGCCTGGGACGACTACGCCAAGCGTTTCCCCCCCGAACTCAAGGTTGAGCTCAAGGCCGTCAAGACCGAGCCGCGCGCTTCCAAGACCGTCGAACAGCTCTACGCTGCCGAGCGCAAGCGCATCGAGGAAGCGATTCCCCGTGGCACACGCATCGTCGCCCTGGACGAACGCGGCACCAGCCTGAGCACGGTGGCCCTGGCCGGCAAGCTCAAGGACTGGCAACTGGGCGGGGACGACGTGGCCCTGGTCATCGGCGGCCCGGACGGGCTGGACCCGGCTTTTCGCCAGGCAGCGCACGAACGCATCCGCCTCTCCGACCTGACCCTGCCGCACGCCATGGTGCGTGTGCTGCTGGTCGAGCAGCTCTATCGCGCCTGGTCGATCAACGCCAACCATCCCTACCATCGTGAGTGAATTTATCTATCTGGCTTCGCAAAGCCCGCGCCGCCGCCAGCTGCTCGAGCAACTGGGCGTGCGTCACGAACTGCTGCTGCCCGGTGCGGACGAAGACGCCGAGGGCATCGAGGCCGTGCTGCCCAGCGACGCGCCGGCGACCTATGTGCAGCGCGTGACCCAGCTCAAGCTGGACGCAGCCCTGGCGCGCCTGAAGCGTCGCGGCCTGCCTGCCGCACCCATCCTCTGCTCGGACACCACCGTGGCCCTGGGCCGCGCCATCTACGGCAAGCCCGCGGATGCGGCGGATGCCCGGCGCATGCTGGGTGAACTGGCGGGCCGCGGCCACCGGGTGCTGACGGCCGTGGCCATCGGCACCCCGCGCCGCCGGGTGCAGGTGCTGAGCGCCTCGCGCGTGACCTTCGCCGCCATGAACCGTCAGCAGATCGCGGCTTATGTGGCCAGCGGCGAGCCCATGGGCAAGGCCGGCGCCTACGCGGTGCAGGGCCGGGCGGCGGCCTGGATTTCGCATATTTCAGGGTCCTACTCTGGCATCATGGGACTGCCCATGCACGAGACGGCACAATTGCTGCATACCTTCGGCTTCAAGATCTAGAACCAACAAAGCCATGCAAGAAGACATCCTGGTCAACTGGTCCCCGCAGGAGACGCGTGTGGCCGTGGTGGAAAACGCCGCCGTGCAGGAACTGCACGTGGAGCGCGCCTGTGAGCGCGGCCTGGTGGGCAACATCTATCTGGGCAAGGTCTCGCGCGTGCTGCCGGGCATGCAGTCGGCTTTCATCGACATCGGTCTGGAGCGCGCGGCCTTCCTGCACGTGGCCGATGTCTGGCACCCGCCGGCCGAGGGCGAGTCGCTCAGCGCCTCGCGCGCCGCGCAGCCGCAGGTGCCGATCGAGAAGCAGGTTTTCGAGGGCCAGGCCCTGATGGTGCAGGTCATCAAGGACCCGATAGGCACCAAGGGCGCACGCCTGTCCACCCAGATCAGCATCGCCGGGCGTCTGCTGGTCTTCCTGCCGCAGGACGATCACATCGGCGTGTCGCAGAAGATCCCGCTGGCGCAGCGCGACGAATTGCGCACGCGCCTGCAGAAACTGGTGGGCGAACAGGGGGGCGGTTTCATCCTGCGCACCAATGGCGAGGACTCCAGCGACGCCGAGCTGGGCGACGATATCAGCTATCTGCGCAAGACCTGGACGCGGATCAAGGACGCTTCCACGCGCCTGCCGCCCAAATCCCTGCTGCACCTGGACCTGAACCTGCTGCAGCGCGTCCTGCGCGATCTGGTCAGCGAACACACGGTGACCATCAAGGTCGATTCACGCGAGCAGTTCGAGGCCCTGCATGCCTTCGGCATGGAGTTCATGCCGGCCGCGGCGGCCAAGCTGCAGCATTACAAGGGCGAGCGGCCCATCTTCGACCTCTTCGGCATCGACGAGGAGGTTGGCAAGGCCCTGGGCCGGCGCGTGGAGCTCAAGTCCGGCGGTTACCTGATCGTGGACCAGACCGAGGCGCTGACCACCATCGACGTCAACACCGGCGGCTTCGTCGGTGCGCGCAATTTCGACGACACCATCTTCAAGACCAATCTGGAGGCGGCGGGCGCCATCGCCCGCCAGCTGCGCCTGCGCAACCTGGGCGGCATCATCATTGCCGACTTCATCGACATGTCGCGCGAAGACCACCGCGAGGCGGTGCTGGCCGAGTTCCGCAAGCAGCTGGCCCGCGACCGCGTCAAGACCATGCTGGGCGGCTTCTCGCAGCTGGGCCTGCTGGAGATGACACGCAAGCGCACCCGCGAGTCGCTGGCGCACATGCTGTGCGAGGTGTGCCCGAGCTGCGAGGGCAAGGGGATCGTCAAGACGCCGCGCAGCGTGGCCTACGACATCCTGCGCGAGATCCTGCGCGAGGCGCGCCAGTTCAACCCGCGCGAGTTCCGCGTGGTGGCCGCGCCCCAGGTCATCGAGCTGCTGCTCGACGAGGAAAGCCAGCACCTGGCCGGCCTCTCCGACTTCATCGGCAAACCGATCTCGCTGCAGAGCGAGACGGCCATGGGGCAGGAACAGTACGACATCGTCCTGCTCTGAACCGGAACTTCGAGCCATGCGCATCGCCATCATCAACCGCGTGTTTTCCAGATCGGCTGGCGGCGCCGAAAGTTATTCGGTGGCCATCACCCAGCAGCTTGCCGCGCGGCACGAGATCCATGTCTTTGCACAGGAAACGAACCAGCCGGTGGCCGGTGTGAGCTACCACCCGGTTTTCTGCCTGAGCAAGAAACCCCGCTGGATCAACCAGCTGCTGTTTGCCATGGCCACCTGGTGGCAGACCCGCAAGGGGTTTGACGTGGTGCACTCGCACGAGAACACCTGGCACGGCCAGGTGCAGACCGTGCATGTGCGGCCCTTGCGCCACAACCTGCTGCATGGCCGCCGCGGCCTGGATCGCGCCTTGCGCTGGCTCAAGGTGTGTCTGAGCCTGCGCCTGATCAGCTATATTTTCCTGGAGGGTGCACGCTTCAAGCGCAGACCCGGCCGGGCCATCGTGGCGACGTCCAAGACACTCAAGCTCGAGTGCGAGCAGGCCTACCCGGCCAGCCGCAAGCGCCTGGCCATCATCACGCCGGGGACCTATCTGCGGCAGGACACCATCACGCGCACCATGGCGCGCCGCCAACTGGGTCTGCCGCACGAGGCGCCGCTGTTGCTCTTCGTGGCCAACGACTACAAACGCAAGGGGCTGGATGCGCTGCTGCAGGCGCTGGCCAAGCTGGCGCCCGAAGTGCATCTGGCCGTGGTCGGCGATCCGGCACCCATTGCCCGCTACCGGGAACAGGCCGAAAAACTGGGCGTGGCGACCCGGGTGCACTTCCTGGGTTCGCTGGACGATCTGGACCCTGCCTACCGTGCGGCCGACTGTCTGGCCCATCCCACGCTGGAAGACAGCTTTGCCATGGTGGTGCTCGAAGCCATGGCGCACGGCCTGCCAGTAGTGGTCAGCGGCCCGGTGCATTGCGGCATCTCGCGCGAGTTGCAGGACCGGCACGAGGCGCTTCTTCTGCACGATCCGCGCGACGCCCAGCTCCTGGCGGGGATGCTGCGCTCTGTGCTCGAGCAGCCCGAACTGGCCGACCAGCTGCGCCATCACGGGCTGGAGTTCGCGCGGGCTCATACTTGGGAGAGTGCCGCCCTACAATACGAAGCGCTTTACCAGCAGGCTGCCGCCACTTCCCGATGACCGACCCGACCCGGCAACGCTGGCTCATCCTGGCCCACGCCTTCAATATGGACGGCCGGGCCGCCAGCCAGACCATCACCGACAAGCTCCCGCACCTGCGCCAGGCCGGCATCGAGCTGGTGGTGCTCAGTGGTGTGTCGGGCAGCAAGGACCAGGTGGTGGAACACCACCAGCTCTGGCCCGCAGGCCCGGCCGGTCTGCGCTTCGAATTGCGGCATGTGCTGCGCCGGCGCTTCGAGAACCGCATCGTCTACCGCAGCCTGATGACCCTGGCCTCGCTGCTGCTGCTGCCCGGACTCATCATCGAGAAACTGCTGCGCCCGGTGGAAAGCTCCTGGTCCTGGTGGCTCAGTGCCTTCCTGAAGGGCAGGGCGCTGGCCCGTCGCCAGCCTTTCGATCTGATCTACTCGACGGGCGGCGCCTTTGGGGCCCACCTGGCCGGCAGGGCGCTCAAGCGCGCCACCGGCACGCCCTGGCTGGCTGAGGTGCATGATCCCTTCATCACCCCCGGCAGCGCGCCGCAGACAGCACAACAGAAGATGCAGGCGCGGGTGGAGGCGCTGATCTGCCGCGAGGCCGACCTGGCCATCTGGTTCACCGAGCAGGCCCTGGCCAGCGCCCGGGCACGGCATCCAGAACTGGGCGAGCGCGGCAAGATGCTGCTGCCCGGCATCGACCCTCCTTTCCAGAGCCTGCCGCCCTATGCGCCGGGGAAGAAATTCATCGTGGGCCATTTCGGTTCGCTTTCAGCGACGCGCAACCTGCTGCCATTCATCGAAGCCCTGGAGGTTTTGCAGGCACGCCGCCCGGATCTGGTGGCCGCCACCGAACTGCAGGTCACGGGCGGTCCGCTGGACGCCGTGTCGGCAGCGAAACTCGCACAGTCACCGGTGCGGGCCTGCGTGCGCCATCTGGGGCGTATCGAAGCCGATCCCGCCACGGGCCTCTCCGGCCGCGAACAGATCCTGCGTCGCATGCGCGGCGTGGACGTGCTGCTGCTGCTGCACGGCGAAGAGCCGATCTGCGAGGAGTACATTCCCTCCAAGCTTTACGAATACCTGTGGATGCAGCGCCCCATTCTGGCCACCGTGCACCGCAATCCGCAGATGGCTGGCCTGCTGCGTGGTGCCGGCCATCTGGTCGTGCAGACGGGCGGGGCGGGGCAGGGGCCAGAGACCGGCGCAACTGAATTGTCCCGCGGGCTGACGCAGCTGTTCGACCGCTGGAGCGGTGCGGGCCTGCCGGACAACGGGCTCGCCAGTCCCTACACCACAGAGGCCGCGGTGGCACGTCTGCTGGGCTGGGCGACCGATCTGAAGAGGAGTCCGGTGTGACGACACCATTGCTATCCCTGGTCGTTCTTGGTTTTCGCAACTTCGATGTGACCACGCGCGCCTGCCTGGAGTCTTTGCTGCCCTGGTTCGATGACGCGGAGATCGAGATCCTGGTTGTCGACAACGGCTCACCCGACGATTCAGCTGGAAAAACCGCTGCCTGGTGTGCAGCCCACCCCCAAGTGAAATGCCTGCTGAGCGAATCCAATCGCGGGTTCGCGGGTGGCATGAACTGGGGGGCGGCGCAGGCCAGCGGGCAGTGGTTGCTGCTGGTCAACAACGACACCGTCTTTCCGGTGGGCACGCTGGATGCGCTGAAGCGCACGTTGCGCGAGGCACCGGCCGACGTGGCCATGCTCGGACCCGTGACCAATGCCGCCGGCAACGGCCAGCGTCTGTGGAAGCCTGGCGCCACGCATGAAGCCTGGCTGCAGATCGGCCAATGGCTGAACGAAAACCCGACACACCAGCTGATGCCTGCCTATCGCTGCGATTTCTTCTGCATCGCCATCCGCCGCGATGCCTGGGACCGGCTCGGCGGCCTCGATCTGGCATTCGGTCTGGGTTATTACGAGGACTTCGACTTCAGCCTGCGACTGGCCAAAGCGGGCTACCGGCAGATGATCACGGAAGACGTGTTCATCCTGCATGTGGGCAGTGCGACGTTCAAGGCCAGTGCGGCCGCGCGGGCGCTGATCAAGCGCAACAAGAAGCTGCTGAAGTCCAAGCATCCGGAGGCACGCTTCGAACATACCCGCCTGGGCAATCTGGCGGTGCTGCAGGCTTACAAGACACTGGAGACGGAAGGCCTCTGGAATCCCGTGCTGGAGGCCAGGCGGCAGCTGCGTCAGGGTGCCCTCGATGGCGATGCACCACGCAGCTTTTTCAAAAGATGGTTATGGAAATACAAAGTCGCACGCACGCTCTGAAAGCGTCCCTATCCGATCCGGCGGTCTGGACCGGCCTTTTCGCTGCGATCTATCTCGCTGTGCTACCCATGGCCGATACCATTGCGTTGCGCAATGTTGCCCTCCTGGCTCTTCTGGTCTGCCTGGGCTGGCAGTTCCCGAAGATACGTTCCGAGTTTCGCCTGGGCCTGCCCATTCTGCTCTGGGCGGCCTACCTGTTGATTTTCCCCGTGATCGCGGATGATCATCTGGTTGCGCTGCAAAGCCTGGAAGGGCAGTGGGGCCGCGGCATCCTGGCCATGCTGGCAGGCGCCGGCACGGCGCTGGTTTTGCGCCATCGGAAATGGGGCGGGGCTTTCCATCTGGGGCTGATCAGTTCCGTGAGCGTCATTGTGTATCTGGTGCTGGCGGCTGTGAAAGCGTGGGAGCTCCAAGCGATTCCATGGGGGTACTGGGGTCGGGAGACGCATCACGCAGATCTCGGGTACACCGCAGGTCAAGCCGCAGTCTTGCTTACCGCCGTGCTGGTGACACAAGGAAAAAAATACAGGTTCTGGTCTATCGCCTTGATTGCCGGAGGACTTGTTTGCACGGCCTTGGCACGTTCCCGTGCAGGATTCGTTTTTGCCCTGCTGGGTGGAGTGCTGGTCTTTGCTACGGCCTATCTGGCACAAAGTGATCGCCATCGCCGTTATGTCATGGGCAGCCTGGTGATCCTGGTATTGGTCGGTGGTGCGGTTTTCAGTATTGCCGCGAAGATGGATCCGCGTTGGGGAAACATGGCCACTCAACTGGCGGCTGGCTTCATGGGAGATGCGATTCAGATCGAGTGCGAAGGGACGGCTTCGATCGAGGGCGATATCCTGGCCCGCTATGGTGACGGCGAGCAAGCGCAGGCCATCATCTACAGTGTACGCATCGCCGACGGTGCTCGTATGGTGCTCTTGCGGGCGGGGCTGGATCTGTCCTTCAAGCATCCATGGGGGCTGGATGGCTCCAGGCAGGCATTCCAGAAGCTGTTGCGCCAGGAGTGTCCGGCGCCGGTGCTGAATATGGCGCATGCACACAACGGTTGGCTAGACACAGCTCTGGCGATAGGCTGGCTGGGAGTGGTGCTTTATCTGGCCGTACTGTTGCACTATGCCATTCGGGGGTACAGGCGCCTGCGTACGGAAACGGAACCCAATGTCTGGGCGGTGGTCTTGCTGACCCTGTCCAGCTTCTGGATGCTGCGCGCCATGGCCGACTCGGTGTTTCGGGACCACATGTTCGAGATGCAGGGCTTTGTGCTGACTTATGCGCTGCTCGCCATGCGCAACCGGGCGGCCGATCAGACCGGCTAGATCCTGCCGAGCAGGCGTTTCAGCCGACGTGCGATCCGCGAGCCCAGAGATCCGGCTTCGCGAGGCCAGTCCATCTGCCGGTCCCATGCGGACTGGTGGATGACTCCACAATAGAGCTTGGTCAGTTCATCGGTAGTGACCCGGTTTTTCCGGTCGAGATCAAGTTGCCATGCGTAGTGGTAGACCTTGAAAAGCGACTCTCGCGGGATGATCGGGATGGCCTTGTATTTCAGGAGAGCCTCGCCATACCAATTGGCATCGAGAGCGTTCATGAGCGTCGCCTCAAGAAAACTGATGCCCCTTTTGGCAAGGAAATTCTTTTCCAGACTCTCCCAGACAGCCCTATGCCAGATTAACGGATTCGGACCATAGCTATACGACGGGCCAATCCTTTCAAATATTTTCTTGAAACTTTCGGACTCTCGGAAAAAGTCATCAATGACGCTCGTGTTTCCTGTTCTCAGAGACAGATCAAGCAGGTCATGACCTTCATTGATGATGGTGAATGGGGTCCCGTCAGCCGAAAGGAATTCCCGCTTGTCGAACGGGCGGATGAAGAATGAATCTGAGTCGAGACAGACGTAGCTATCTGAGAGGCCCAGGCGCCAAAATTCAGATTTAATGATCTGTTGCGATTGTCCACCCGGGAGCCGTGCGAGTTTCTGGGCATCAATTCCAGGGTTCGCACGAATGATCGAGTCGTCGTCAATGAGATTGACGTTCAGGCCCGACAAATGTTCCCTGAACAGGTCGAAATCTTCTCTTGGCGTTGAGACGTAGAACGGGATTTTCTCCGTATTGAAATTGACGATGCTTTGCGCCAATCTGCAAGTACGTTTGAGATCGGTCCTGTAGCTCTTGCAATAAAGTACGACAGTGGAATCCATCGCTTGGCTATCTCAGATGGACGGTTTGGTGGACGCAACGGGTTTTCTTGCTGACAAGATGAACTGCTTCGCAATTAAATCCCCCAGCCCCAGCATCCGCAGCAGTTTTTTCTGCCATCGCGACGCGTCGTCGGTAATCGTCTTGGTATGTCGAGCGCCGCTGCATTCAATAAGCTCTCCGGCAGACTCCCGTGTGAAGAAGCGAAGGTGTGTGCGGTCCAGGATGCCTGAGTCGGTGTAGGCAAATCTTCCGCTGAACGCCAGGTCCAGGAGGATGTGGTAATTCCTGATGTTAGGGACGCTTATGATCCACAGGCCCCCTGGTTTTAACAGTGAATCAAGTCTGCGCATGGTATCCCACGGGTTGACCAGATGCTCAAGGACGTCCAGGCACAGGATCATGTCAATTGAGGCAGACGGGAGATCAAGCGCAGTCTTCTCTATGTCCAACTTGAAGAACTGATCAATGGCGCCAGGTTTGGCACGGAGTTCGGCATATGGCTCGACACCGGCGGTCCAATTGCTGATGCCCGTGCTCTTGAGCCACTCCAGAGTATGGCCTTCGGAACATCCGATTTCGAGCACACGCAGAGGAGATTCTGGACGTTCAGGAAGAAGTGGGGCTATTTCCGTTCGAGCCCGAGAAAAGTACTCTTGGGTCTTTTCGGCGTAGAGGTTGGTAGATAAGTCAGCCACGACGATCCTCATATTGAGTGAGTATTTTCAGAGCGAAGTGCACCAGATGCGTTGCCTGCGCCACCAGCACGCGCCGCAGGGTCATCAAGTCATCACCCGCACGGACCCGGCCACGGCGTGTCGTGGTGGCTGTCACATAGCCGGCTTCCTGCGCCATGCGGCTGTGTTCGGCATTGAAGCGGCCGTAGGGGTAGCAGAAATGGCGTACCTCGCAGCCCAGCGCTTCTTCAAGTTCGCGTTTCGATCCGGTGATCTGTTCGCGCGCCTGCTCGGCGCTCGACTGGTTCAGGTCGGCATGGGTCTTGGTATGGGAGCCGATGTCCATGCCACCGGCCAGCCAGGCCCGCCAGTCGGATTCGCTCATCAGGGGTTTTTCGGCAACCAGGCCCTGGTCCCAGCTGTTGGTGCCACCGATCATGCTGCTCACGGCGTAGCAGGTGGCGGTGAAACCGAACTTCCTCAGTATCGGCAGGGCGTTGTGCAGGTTGTTCTGATAACCGTCATCAAAGGTGATGCCGACGACCTTGCCCCGCTTATCGCCTTTGAGATAAGGCTCGAGATCACGCATGGACAGGCCACGGTATCCCAGCAGCCTGAGCAACATCATCTGGCGCCCAAACGAGCCGGGTGACACAACCAGACCGCGCAGCGGCGTGCCGCTGGGCGGCGGCACGTCGATCTGGTGGTACATCAGGATAGGGATGCTCATGTCTGTACCCGGGTGAGGTTGGCGTAGTAGCCACCACTTGCCAGCAAGTCGGCGTGCGTACCGCTTTCCACGATGCGACCCTGTTCCAGCACAAGGATGCGGTCGGCATGTTCGATGGTGCTCAGGCGGTGGGCGATGACCAGGGTGGTACGGTCTTTCATCAGCACCGCCAGGGCGGCCTGTACCTGGCGCTCTGATTCGGTGTCCAGGGCCGAGGTTGCCTCGTCCAGGATCAGGATGGGGGCATTCTTCAGCAGGGCCCGTGCAATGGCGATGCGCTGGCGCTGGCCGCCCGAGAGGCGGGCACCGTTCTCGCCGATCATGGTGTCCAGGCCTTGCGGGAGTTGCTCGATGAATTCCCAGGCGTAGGCCGCGCGCGCAGCCTTGATCACATCGGCGCGGCTGTGGGTGCCCAGGGTGCCAAAGGCGATATTGGCTTCCACCGTGTCGTTGAACAGGACCACATCCTGGCTCACGAGGGCGATGTTCTGGCGCAGGCTCACCAGGGTGAGGTCCTGTATGTCGATTCCGTCCACGAGGATCCTGCCACCGCTGGCGGGATAGAAGCGTGGAATCAGCGCGCTGATGGTGGTCTTGCCGCCCCCGGAGGCTCCGACGAGGGCGACGCTTTGTCCTGCCGTCGCATGAAAGCTGATGTCCCTCAGCGCAAGGCGTTCCGCTCCGGGATAAGAAAAGCTGACCTGCTCGAAGGTGAGGTCGCCGCGTGCCTGGCCCAGCGCGCGCGTGCCGCCATCGGCTTCCTGTGGCGTGTCCAGCAGATCAAAGACGCTTTCCGCAGCCGCCAGCCCTTTCTGCAGGGTGGTACTGACGGTTGTGAGCTGCTTGAGCGGCGCAATCAACAGCAGCATGGCCGTGATGAAAGAAACAAAGCCGCCCGCGGAAGCACCGGCCTGGCCCGTGGTCTGGCTCAACGCAAGGTAGGTGATGGCGGCGACCGCGATCGCCGCCGCGATGTGGGTGATGGGTGTGGTGCCTGACGCGGGTATGGCTTCGCGCATCTGGGCCCGGCGAAACTGCTCGGTCGCGTCGCCGAAGCGCTCGACCTGATGGGCTTGCCCGCCGAAGATCTTGACCACTTTCTGCGCCTTGACCGTCTCCTCGATGGTGTGGGAGATCAGGCGCATCGATAACATGCTCTTCTGGCTGGCCGCGCGCATGCGCTTGCCGAAGGATTTCACGGTGTAGGCAATGACGGGGCCGATCGCGAGTGTGATGAGTGTCAGCTTCCAGTCCAGGTAAAGCAGATAGGCCAGAAGGGCGATCGCCGTGAGGGATTCGCGCACCACCGTGACCAGGGCGCTGGTCGCCGCTTCTGAGACATGGCTGACGTCGTAGACCAGTCGCGAGATCAGCTGGCCGGCCGAATGCTGGTCGAAGTGCTGCGTCGGCAGGGTGATCAGCTTGGCAAACATGGCACGCCGCAGGTCGGTGACCACGCGGCTGGAGATCCACATCATCAGGTAGCCTGTGAGGTAGACAAAGACGCTGCGCACCATAAAGAGCAGCACGATGCCCGTCGGGATCAGCCAGACCATGCGCGGGTCGTCGGTCTGGAAGCCCTTGTCCAGCAGGTACTTCATGATGGCCGGGAAGACCGGCTCGGCCGCCGCGGTTGCCACCATGCCGACCACGGCCAGTGCAAACGCCTTCCAGTACGGCCGTACATAGGACAGCAGCCGCAGGTAGAGGGAGCGGTTGTTCGACGTCATCAGGGGGGAGCGCCGGCTTGCGACTTGGGCGCCTTCCAGGCTTCGCCCTTCTGCATTTCCAGCGCCTTCACATAGCGGTAGAAGGTGCCCTCGAAGTTGCCCAGGGCGATCATGAAGCCGGCCCAGCCATCCAGAAAGCCCAGCTTGAAGACGTAGTGCTTGACGAAGGACCAGATGCCATGCGCCAGGGCCGAGCCCATGGAGATGCGCTTGTGCACGATCTTCTCGGCCCCCAGGCTCGAATAGCGGTTCGCCTTGTGCATGACCTCGGCCATGTTCTTGAAGGGGAACTGCCAGATCACGTTCTTCAGCGTGCCCACGGGCCGGTCGGTGTGCAGCACATAGCCCTCGTGCACCGGCTTGAGGTCGTAGCTCATCCTGCCCTTGCGGAAAAACTGCGGCTGGCGGAAGTTGGGGTACCAGCCGGAATGCCTGATCCAGCGGCCCATGAAGTAGTTGCGTCGCGGCACGCGCCAGACGTCCAGGGACTCCGGCTTGCTGGCGATGGCACGCACCTCGGCTGCCACTTCGGGCGTGCAGCGTTCATCGGCGTCGATGCTGAAGATCCATTCGTGCGTGCAGGCCGCGATGGCCTGGTTGCGCAGGTCGCCGAAACCCTTGAAGTCGACCTGCACGACGCGCGCGCCCAGGCGAGTGGCGATGTCCTGTGTGCCGTCCGTGCTGTGGGAGTCGACCACGATGATCTCGTCCGCCCACTTCGCGCTCTCGATGGTGGCCGCGACCTTTTCGGCCTCGTTGTAGGCGATGATATAGACGGAAATTTGGCTCATCGAGGGGTGGTAGTATTCGGCGGCCCGCCCGTATGGCACAGGCGGGTATCAGCCGTGTAGTCTAGTTCAAAATGAACCCCTCCGAGCCCGTTTCCGTGGTCATCACGACCTATAACCGCAGTGACGCCCTGCTGGCCGTGCTGCAGGGGCTGGCACGGCAGACCGACCGGAATTTCGAGGTGATTGTGGCCGACGACGGTTCGCGTGAAGAGCATCGCCGCGCCATCCTCGAGGCCCCGGTGGCCCGTGAGCTGCACCTGATCCATGTCTGGCATCCCGACGCCGGTTTCACTGCTTCCAAGGTGCGCAACCGGGGCGTGGCTGCCGCCCGCAACGCCTACCTGATCTTCCTGGACGGTGACTGCGTGCCCGAGGTGGATTTCATAACCCGTCACAAGCAGCTGGCCGCACCGGGGCATTTCGTCAATGGCAGTCGTGTGCTGCTGTCGCCCGAATTCACGCAGCGTGTGGTGGCAGGCACCGAACAGATCTGCGGCCGCAGCGCGCTCTACTGGCTGGGGCAGCGCCTGCGCGGCCATGCGAGCAAGCTCACCCATCTGCTGCGCCTGCCAGACTGGCGCGGCCGTGTGCGCCGCGAGTTCTACTGGAAGGGCATACGCAGCTGCAATATGGGTGTCAGGCGTAGCGACTATGAACGCATCGATGGCTTCGACGAATCCTTCGTCGGCTGGGGGCATGAGGATGCCGATTTCGTGCTGCGCCTGCACCATGCTGGCGTGGCGCGCAAGAACGGCTTTTGCGCCACCGAGGTCTTTCACCTCTGGCACAAGGAGGCCGCCCGCGGCCAGGAGTCGCAGAATGCCCGCACGGTGCGCGAGCGGGCCCGGTCGGATATCGTGCGTGCGGCTTCGGGTTATGCTCAGGCCCGCCCGGATGACGATGTTGTGGTGACGAGGCTGGGATAATGCAAAAAATGATGAGACGATACCTGTTGACTTTGATGATGCTGCTGGCCGCATGGCCGGCCTGCGCCCAGTTCCGGGTCGAGGTGTCCGGCGTCGGCCTGACGCAGCTGCCGATCGCCTTTGCGCCCTTCCGCGGCGAGGACGCCTCGCCCCAGAAGATCAGCGTCATCGTGCAGGCCGATCTGGAACGCAGCGGACAGTTCCGCAGCGTGGCGGCCCGCTCCGGCCCCTTGGACGAGAATGCCCGTCCGGACCTGGTGCCCTGGCGCCAGAGTGGTGCCGATTCCCTGGTGGCCGGCAGCATCTCCCGCCTGGCCGACGGCCGTTATGACGTGCGTTTCCGCCTCTGGGACGTGGTGGCCGGGCGTGACCTGGGTGGCCAGAGTTATGCCATCAGCCAGGCCGACCTGCGTCTGGCTGCGCACCGCATCGCCGATTTCGTCTACGAGAAGCTGACCGGCGACAAGGGCGTGTTTTCGACCCGCATCGCCTATGTCACCAAGGCCGATCAGCGCTACAACCTCTGGGTGGCCGACGCCGACGGCGAGGGCGCCCAGCCCGCGCTGAGCAGCCCCGAACCCATCATCTCCCCCAGCTGGTCCACCGATGGCCGGCAACTGGCCTACGTCTCCTTCGAGTCGCGCAAGCCGGTGGTCTACATCCACGACGTGGCCAGCGGCAAGCGCCGCCTGGTGGCCAATTTCCGGGGCTCCAACAGCGCGCCGGCCTGGTCGCCGGATGGGCGTAGCCTGGCCGTGACGTTGAGCCGTGACGGCGGCTCGCAGCTCTACACGCTGGATGTGGCCACCGTCGGCGCGGAGCCGCGTCGCCTGACCCAATCCTCCAGCATCGACACCGAGCCGATCTTTTCACACGACGGCAAGTTCATCTATTTCGTCAGCGACCGCGGAGGCAGTCCGCAGATCTACCGCATGCCTGCCAGCGGTGGCAATCCCGAACGCGTGACGTTTACCGGAACTTACAACATTTCCCCCGCCTTGAGCCCCGACGGTCGCTGGCTCGCTTATATTTCCCGGGTAAGCGGCGCCTTCAAGCTGCACGTGATGGAGTTGGCTACGGGCAATCTCAGCGCCTTGACCGAAACCAGTGCCGACGAGAACCCGAGCTTTTCCCCCAACGGCCGCCTGCTCCTCTATGCGACCAAGCAGCAGGAGCGCGAAGCCCTGATGACCACCACGCTGGATGGGAAAATCAAGGCCAGGCTGGCCGGGCAGGGCGGAGATATCCGGGAACCCGACTGGGGCCCTTTCCAGAAACCATCCAATTGATACCGATCGATACCACAGGAGTAATAACTATGTCGATGAAGAAACTCGCGCTGCTGGGCGCTGTCAGCCTGCTGATGGCCGCTTGCTCGTCCGTGAACCTGGACAACCCCCCGGTCGAAGACCGTTCCACCGGCACGGGCGCCAATGCTGGCGACAGCGTCGTGGCCAAGACCTCGGTCACGCCTGTTGATGACGGCCGGTCCTCGCAGGCGGCGATCGCCAACGTCTCGCGCCTGGTGTTTTTCGACTACGACAGCTATGTGATCAAGCCCGAGTTCCAGACCCTGATCGATGCCCATGCCCGCCACATCAAGGGCGATGCCAAACGCAAGGTCGTGATCGAAGGCCACACCGACGAACGCGGTGGTCGCGAGTACAACCTGGCCCTGGGCCAGCGCCGCGCCGAAGCCGTACGCCGCGCCCTGGTGCTGCTGGGAGTGGCCGACAGCCAGATCGAGGCCGTGAGCTTCGGCAAGGAAAAGCCGGCTGTGCAGGGCAATGATGACGCCGCCTGGTCCAAGAACCGCCGCGCCGAGATCAGCTACCGCTGATCGAAGGCTGGTGACTTTGCGATGAGCAAGACAGTTCGCCTGGCAGCCCTGCTGCTGTGTGCCTGCGGCGCCGCGCAGGCCGGCCTTTTCGATGACGAAGAGGCACGCCGCGCCATTCTCGACCTGCGTCAGCGCGTGGACAGCGTGCGTCAGGATACCGAGAGGCGCTCGGCCGAGCAGGTCACCCGCAGCACCGAAGAGAACGCCCAGCTGCGCCGCAGCCTGCTGGAGTTGCAGACCCAGATAGAGACCCTGCGCACCGACATGGCCCGTCTGGTCGGTCAGAACGAGCAGCTGACGCGCGACGTGGCCGAGCTGCAGCGCCAGCAGAAGGATCTGCAGGGTGGCGTCGACGAGCGCCTGCGCAAGTTCGAGCCGGCCAAGGTCACGGTGGACGGCAGGGAGTTCCTGGCCGACCAGGCCGAGAAGCGCGACTACGAGGCCGCACTGGGCGTCTTCCGCAAAGGCGACTTCGTTGCTGCGCAGTCCGCCTTTGTCGATTTTCTCAGGCGCTACCCCAGCAGCGGTTACGCACCCTCGTCCTTCTTCTGGCTGGGCAATGCCCAGTACGCCACGCGTGACTACCAGGTGGCCATCCAGAACTTCCGCAATCTGCTGACCCAGGCACCGGACCACCTGCGTGGCCCCGAGGCGGTCCTGTCCATCGCCAACTGCCAGGTCGAGCTCAAGGACACCAAGGCGGCGCGCAAGACGCTGGAAGACCTGATCAAGGCCTATCCGCAGTCCGAGGCCGCCGCCGCGGCCAAGCAGCGCCTGCCGAAGCTGAAGTAGGCCGGGTGCCCTAAAATCCGGGGATGCAAACCCCCGACATCTCCGCGCTCAACACCCTGGTGTTGAGCGCCTCCTTTTTTCTCTCCCTGCTCTTCGGCGCCATCGCGCAGCGCACCCATTTCTGCACCATGGGCGCCGTCGCCGATGTGGTCAACATGGGCGACTGGACGCGCATGCGCCAATGGGGCCTGGCCATCGGCGTGGCCATGGCGGGTTTTGCCCTGCTGGCCTACACCGGCCTGATCGACCCGGCCAAGACCCTGCACGGCGGCAACCGCTGGCTCTGGTTCTCGGCTGCCGTTGGCGGTGCCCTGTTCGGCTTCGGCATGGTGCTGGCCTCGGGCTGCGGTAGCAAGACCCTGGTGCGCGTGGGTGCGGGCAACCTCAAGTCCCTGGTGGTCCTGCTGGTCATGGGCCTGGCGGGTTTCGCCACCATGAAGGGCATCACCGCCGTGCTGCGCGTGGCAACCGTGGACCGCATCACGATCGACTTTGCCGGCCCGGCCAATCTGTCCTATCTGTCGGCTTCCTCCCTGGGCCTCACCCCCGCGCTGGCCGGTCTGCTGCTGGGGCTTGGTCTGGGCGCAGGCCTTATTGTCTGGGCCCTGCGTGGCGAACAGTTCCTGAGTTTTGACAACCTGCTGGCCGGCCTGGGCGTAGGCGGCATCATCGTCGCGATGTGGTGGGTCAGCGGCTCCCTGGGCCACGTGGCCGAGCACCCGCAGACCCTGGAAGAGGTCTTTCTCGCCACCAATTCAGGCCGTGCCGAAGCACTGAGTTTCGTGGCACCGGTGTCCTATATGCTGGACTGGCTCCTGTTCTACAGCGACAAGAGCAAGGTGCTCACGCTGGGCATCGTCTCCGTCTTCGGTGTCATCGTCGGCTCCGCCCTCATGGCCCTGTGGAGCCGCAGCTTCCGTTGGGAAGGCTTCGGCAGCACAGAGGACGTGGCCAACCACCTGGTGGGCGCCCTGCTCATGGGGGTGGGTGGCGTCACCGCCATGGGCTGCACCATAGGGCAGGGCCTGACCGGCCTGTCCACGCTGGGGCTCAACAGCCTGGTGGCCTTTGCGGCCATCGTCGCTGGTGCCGTGCTGGGTTTCAGGTACCAGATGTGGCGCCTGGAGCGCATGGCCTGACGTGACGACTGTCACCATGGACGTCGAGCGCCGTTTTGGCGGCTTGGCCCGTCTCTACGGCGTGGCTGGCGCCCAGCGCATCCGTGTGGCCCATGTGGTCGTGGTGGGCGTGGGTGGGGTCGGTTCCTGGTCCGCGGAAGCCCTGGCCCGCAGCGGCGTGGGGCAGCTCACCCTGATCGACCTGGACCACGTGGCCGAATCCAATATCAACCGCCAGGTCCATGCCCTGGAGACCACACTGGGCCAGGCCAAGGTGCGGGCCATGCGTGACCGCATCGCCCAGATCAATCCCGACTGCCTGGTGCAGGGCATTGAAGAGTTCGTGGAGCCCGGCAATTGGCCCGCCTTGCTGCCGGCCGGCGTGGATGCCGTCATCGATGCCTGCGACCAGGTGCGCGCCAAGACCGCCATGGCGGCCTGGGCGCTCGGGAACAAAGCGGTTTTCATCAGTGCAGGGGCGGCCGGTGGCAAGCGCCTGGCGCATGCGGTGGACATCGAAGACCTGGGCCGCGTCACGCACGACCCGCTGCTGGCGCAACTGCGTTATCGCCTGCGCAAGGAGCATGGGGCAGCGCGGGAGGGTCGCAAGATGGGTGTGGCCTGCGTCTTCAGCCGCGAGGCCGTGCAGGGCCCTGACGCCTCCTGCGCCGTCGAGGGAGATGGCTCGCTCAACTGCAGCGGCTACGGTTCGCAGGTGGCCGTCACGGCCACTTTCGGGCAGTGCGCGGCGGGCTGGGTGCTCAATGAAATCGTGAAGCGCATTTGAAGAGCGCAGGAAAACCACGCTATAATTGAAGGCTTGTCGGGGTCAGCGTAAGCGTCCCGGTCTGGGGGACGTTAGCTCAGTTGGTAGAGCAGCGGACTTTTAATCCGTTGGTCGCAGGTTCGAATCCCGCACGTCCTACCAAGTACAATTCGGTACCGAATATTCCTCGATAGCTCAGTCGGTAGAGCGCCGGACTGTTAATCCGTAGGTCCCTGGTTCGAGCCCAGGTCGAGGAGCCAAATCAAAAGGCCTTGCAGCAATGCAAGGCCTTTTTTCTTGTCTGTGTGCGTTTGGAGTAGGCAAGAAAAAAGGGATCTGACCTTGTGGTCAGATCCCTTTTTGATCTGGTGGGTCCTGAGTGACTCGAACACTCGACCTACGGATTAAGAGTCCGCTGCTCTACCAACTGAGCTAAGAACCCAGACCTCGATTATCACATAAAAAGTAGCCGTTTTCCAGATGGACCAGGGGCCAGAATGCAGTTTTTCACGTCCGCATCACACCGGAGAAACAAGCATGTCCAGAACATCCATCATCGTGCTGTCGGCGCTGGTCCTGACGGGCTGCGGCGCCGAGACGGCGACCACGGCCGCCACTGCAGGGGCCGCCAAGAAGCTGGAGCTCGAGCAGGGTAAGAAGACCATGGAACAGGTGCAGCAGAAGGTCGGCGAGTCCATGCAGCAGATGCAGCAGGCACCTGCGCGTGCTGCGGACTAGGCTGCGTCCAACGTGCTGCCCAGTTCCAGCCAGCGTTCCTCGAGCTGGTCGAGTTCGTCCTGCAGTGCGCCCAGGCGCTTGCCGAGTTCATTGATCTCGTCGATGCCGGGCTCACCGGAGAGTCTCTCCTCCAGCGTGGCTTTTTCCTGGCCCAGTTCAGCCATGCGGGCTTCGCACAACTCGTATTCCTTGCGCAACTGACGGCTGCGGTTGTCTTCGCGGCGCGGGCGTACCGGTTCGGCCACCACCACCGGAGGCGGTGGCGCACTGGCTGCCGCGGACGCCGCCGCATTGGCTTCCTTGAGCGCTTCACGCTGGCGCTTGGCCTCGTCCAGCAGGTAGCGCTGGTAATCGTCGAGGTCGCCGTCGAAGGGGCTGATACCACCGCGTGAGACCAGCCAGAACTCGTCGCACACCGCACGCAGCAGGGCGCGGTCGTGGCTGACCAGCATCACCGTGCCTTCGAATTCGTTGAGCGCCATGCCCAGGGCCTCACGTGTGGCCAGGTCCAGGTGGTTGGTGGGCTCGTCCAGCAGCAGCAGGTTGGGGCGCTGCCAGACCAGCATGCACAGCACCAGGCGCGCCTTCTCGCCACCGCTCATGGTGCCCACGGTCTGCTTGACCTGGTCGCCCGTGAAGTTGAAGCTGCCCAGGAAGCTGCGCAGGTCCTGCTCGCGCGTGGCCTGGCCGCTGAGTGCGCCGCGGGCCGTGGTGTCCTTGACCAGCCAGATCATGTGTTCCAGCGGCGTGTCCTGCGGGCGCAGCACATCCAGTTCCTGCTGGGCAAAGTAGCCGATGGACAGACCCTTGCCTTCGATGATCTCGCCCGCCAGGGGGGCCAGATCGCGTGCAATGGTCTTGACCACGGTGGATTTGCCCTGGCCGTTGGCGCCCAGGATGCCGATGCGCTGGCCGGCCAGCACCGACTTGCTGACGTTCTTCACGATCACCGTGGGTGGCGTGCCGGCCGGTGCGTCTTCGGGCGGCGGGTAGCCGAAATCGATGCCCTGCATGGACAGCATGGGGTTGGGCAGGTTGGCCGGTTCCTTGAACTCGAAGGTGAACTCGGCCTCGGCCAGCAGGGGGCCGATCTTCTCCATGCGGTCCAGGGCCTTGACCCTGCTCTGGGCCTGCTTGGCCTTGCTGGCCTGGGCCTTGAAGCGGTCGATGAACTTCTTGAGGTGGGCGATCTTCTCCTGCTGCTTGGCGTAGGAGGCCTGCTGCAGTTCCATCTTCTCGGCCCGCATGTCCTCGAACTTGGTGTAGTTGCCGCCGTAGCGGTTGAGCTTGGCCGTCTCGATGTGCACGGTGACATTGGTCACGGCATCCAGGAATTCGCGGTCGTGGCTGATGACCAGCATGGTGCCGGTGTAACGCTGCAGCCAGGCTTCCAGCCAGACCAGGGCGTCCAGGTCCAGGTGGTTGGTGGGTTCGTCCAGCAGCAGCAGGTCGGAGGGGCACATCAGTGCGCGTGCCAGTTGCAGGCGCATGCGCCAGCCGCCGGAAAAACTGTTGACGGGTTTGTCGAGTTCCGTGGTCCGGAAGCCCAGGCCAAGGATCAGCGCCTGCGCGCGGGACGAGGCATCGTGCGCGCCGGCGTCGTGCAGCTCCATATAGGCGTGCCCCATGCGTTCGCCATCGTCCGTGGCCTCGGCCGCAGCAACTTCGGCCTGGGCCGCAACCAAGCGGGTGTCACCCGCGATCACGAAGTCGGTGGCGGACTCGCTGGTTTCGGGCATGTCCTGGGCCACCTGGGCCAGGCGCCACTGGGCCGGGATGTTGCAGTCGCCGCTGTCCTCGTGCAGGGTGCCGTTGAGCAGGGCGAACAGGGTGGATTTGCCGGCACCGTTGCGACCTACCAGTCCGACTTTTTCGCCGGGGTTGACGGTGACGGAAGCAGCATCCAGCAACACCCTGGCGCCGCGGCGCAGGGTGACATTCTTCAAGGTGATCATTTTTTCAGCAGCGCTTCGCGCGTTATCAGCAGGACTTGTTCGTCGCCTGCACTTGTTTCCAGCCAGGCAGCTTCCAGGCGCGGGTAAGCCGCCTCGAAGTGCTCGCGCTCATTGCCGATCTCCAGCACCAGCACGGCGTGTTCGTTCATCTGCGCCGGAGCTTCGGCCAGCAGGCGGCGGATGAAATCCATGCCATCGGCGCCCCCGGCCAGGGCCAGCTCGGGTTCGGCGCGGTATTCCGCCGGCAGGGCGGCCATGCTCTGTGCGTTCACGTAAGGCGGGTTGCACAGGATCAGGTCGTAAGGGCCCTGCACCTGGGCCAGCCCGTCGGAGCGCAGCAGGGTGATGCGGTCCTGCAGGCCGTGTTTGTCGACGTTGATGCGGGCCACGGCCAGGGCGTCATCCGAGAGGTCGGCAGCGTCCACCGTGACTTCGGGCCAGGCCAGGGCGGCCAGCACGGCCAGGCTGCCGTTGCCGGTGCACAGGTCCAGCACGCGATGCGTGTGCAGGCCCAGCCAGGCATCGATGTTGCCGTTGGCCAGCAGCTCGGCGATGAAGCTGCGCGGCACGATGGCCCGCTCGTCCACGTAGAAGGGCACACCCTGCAACCAGGCCTCGCGGGTCAGGTAGGCGGCGGGCTTGCGTGTGCTGATGCGCTCTTGCAGCAGGTCAGCGATCCTGGCCTGCTCCTCCGGCGTGACCGGGCGCTCCGCCACGGCGTCGAGCTCGTCGAGCGGCAGGCCCAGCCGCCAGAGCACCAGCCAGGCGGCCTCGTCAAAGGCATTGCTGGTGCCGTGACCATAGGCCACGCCTGCGGCGCTGAGCTGCTCTGCGCCGGCCTCGATCAAGCTGATCACGGTCGGTGCCGGCGTGGTGGGCTGGCTCATGACGCGAGCTTTTCCAGCACGCGCCGGTAGATGTTCTTGAGCGGCTCGATGTCGGCCACCGGTACGTATTCGTCGATCTTGTGGATGGTGGCGTTGGTGGGCCCCAGCTCGATGACCTGCGGGCAGATCTGGGCGATGAAGCGTCCATCGCTGGTGCCACCACTGGTGGACAGCTCGGTCTCGATGCCGGTTTCGGTTCGGATGGCGTCGCGCACGGCGTTGACCAGGGTGCCCGGTGTGGTCAGGAAGGGCAGGCCGCCGATGGTCCAGGTGAGGTCGTACTCCAGCTCGTGCTTGTCCAGTACGGCAGTGAGTCGCTGCTGCAGGCTTTGCGGCGTGGACTCGGTGCAGAAGCGGAAATTGAAGTCCACCACCACGCTGCCGGGGATGATATTGCTGGCGCCGGTGCCACCGTGAATATTGCTGACCTGCCAGGTCGTGGGCGGGAAGAAACCGTTGCCCCGGTCCCATTCGATGGCGGTCAGCTCGGCCAGCACCGGAGCGAACTGGTGGATGGGGTTGCGGGCCAGGTGCGGGTAGGCGATGTGGCCCTGCACGCCCTTGACCGTGAGCTTGCCGCTCATGGTGCCGCGTCGGCCGTTCTTGATCATGTCGCCGGTGCGCTGCAGCGAGGTCGGTTCGCCGACGATGCAATAGTCCAGCCTTTCACCGCGGGCCTTCAGGGCGTCACAGACCTTGACCGTACCGTCCACGGCCGGACCTTCCTCGTCGCTGGTGAGCAGCAGGGCGAGGTTGAGCGGAGCCTGGGGCTGTTTGGCGAGGAACTCCTCCACGGCGACCACAAAGGCGGCGATCGAGGCCTTCATGTCGCTGCTGCCGCGGCCGTAGAGCCTGCCATCGCGGTGCGTGGGCGTGAAAGGGTCCTGGTGCCATTGCGCCACCGGTCCCGTGGGGACCACGTCGGTGTGGCCGGCAAAGGCCAGCAGCGGCGCGCCGGCCTGTGCGACGCGCTTGGCCCAGAGATTGGTCACACGGAAGTCGGCCGGGCCGCTGACGATGGTCTCGCAGGTGAAACCCAGCGGCTGCAGGCGCTCGGCCAGCAGGGCCTGGCAGCCGGCGTCGTCCGGGGTGACGGAGGCGCGCGCGATCAGTTGTTCGGTCAGTTGCAGGGTACGGGACATCAATGCTTCACGTCCAGCGTGATCTCGGTGAAGGACGGCTCGTCGTCCACATGATCGTCGGCCGCGGCCTGGGCCGGCTTGCTGAAGTCGTTCTGCAGGCGCCACATGAGGTTGGTGGGCGAGTCGGAGTTGGCCAGGCCTTCCTTGCGGTCGACCACGCCGTCGGTGATGAGGCGGGCGATGTCCTGTTCGAAGTTCTGCGAACCTTCGGCCATGGCCTTTTCCATGGCTTCCTTGATGCTGGAGAAGTCGCCCTTTTCGATCAGATCCGAGATCAGCTTGGTGTTGAGCATGATTTCGACCGCCGGGGTACGGTTGCCCGTGGTGGTGCGCAGCAGGCGCTGCGAGACGATGGCCTTGAGCGCGCTGGACAGGTCGCCCAGCATGGTCTGGCGCACTTCCACCGGGTAGAAGCTCAGGATACGGTTGAGCGCCTGGTAGCTGTTGTTGGCGTGCATGGTGGCCAGGCAGAGGTGACCGGACTGGGCATAGGCGATGGCCGCGGACATGGTCTCGCGGTCACGGATTTCACCGATCATGATCACGTCCGGGGCCTGGCGCAGTGCATTCTGCAGGGCCGTGCTCAGGTTCTTGGTGTCGGCGCCGATCTCGCGCTGGTTGACCACCGAGCGCTTGTTCTTGAACAGGTACTCGATCGGGTCCTCGATGGTGAGGATGTGGCCCGAGGCGTTCTCGTTGCGGTAGTCGATCATGGCGGCCAGCGTGGTGCTCTTGCCCATGCCGGTGGCGCCCACCATGAGGATGAGGCCGCGCTTTTCCATGATGAGGTCGCCCAGGATGGGGGGCAGCGAGAGCGAGCCCAGCGTGGGGATCTCACCCGAGACGAAGCGGATCACCGCGGCTATCGAACCTCGCTGGCGCATGGCGCTCAGACGGAAACGCCCGACGCCGGCCAGCGGGAAACCCATGTTGAGTTCACTGTAGGCGTCGAGTTCGGCCAGGCGCTCTTCCGGGATGATTTCGGCCAGCAGGTTGCGCGGTGCATCAGGCGGCAGGGCCTGGTTGTTGATCGGCACGCATTGCCCGTTGATGCGGATCAGCGCAGGCGAGTGGGCCGACAGATAGATGTCCGAGGCTTTTTTCTCGGACATCAGTCGCAGGATCCGTTCCATCGTGCCCATCGTGCTGCTCATTTCTGCTCTCCCATGTATGGTGTCGAGGTCGTCTTGCCGCGCGTGATTTTCAGTCGCGCAGCAGGTCGTTCAAGCTGGTCTTGGAGCGGGTCTGCGCGTCCACGCGCTTGACGATCACGGCGCAGTACAGGCTGTACTTGCCGTCGGCGCTGGGCAGGTTGCCCGAGACCACCACCGAGCCGGCCGGCACGCGGCCGTAATGGACTTCTCCCGTGGCACGGTCATAGATCTTGGTGCTCTGGCCGATGTACACGCCCATGGAAATGACAGAGTTTTCCTCGACCACCACGCCTTCGACGATCTCTGAGCGCGCGCCGATGAAGCAGTTGTCCTCGATGATGGTCGGGCCGGCCTGCACGGGCTCCAGCACGCCGCCGATGCCCACACCGCCCGAGAGGTGCACGTTCTTGCCGATCTGGGCGCAGGAGCCCACGGTGGCCCAGGTGTCCACCATGGTGTTCTCGTCCACGTAGGCGCCGATGTTCACGTAGCTGGGCATCAGGATGGCGCCCTTGGCAATAAAGCTGCCGCGGCGGGCAACGGCCGGGGGCACCACGCGCACGCCGGTGGCGGCCATTTCCTCGGCGGAGAGATGGGCGAACTTGGTCTGCACCTTGTCGTAGAAACCCAGGTCGCCGGCCTTGATGACTTCGTTGTCCTTCAGGCGGAAGGACAGCAGCACGGCCTTCTTGATCCACTGGTGCACCGTCCACTTGCCCACGCCTTCGCGGGTGGCCACGCGCAGGCGGCCCTTGTTCAGTTCGGTGATGACGTGCTCGACGGCCTCGACGACTTCCTTGGGGGCGGACTTGACGGAGATGTTGGCGCGGTTGTCCCAGGCGGTGTCGATGATCTGTTGCAGTTGCTGGCTCATTGTGTTTTTTCCTAATCAGTCGGGGACAGCGCTGGCTGTCTGTCCCGCAGGGGTTCAAGTTCTGGATTTGACAAACTGGACGATGCGTTCGGCGGCTTCCGCGCATTCGGCGGTTTCGGCCACCAGCGCCATGCGTACCCGCCCGGCGCCGGGGTTGAAACCGCGGGCTTCGCGCGCCAGATAGCTGCCGGGCAAAACAGTGACATTGTAAAGAGCGTAGAGATCGCGTGCGAAATCGGTGTCGCTGCCCTGAACGCCGGCCCAAAGGTAGAAGGCGGCATCGGGCAGGGCCACGTCCAGCACCGGGCTCAGCATGGGCGTGACCTGGGCGAATTTGGTGCGGTACTGGTTGCGGTTCTCGATGACGTGTTCTTCGTCATTCCAGGCGGCGATGCTGGCCGCCTGCACCACATGGCTCATGGCGCTGCCATGGTAGGTACGGTACAGCAGGAAGGCCTTCATGATGGCCGTGTCGCCGGCCACGAAACCGCTGCGCATGCCCGGCACATTGCTGCGCTTGGACAGGCTGGTCAGGGCGATCAGGTTCCTGAAATCGCTGCGTCCCAGTTTGACGGCGGCTTCCAGCCCGCCCAGGGGGGGCTCGTCGCGGAAGTAGATCTCGCTGTAGCACTCGTCCGAGGCGATCACGAAGCCGTAGCGGTCGCTGAGCTCGAAGAGTTTTTTCCATTCGTCCAGCGGCATCACGGCGCCGGTCGGGTTGCCGGGGGAGCAGGCGAAGATCAGCTGGGTGCGCGCCCAGACCTCGGCGGGCACGCTGTCCCAGTCCACGGCAAAATTGCGCGCGGGGTCGCTGGGCACGTAATACGGCTCTGCACCTGCGAGCAGCGCACCGCCTTCGTAGATTTGATAGAAGGGGTTGGGACAGAGCACCACGGCACCGGCTTGGCTGCCGTCGACCACGGTCTGTGTGAGCGCGAACAGCGCCTCGCGTGTGCCATTGACCGGCAACACCTGGGTGGCCGGGTTGACCGTGACGCCATAACGGCGCTGCAGCCAGCCTGCCATGGCCTCCCTGAGCGCCGGTTCACCCGCGGTCGGGGGGTAGCCGGTCAGGCCGGTGTCCAGGGCTGCGGTCAGGGCTTGCTTGATGAAGTCGGGCGTGGCGTGCTTGGGCTCGCCGATGCCCAGGCTGATGGGACGGTAGGCAGGGTTGGGGCTGATGCCGGCAAAAAGCTGTCGCAGCCGCTCGAAGGGGTAGGGCTGCAGTCTCTGGAGCAAGGGGTTCATGCCGGGAATTATCCCGGAACTCCTGCCCACCTCAGGCCTGCATGAAGCCCGGCCCCGGCTTCCTCAGCCTTTCCGTGCAGATCGGCGCAACAGTTTCTGCGTGAGCAGGTCGACGCAGAGCACCAGGGCGATACCGACGGCAAGGACCAGCACCAGTTCGGGCAGGTCGCCGGAGATGATGACGCCGAAACCGCGGGGGGCGGCCTGCCGGTCGGGGGTGGTGCAGACGAAGTCGGCCGCGGCCATGCCGGTGTAGTGCATGGCACAGACGGCTACCGCCATGATCACGGCCGCCAGCAGGCGCAGCGCCAGGGGCTTGGTGTTGATGGCCAGCCAAAGGGCGGCGGTGGCCGCCACGACGGCGATCAGGATGGAGACGACCACCAGCCCGAAGGACCAGCTGATATAGCCGCCAAAGCGCATGCCGTACATGCCCAGGTAGTGCATGACGCCCACGCCCAGCCCCAGGGCGGCGCCGGCTGTCAGCAGGCGGGCCTTGCTGGACGGGTCGCGGGCCACATGGGACAGGCCGAAGCCCGTGGCGAGGCAGACGACCAGCAGGGAGAGCAGGGTCTCGGTCATGGCATAGCCCACGTGCAGGTCCATCATCTTCAGCGCGGCCATGCCGGTGAAATGCATGGTCCAGACACCGATGCCGCCCAGGGCCAGGGTGGAGGCCAGCAGATCGAAATGGTTGATGCGGCCGTTCGGGCCGATGATGCGGCGGGCCGAGGTCAGTGCGACCAGCGAGCCGAGAAAGGAGATCAGGAAGGAGAGCGCGACGTAGGTGTGGTCGTAGCTGGTGACGACGGCTTGGTTCATGGACGGCCCTTCAAGCGTGTCGATCGAATCTAAGGGATGACACTGCCCGCCAGGCCCCGTGGGACCCATAAACCTACAGGAAACAAGGGCATGGCCGCCCCGTTGCCGGGGCTCAGGCCCGCGGTGTCTTGGTAAGGTAGTGCAGGACCAGCTTGTCCTGCTGGCTCAGGCCGTGGAAAGCCATGCCCGTGAAATGGGCCTCGCCCTCCGGGCCCCGGTGGCTGTGGCAGACCGAAGCCTTGAGTGCCAGGGTGCTGGACTCGCCCTCGACCACACAATGGATGGTCAGCGTCATGGCCTTGCCCACGGCGGCGATCTGCGCCGGGGTGCTGATCATGGCGCCCTGCAGGCTGATGTCCAGCAGCTGTCCGGCCTGGCTCAACTCGCCGGCCTGGGCCGTGATGGGCCAGCTGGTCTTGGTACGCAGGGACTGGCGCACCTGGCGCGCATCGACCTGGGTCGGGTAGGCCAGCAGGGCGTAGACAAAGGGTTTCTCGTAGGTCTGCAGGACCTTGCTGATGAAGGAGAACTCGTGCTGGCCCGTGAAGCCGCGCACGATGCAGACGTCGCCTTCGGTCAGGCCGGTGTCCTCACCCTCCGGCCCTTGGGGCCCCACCATGACGCCCCGGTTTTCGACCGCGCCGAAGAGCTGGCCCTCCTTCTTGCTCGCTCCCTCCACCAGCCGACGCACCTGGAGCGCGATGCCGGGGCGCAGGCCGAGCTGCTTGAGTGAGATCTGCTGCACCTCGACGTTCTGCGTGTTTTCGCTGGCGGCCTGATTCATGGTGGGTGATTTTCTATGAAGGGGCAGGTCAAAAATGGCCAATCTACACGGTCCGCTGGCCGACCGCCATGACGCCGGGCATGGCAATGTATATAAATGCAACGTTCCGGGTTTTCCCGTAGCACAAATCCCACGGGCGCGCGCGATTTTCGTTCGGGCCGGGACGGTATGATTTCAGGCTGTTCCCCGCCATCAGACTGTTCCCACCGTGCGTCTTACCTCCATCAAGCTTTCCGGTTTCAAGTCCTTCGCCGAACCGACCAACTTCATGCTGCCCGGGCAACTGGTGGGTGTGGTCGGCCCCAACGGCTGCGGCAAGTCCAACATCATGGATGCCGTGCGTTGGGTGCTGGGCGAGAGCCGGGCCAGCGAGCTGCGTGGCGAGTCCATGCAGGACGTGATCTTCAACGGCACCACCACCCGCAAGCCGGCCAGCCGCTCCAGCGTGGAGCTGGTGTTCGACAACGCCGACCACCGCGCCGGCGGCCAGTGGAGCCAGTACGCCGAGATCGCCGTCAAGCGCGTGCTGACGCGCGACGGCACCAGCAGCTACTACATCAACAACCAGCCAGTGCGCCGCCGCGACGTACAGGACGTGTTCCTGGGTACCGGCCTGGGCCCGCGCGCCTACGCCATCATCGGCCAGGGCACGATCAGCCGCATCATCGAATCCAAGCCCGAAGAGTTGCGCCTGTTCCTCGAAGAGGCGGCCGGGGTCTCCAAGTACAAGGAACGTCGCCGCGAGACCGAGAACCGCCTCTCCGACACGCGCGAGAACCTGACCCGCGTGGAAGACATCCTGCGCGAACTCAATGCCAACCTCGAGAAGCTCGAACGCCAGGCCGAGGTCGCGCAGAAGTACAACACCCTGCAGTCCGATGTCACGCTCAAGCAGCAGCAGCTCTGGTACCTGCGGCGTTCCGAGGCCGAGGCTGACCAGAGCAAGATCAAGCAGGAGGGCGAGAAGGCCGTCATCGAACTCGAATCCCGTGTGGCCGATCTGCGCCACATCGAGGCCGACCTCGAAACCATACGCCAGGCGCATTACGCTGCCGGCGACCAGGTCAACCAGGCCCAGGGCCTGCTCTACGAGGCCAGCACCGAGGTCGGGCGGCTTGAGGCCGAGATCCGTTTTGTGGTCGAAGGTCGCCAGCGTGTCGAAGAGCGCCTCGTCACCCTGAAGGAACAGACCGCCCAGTGGGCCACCCGCAAGCAGGACGCCCAGGCCGAGGTCGAGAGCCTGGCCGAGCTGGCCCTGGTGGGCGAGGAAAAGACCACCGAGCTGGCCGCCCAGCTCGAAGAACAGGCCCAGGCCCTGCCCGACATGGAAGAGGCCCTGCGCCAGGCCCAGAGCCGCGCCAATGAACAGCGCGGCAGCGTGACCCAGGTGCAGCAGCAGATCCAGGTGCTGGCCGCCGAGCAGCGCAGCATCGAGGAGCAGTCGCGTCAGCTGAACCAGCGTCGCGAGCGCCTGGACACCGACCGCAAGGCCCTGGCCGCTCCCGATGAAGCGCGCCTGCAGAGCCTGCAGACCCAGTCGGCCCAGGCCAGCGAAGCCGCTGCCGTGGCCGATGCGCGGCTGCACGAATTGCAGGACAGCGTGCCGCAGCTCGATGAAGCGCGTCGTAGCCAGCAGGACACCGTCAACACCGAATCTGCCCGCCAGGCCGACCTGTCGGCGCGCATGGAGGCGCTCAAGGCCCTGCAGGAGAAGGTCAAGACCGACGGCAAGCTGCAGCCCTGGCTGGCCAAGCATGGCCTGGCCGACCTGCAGGCCCTGTGGACCAAGCTGCACATCGAGCAGGGCTGGGAAAGTGCCCTGGAAGCTGCCTTGCGCGAACGCATGGGCGCGCTGGAGGTCAGCCGCATCGACATGGTCAAGGCCTTCGGCAACGACGCGCCGCCGGCCAAGCTGGCTTTCTACAGCGCTCCCTCGGCCGCTGCACCGGAAAAAGCCGGTGGCCTGCCGCGCCTGGCCGAGCTGCTGCGCGTCAACGACGCCGGCCTCAAGGCCGTGCTGGTCGATTGGCTGCAGGGCTGCTATGTGGCGCAGAGCTTCGAGGAAGCCCTGGCCCAGCGTGCGCAACTTCAGCCCGGTGAAACCCTTTATGTGAAGAGTGGCCACGCTGTCACGGCGCACAGCGTGAGCTTCTATGCCCAGGACTCCGAGCAGGCCGGCCTGCTGGCCCGCGCCCAGGAAATAGAAAACCTGGAAAAGCAGCTGCGCGCCCAGTCGCTCATCAACGAAGAGGCCCGCAGCGCCATGGTGCGCGCCGAGTCCGCCTATGCCGATGCGTCGCAGCGCCTGGTGAGCGCGCGCCGCGAAGCCAGCGAAACGCAGAGCCGTGCGCATGAGCTGCAGGTCGAAACCCTGCGCCTCACGCAGCTGGCCGAACAGACCCGCGCGCGCAGCGAGCAGATCGCCGGTGATCTGGCCGAAGTCGACGCCCTGCTGGAAGAGCTGCAGGAGCGCCGGGTCGCCGCCGAGGGCCGCTTCGAAGAACTGGACATGCAGCTGGCTGACAGCCAGGAACGCCATGCCCAGCTCGATGAGCGCGTGCTGGAGGCCGAGCGCAAGCTCAATGCCTGCCGCGAACAGCAACGCAGTCTGGAGCGCCAGGCCCAGGAAGCCACCTTCTCCCTGCGCACGCTGGATGCGCGCAAGGCCGAACTGGCCCGTGCCATCGAGACGGCCGACCAGCAGGCCGCCACCATCACCTCCGAAGAGCAGCGCGCCCGCGACGAGCTGGCCCGCCTGACCGATGCCGCCGCCCAGGCCGGACTGCAGAACGCGCTGGCCCTGAAGCTGGAACGCGAACAGGCCCTGGGTGCCAAGCGCAGCGAGTACGACGACCTCACCAACAAGCTGCGCGCCAGCGACGAACGCCGCATCAAGCTCGAGCGTGAACTCGACCCGCTGCGCCTGCGCATCCAGGACATGCAGCTCAAGGAACAGGCTGCGCGTCTGGGCTTCGAGCAATACGCCCAGTTGCTGGCCGACGCCCAGGCCGACCTGGAGGCCGTGGCACTGTCCATCGAGCAGGGCAATGTGCGCCTGACCGGCCTGCAGAGCGAGATCGATCGCCTGAACCGCGAGATCGCCGCCCTGGGCGCCGTGAACCTGGCGGCGCTGGAAGAACTGGCCACGGCCAGCGAACGCAAGCACTTCCTGGACGCGCAGTCGGCCGACCTGAACGACGCCATGAACACGCTGGAAGACGCCATCCGCAAGATCGACGGCGAGACGCGCGAGCTGCTGGCGGGTACCTTCAAGACCGTCAACGAACACTTCGGCAAGATGTTCCCCGAGCTTTTCGGCGGCGGCCAGGCCCGCCTGATCATGACGGGCGACGAGATCCTGGACGCCGGCGTGCAGGTCATGGCCCAGCCGCCGGGCAAGAAGAACCAGACCATCCACCTGCTCTCGGGTGGCGAAAAGGCGCTGACCGCCATCGCCCTGGTGTTCGCGATCTTCCAGCTCAATCCCGCGCCCTTCTGTCTGCTGGACGAGGTGGACGCGCCGCTGGACGACGCCAACACCGAGCGCTACGCCAAGCTGGTGAGCAGCATGAGCAAGGGCACCCAGTTCCTTTTCATCAGCCACAACAAGATCGCCATGGAAATGGCCGAGCAGCTGATCGGCGTGACCATGCAGGAGCAGGGTGTCTCGCGCATCGTGGCAGTGGACATGGAGTCCGCTGTTTCCATGGCCGAGGCGGCTTGACGCAAGCCGGAGCCTGGCACCGATGAGCAAACTGCAAATCGGACTGGCCATCGCTGGCGTGCTGCTGCTGGCCGCCCTGGTGGCCCATGGCGCCTGGACCTCGCGGCGCAACCAGCCGCGCCAGGCCGAGCCCGAGGGCCCGCCCGTCGAACCGCTTGGCCTGGATGAACTCTCGCTGGATCCGGCCGCACCGGCCGCCGCCGGCCCTGCCGACGAGGAAGGCCTGCTGCTGCCGACCTTGCAGGATAGGAAGGCCCAGCTGGACACCCTGATAGACGTCAGCGCGGCCATCGAACTCGAACACCCGGTCAGCGGCGAAGCCCTGCTGCAGCACATGCCGGCCACGCGCCGCGTGGGCAGCAAGCCCTACGCCATCGAAGGCCTGGACGAGGCCACCGGCGCCTGGGAGCCGCCCCAGCCCGGGCGGCGCTACAGCGCCCTGCAGGCCGGCGTGCAACTGGCCAACCGCGCCGGTGCGCTCAACGAAATCGAATACTCCGAATTCGTCGTGAAGACCCAGGCCCTGGCCGATGCCCTGGGCGGCACCCCCGAGTTTCCCGACATGATGGACGCCGTGGCGCGTGCGCGCGAGCTCGACGCCTTTGCCAGTGAACACGACGCGCAGCTCAGCGTGACCCTGCGTGCCCGCCACACAGCCTGGAGCGCGGGTTATGTGCAGCAGAACGCCGCGCGTCTGGGTTTTGTCGCCGGCGTGCTGCCCGGGCGCATGGTGCTGCCAGCCAGCGTGGGCGGCCAGCCGCCCGTGCTGGGCCTGCAGTACGACCCCCAGGCCGCGCAGGCGGCCGACCCGGCACAGACCGCCATCCGCGAGATGACGCTGGGCCTGGACGTGGCCCAGGTGGCGCGTTCCGAGCAGCCCTATGTGCGCCTGCGCGTGGCCGCCACGCGCCTGGCCGAGGTGATGGATGGCCAGATTACCGACGACAACGGCCAGCCCCTGAGCACCGACGCCATGGATCTGATCGGCGCCGAGCTGGAAAACCTCTACGACCGGCTGGACGAGCGCGAGCTCTCGGCGGGTTCGGCACTGGCGCGACGGCTGTTTTCCTGAGTTCCCCCCTGTCGATGTCCCGATGAGCAGCACGCCCGACCTGAAACGTGTGCAGGAACTGCACCAGCTCCTGCACCACCACGCCCACCGCTACTACGTGCTCGATGCGCCCGATATCCCGGACGCCGAGTACGACAGGCTGTTCCGGGAACTGCAGGCGCTGGAGGCCGCGCATCCCGAACTGCTCACCCCGGACTCGCCCACGCAGCGCGTAGGTGGCAAGGCGCTGGACGGCTTGATGCCGGTGCGCCATGCCGTGCCCATGCTGTCCATCGAGACCGAGACCGATACGACGGAGCTGGGGGCACAGAAGTTCGACGCGCGTGTGCGCCGCGAGCTGGGCCTGGGCGAGGGCGATCCACCCGTGGACTATGCGGCCGAACTCAAGTTCGA
>JBEIPS010000131.1:0-4616 GCA_040376915.1 Hylemonella sp.
CAACCCGGCCGACCCCCTGCCCGCCTTCCTGGACATCCAGGCCGGCGCCGGCGGCACCGAGGCCTGCGACTGGGCCAGCATGCTGCTGCGCCAGTACCTCAAGTACGCCGAGCGCAAGGGCTTCAAGGCCACGGTGGAAGAAGAAACCCCGGGCGACACCGCCGGCATCAAGAGCGCCTCGATCAAGATCGAGGGTGACTACGCCTTCGGCCTGCTGCGCACCGAGACCGGCGTGCACCGCCTGGTACGCAAGAGCCCCTTTGACAGTTCGGGGGGCCGCCACACCAGCTTTGCCAGCGTCTTCGTCTACCCGGAGATCGACGACACCATCGAAATCGACATCAACCCCGCCGATGTGCGCACCGACACCTTCCGCGCCAGCGGTGCCGGCGGCCAGCACATCAACAAGACCGACTCGGCCGTGCGCCTGACCCACATCCCCACCGGCATCGTGGTGCAGTGTCAGGACGGCCGCAGCCAGCACAGCAACCGCGACGTGGCCTGGAAACGCCTGCGCAGCCGCCTGTACGACCACGAGATGCGCAAGCGCCAGGAAGAACAGCAGAAGCTCGAAGACAGCAAGACCGACGTGGGCTGGGGCCACCAGATCCGCAGCTACGTGCTGGACCAGAGCCGCATCAAGGACCTGCGCACCAACTACGAGACCTCGGCCACCCAGAAGGTGCTGGACGGTGACCTCGACCCCTTCATCGAAGCCTCGCTCAAACAAGGCGTTTAAGGAATTCCCATGCGTGAAGGACAAGCCAACGTCATCCGGCGCGAAGACTACGCCGCCCCGGCCTACTGGATCGACACCGTCGACCTGAGCTTCGACCTGGACCCGGCCAAGACCCGCGTGCTCAACAAGATGACACTGCGCCGCAACCCGGCCGTGGCGGCGCAGCCGTTGCGCCTGGACGGCGAGGAGCTGAACCTGGCGCGCGTGCTGGTCAACGGCCAGGGCACGAGCTTCAAGATGGACGGCAACCAGCTCCTGCTGGAAAACCTGCCCGAGGGCGAGGCCCCCTTCGAGCTGGAGATCTTCACCACCTGCGCTCCGGTGAAAAACACCAAGCTCATGGGCCTGTACGTGAGCAACGACTCCTTCTTCACGCAGTGCGAGGCCGAGGGCTTCCGCCGCATCACCTACTTCCTGGACCGCCCTGACGTGATGGCCAGCTACACGGTGACCCTGCGCGCCGACAAGGCCCGCTACCCGGTGCTGCTGTCCAACGGCAACCTGGTGGAACAGGGCGATCTGGAGGAGGGTCGCCACTTTGCCAAATGGGTGGATCCGCACCGCAAGCCCTGCTACCTGTTCGCCTTGGTGGCTGGCAAGCTGGTGGCGCGCGAGCAGCGCATCACCGCGCGCAACGGCAAGGACCATCTCTTGCAGGTCTTCGTGCGCCCGGGCGACCTGGACAAGACCGAACACGCCATGAACTCCCTCATGGCTTCCGTGGCCTGGGATGAGGCGCGCTTCAATCTGCCGCTGGACTTGGAACGTTTCATGATCGTCGCCACCAGCGACTTCAATATGGGCGCCATGGAGAACAAGGGCCTGAACATCTTCAACACGAAGTACGTTCTGGCCAACCAGGCCACGGCCACCGACGCCGACTATTCGAACATCGAGAGCGTGGTGGGCCACGAGTACTTCCACAACTGGACCGGCAACCGCGTCACCTGCCGCGACTGGTTCCAGCTCAGCCTCAAGGAAGGCCTGACCGTCTTCCGCGACCAGGAGTTCAGCCAGGACCTGGCGGGCGACCTCTCGGCGCGCGCCGTCAAGCGCATCGAGGACGTGCGCGTGCTGCGCACCGCCCAGTTCCCCGAGGATGCCGGCCCCATGGCGCATCCGGTGCGCCCGGACTCCTACATCGAGATCAATAACTTCTACACCGTCACGGTCTACGAAAAAGGCGCCGAAGTCGTGCGCATGCAGCAGACGCTGACCAGCCGCGAAGGGTTTGCCAAGGGCATGGCCCTGTACTTCCAGCGCCATGACGGCCAGGCCGTGACCTGTGACGATTTCGCCCAGGCCATAGCCGACGCCAACCCCGGCTCGGAACTGGCGCGCCTGTTGCCGCAGTTCAAGCGCTGGTACAGCCAGGCCGGCACACCACGCCTGAGCGCCAGCGCCCAGTACGACGCCGCCAGCCGCAGCTACACGCTCACGCTGAGCCAGTCCTGTGCCCCCACCCCGGGCCAGGCGGTGAAAGAGCCGTTCGTCATCCCGGTCAGCCTGGGCCTGATCACGGCCGACGGCCGCGCCCTGCCCCTGCAACTGGAAGGCGAGGCCGAGCCCGGCCCCAGCTCACGCACCGTCGTGCTGACTGAAACCTCGCAGACGCTGCGCTTCGTCAACGTGGACGCCGAGCCCGTGCCCTCGCTGCTGCGCGGTTTCAGCGCCCCCGTGGTGCTGGAGTTCGACTACAGCGACGCGCAGCTGCTGGCCCTGCTGGCGCACGACACCGACCCCTTCAACCGCTGGGAAGCCGGCCAACGCCTGGCCGTCAAGCGCGCGCTGGCCTTCATCCGCGGCAGCGCCCAGCCCGGCGAAGCCAAGGTGCTGGATGCCGCCTACATCGACGCCATGCGCCAGGTGCTGCGTCACCCCACGTTGGACGCCGCCTTCAAGGAGCTGGTGCTCACCCTGCCAGCCGAGACCTATATGGCCGAGCAGCTCGACGTGGTGGATCCGCAGCGTGTGCACGCCGTGCGCGAGTCCATGCGCCAGCAACTGGCGCTGGAGTTGCGCCACGACTGGGCCTGGGCCTATGAGGAACACCAGGCCACCGGCGCCTACCGCCCGGACGCCGCATCCGCCGGCCGCCGCGCCCTGACCGGCCTGGCGCTCACCATGCTGTGTCTCGCCGCGCGCGAGACCGGTGACGTGATCTGGCCCGGCAAGACCTACCAGCGCTTCAAGGATGCGGGCAATATGACCGACCGCTTCAATGCCCTGGGCGCCCTGGTCCACAGCGGCCATGCGCTGGCCGGCGAAGCGCTGGCGCGCTTCCACTCCCTGTTCAGGGACGAGGCCCTGGTGCTGGACAAATGGTTTGCCCTGCAGGCCGGCGCCAGCGACCGCGGCGGTCAGGTGCTGCCGGCCGTGCGCCAGCTCATGAACCACCCGGACTTCAACCTGCGCAACCCCAACCGCGCCCGCAGCCTGATCTTCAGCTACTGCAGTGCCAACCCCGGCGCCTTCCACCGCGCTGACGCGGCCGGTTATGTGTACTGGAGCGAACGCGTGCTGGAGCTCGACGGCATCAACCCGCAGGTGGCCGCCCGCCTGGCGCGCGCGCTGGACCGCTGGAAGAAACTGGCCGAGCCCTATCGCCATGCCGCACGCGAGGCCATCGCCCGCGTGGCCGCCAAACCCGAGCTGAGCAACGACGTGCGCGAGGTCGTGACCCGCGCATTGGCTGATTAACGATCCGTTCAGGCCGAGCCTGTCGAAGCCCTTCGACAGGCTCAGGGCGAACGGCCAAGGAGAAGAACCCATGTCATCGAAAATTTCCCTCACCCGCTACCTGGTCGAACAGCAGCGCGTGCACGGTCACATCCCTTCCGAGCTGCGCCTGTTGCTCGAGGTGGTGGCCCGTGCCTGCAAGAGCATCAGCCAGGCTGTCAACAAGGGCGCGCTCGGTGGCGTTCTGGGCAGCGCCGGCAGCGAGAACGTGCAGGGCGAGGTGCAGAAGAAGCTGGACATCATCGCCAACGAAGTGCTGATCGAAGCCAATGAATGGGGCGGCCACCTGGCTGCCATGGCCTCGGAGGAGATGGACGACATCTACGCCGTGCCCAACCGTTACCCCCTGGGTGAGTACCTGTTGCTGTTCGATCCCCTGGACGGTTCCAGCAACATCGACGTCAACGTCAGCATCGGCACCATCTTCAGCGTGCTGAAGAAGCACAACGACGATCCCAAGACCGCCGAACCGGTCAGCGCCAGCGACTTCCTGCAACCGGGCAAGCAGCAGGTGGCCGCCGGCTACTGTGTCTACGGCCCGCAGACCACCCTGGTGCTGACCGTGGGCGACGGCGTAGCCATGTTCACCCTGGACCGCGAGCAGGGCTCCTTCGTGCTCACACAGGAGAACGTGCAGATTCCGGCAGACACCAGGGAATTCGCGATCAACATGAGCAATATGCGCCACTGGGACGAACCCGTGAAGCGCTACATCGACGAATGCCTGCAGGGCAAGGAAGGTACCCGCGGCAAGGATTTCAATATGCGCTGGATCGCCAGCATGGTGGCCGACGTGCACCGCATCCTGACCCGCGGCGGCATCTTCATGTACCCCTGGGACAAGCGCGAACCCAACAAGCCCGGCAAGCTGCGCCTGATGTACGAGGCCAATCCCATGAGCTGGCTCATCGAACAAGCCGGGGGCGCCGCCACTACTGGCCGCCAGCGCATCCTGGACATCCAGCCCACCAGCCTGCACGAGCGTGTGAGCGTGATCCTGGGCTCGAAGAACGAGGTCGATCGGGTCACGAGCTACCACGCCAAGGTATAATTTCGCCCAACGCCGGTGTAGCTCAGTCGGTAGAGCAGCTCATTCGTAATGAGAAGGTCGGGTGTTCGATTCATCTCTCCGGCACCA
>JBEIPS010000158.1:0-3367 GCA_040376915.1 Hylemonella sp.
ATGTACAAACTCGTGCTCATCCGCCACGGCGAATCGACCTGGAACCTGGAAAACCGCTTCACCGGCTGGACCGACGTCGACCTGACCCCCACCGGCGTCTCCCAGGCCATGTCGGCCGGCAAGCTGCTCAAGGCCGAAGGCTACGACTTCGACGTGGCCTACACCAGCGTGCTCAAACGGGCCATCCACACCCTCTGGTACTGCCTGGACGAGATGGACCGCACCTGGCTGCCGGTGGTCAAGAGCTGGCGTCTCAACGAGCGCCATTACGGCGCCCTGCAAGGCCTGAACAAGGCCGACATGGCCAAACAATACGGCGATGAGCAGGTACTGGTCTGGCGCCGCAGTTACGACACCCCGCCGCCGGCCCTGGAGCCCAGCGACCCGCGCAGCGAACGGACCGACCGCCGTTATGCCGGCCTGCAACCCGGCCAGATCCCGCTGACCGAGTGCCTCAAAGACACCGTGGCCCGGGTGCTGCCCTTCTGGAACGAAACCCTGGCCCCGGCCATCCGGTCCGGCCAGCGGGTGGTGGTTTCTGCCCATGGCAACTCCATCCGCGCCCTGGTCAAGTACCTGGACGGCATTTCCGACCAGGCCATCGTGAGCCTGAACATTCCCAACGGCATCCCCCTGGTCTACGAGCTCGACGCCGAACTCAAGCCCCTGCGCCACTACTACCTGGGCGATGCCGAGGCGGCCGCCCGTGCCGCGGCCGCTGTGGCCACCCAGGGCAAGGCCGCCTGAAACCGGGCCTTGCACCAGGCTGGTTCAGCCCCATCTGCAGGGCCGGACCGGGCTGGAAGCGGCCCAACAATTTGTCACCAGCCGCCGGAACCCCGGCGGCGATTTCGCTTCCAAACGTGTATATTGAAGCGACGAGGGTCTATCCATGGGTCAGAAACTGAAAATCGCCGGCTGGGTTTCGCTGGGCGTGCTCGCCGGCGCGCTCACCACCGTTTCCTTGCAGACTGTGGCACGCAATGCCGTGGCACCGTTGCCGCTGGAGGAACTGCAGCAGCTCGCTGCCGTCTTCGGCATGATCAAGACCGACTACGTCGAACCGGTGGACGAGAAGAAACTCATCACCGACGCCATCTCCGGCATGGTCTCCAGCCTGGACCCGCATTCGCAGTACTTCGACAAGAAGTCCTACAAGGAATTCCGCGAAGGCACGGCCGGGCGCTTCGTCGGCGTGGGCATCGAGATCACGCAGGAGGACGGCCTGGTCAAGATCGTCTCGCCCATCGAGGGCTCGCCCGCCCATCGCGCCGGCCTCAAGACCAATGACCTGATCACCCGCATCGATGACACCGCCGTCAAGGGCCTGACACTCAACGAAGCTGTCAAGCGCATGCGCGGCGAGCCCAATACCAAGGTCATGCTGACCATCTTCCGCAAGGACGAGAACCGATCCTTCCCCGTCACCATCACGCGCGAGGAAATCAAGACCCAGTCGGTCAAGGCCAAGGTGATCGAGCCCGGTTACGCCTGGATCCGCCTGAGCCAGTTCCAGGAACGCTCGGTGGACGACTTTGCGCGCAAGCTGGACGAGATCTACAAGCAGGAACCCGCTCTCAAGGGCCTGGTGCTGGACCTGCGCAACGACCCGGGCGGCCTGCTCGACGCCGCCGTGGCCATATCGGCCGCCTTCCTGCCCGAGAACGTGACCGTGGTCTCGACCAACGGCCAGCTCGCCGAGAGCAAATACACCTTCAAGGCCGCCCCCGAGTTCTACCAGCGTCGCGGCAACAGCGACCCGCTCAAGCGCCTGCCGGCCAGCCTCAAGAAGGTCCCCCTGGTGGTCCTCGTCAACGAAGGCTCGGCTTCGGCCAGCGAAATCGTGGCCGGCGCCCTGCAGGACCACAAGCGCGCCACCATCATGGGCAGCCAGACCTTCGGCAAGGGGTCGGTGCAGACCGTGCGCCCGCTGGGCCCCGACACCGGACTGAAGATCACCACAGCGCGTTACTACACCCCGTCGGGCCGCTCCATCCAGGCCAAGGGCATCCTGCCCGACGTCCTGGTCGACGAAACCGCCGAAGGCAATGTGTTCTCCGTGCTGCGCACCCGCGAAGCCGACCTCGACAAGCACCTGAGCAGCGGCCAGGGTGCCGAGCAGAAGGACGAGGCACGTGAAAAGGCACGCGACGCGGCGCTCAAGAAGCTGGAAGACGAGGCCAAGAAACCGGCGGCCGAACGCAAGCTGCCGGAATTCGGCACCGACAAGGATTTCCAGCTGATGCAGGCGATCAACCAGCTCAAGGGCCTGCCGGTCCTGGTCAGCAAGACCCAGACCGAGCGCAAGGAAGAAGTGAAAGAGAATTGATCACCGCCAGGCTGCGCGACACTGCGTGTCGCTCCGCGATGCCCCGCGATGGGGCCCCTTTCGCGTTACCGGGCTTGGGTTGAGCAACATGACCGATGACCAACTGCTGCGCTACTCGCGGCATATCCTGCTGGATGAAATCGGGATCGAGGGCCAGCAGCGCCTCCTGGACAGCCACGCCCTGATCATCGGCGCCGGTGGCCTGGGCTCGCCAGTGGCGCTTTACCTGGGCTCAGCCGGGGTCGGGCAGATCACCGTGGTGGACCACGACACGGTTGACGTGACCAACCTGCAGCGCCAGATCGCCCACAGCATGGCACGCGTGGGCAGCCCCAAAGTCGAGTCCATCCGTCAGGCGGTGGCCAGCCTGAACCCCGAGGTGCAAGTCCACACTGTGGCGCAACGCGCCGATGCGCAGCTGCTGGACAAGCTGGTGGCTGGTGCCGACGTGGTGCTGGACTGCAGCGACAACTTTCGCACCCGCCAGGCCGTGAACGCCGCTTGCGTGAAACAGGGCAAGCCCCTGGTCTCGGGTGCAGCCATCCGTTTTGACGGTCAGCTGGCCGTCTACGATCCGCGCAAGGCTGATTCGCCCTGCTACGCCTGCGTCTTCGACCCGCAGGCCAGCTTCGAGGAGACCCTGTGCTCCACCCTGGGCGTGTTCGCGCCCCTGGTAGGCATCATCGGCACGCTGCAGGCCGCCGAGGCGCTCAAGCTGCTCAGCGGCGCCGGCACCCCGCTGACGGGCCGCCTGCTCATGCTCGACGGCCGCTCCATGGCCTTCAACGAAGTCCGCATCCCGCGCAATCCGGCCTGCCCGGTGTGCGGCCAGGCCGCGCACTGAGCCCGCTCTGCCTCAGTGGCAGGGGCCGTGCCGACGACGGAAATCACGCGGCAGTTCAGCGTGCGCCTGGCGAAACAGACCCAGGTGCTGGGTCCGTGCCTGCGCTTCCTGCCGGGCATAGGGGCCTGTCTGGGCACGGTAGCGGTAAGACCAGGCATGCCCCCGGCGGACCAACCAGGCCCCCATGTCCTCCC
>JBEIPS010000149.1:0-3724 GCA_040376915.1 Hylemonella sp.
GGTACTTTTCTTTGCTTCGCCAAAGCAAAGTACCCAAAAGAGAGGCGAGCCGGATTCGTCGGCCCTGCGCTACGCTACGGGCACGCTGCGTTGCTCGGTCCAGCCGGGGTCTGGCTAAACTCGCTGCGCTCAGACAACGCCAGCCCTGATCCGTCTGGCCCTGCGCTACTCGCCTCCTCATTACGGCGGTGGGGCTCCAATACCAAATACCCAAGCCCACAAGGACGCGCCATGGCGCGTCCTTGTGGGGTTCGGTTGTTTAGTTCCCGGCTGTCCGGATCCCTATGCCGTGTGGCAGGGCTGAGCAGCGCAGCAGCGGGCGGATCAGGGCGGGCGTTGTCTGAGCGCAGCGAGTTTAGCCCGACCCCGCCCGATGCGAGCAGCGCAAGGAACCCCGAAGGGGCCCTGACTTCGGCTCGCCTTTTCTTTGGTGACTTTCTTTTGGCGAAGCAAAAGAAAGTTACTGCCCTGCCGGGGGCACATCCCGGCATGCAGCCCTGCGAAGGGCGCAACCAAGCAGAAGTGAGCGTGACATGCTGAATGTCAAAAACATCAACCAGTATTACGGCGGCTCCCACATCCTGCGCGACGTCAGCCTGAAAGCCGAATTGGGCAAGGTCACGGTGGTCCTCGGCCGCAACGGCGTAGGCAAGACCACGCTGCTCAAGTCCCTCATGGGCCTGGTGCCCATCCGCAGCGGCAGCATCGAGTTCGAAGGCCGCGCCATCCAGAAAGACACGCCCTACCAGCGCGCGCGTGCCGGCATCGGTTTTGTGCCACAAGGCCGCGAGGTCTTCGCGCGCCTGACCGTGGAGGAGAACCTGCGCATGGGCCTGGCCAGCAAGCCGGGCGGCACGCCGATCCCCGCCGAGCTGTATGAGCTCTTTCCGGTGCTCAAGCAGATGCTGGGCCGCCGCGGCGGCGACCTTTCGGGCGGGCAGCAGCAGCAGCTCGCGATTGCGCGCGCACTGGCAGCCGGGCCGAAGCTGCTGGTGCTGGACGAGCCCACCGAAGGCATCCAGCCCAGCATCATCAAGGACATCGGCCGCGTCATCCGCATGCTGGCCGACCGCGGCGACATGGCCATCCTGCTGGTGGAGCAGTACTACGACTTCGCCGAGGAGCTGGCCGACGAGTACGTGGTCATGGAGCGCGGGGCTGTCATTGCTGCCGGCCAGGGCAAGGCCATGGAAGCCGACGGCGTGCGCAAGCTCGTCGCGATCTGAGCGCCCCCTCCTGATTCCGCACCAGCGGTGCGCATGGATGCACCATGTGACAGCTGCTGCATCATTTCGCAACACTTGCGGCGGACAAAAAACTGCCGCGCCATGCACGTTGCCTTTCCTCACCGTATGATGGCCTAGGGTTAACCCGACCCGACGATGTCGCAAGACATCCTGCCCCCACAAGGAGCTGACTTGGCCGAAAGTGAATCTAAGCCCACCGGCGCTGAAGACGGTGCCCGGCCTGCGGGCGGACTGCTCGAACAGTGGAGGCGCCTCTCTGGTCGGCACACGAACACGCCGACCCGACTGAATCTTGCGTTGCAAGGCGGCGGTGCCCACGGGGCTTTCACCTGGGGCGTGCTGGACGCGCTGCTCGACGACCCGCGCATCGAATTCGAAGGCCTGAGCGGCAGCAGTGCCGGCGCCATGAACGCGGTGGTGCTGGCCCACGGCTGGCTGCAGGGGGGCCGCGCGGGCGCAAAGGAGGCGCTCGCTACCTTCTGGACCGAGCTGGGCCAGCAGATGCCCTGGGGGCTGATGACACGGCGCAAGGGCGACTCCATCGGTTTTTCGCCCGCGGGCAAGCTCTTCTCCAGCTGGGCTGGCCAGTTCTCGCCCATGCAGCTCAACCCCTTCGACCTCAATCCCCTGCGCGATCTGCTGGTGGACCAGATCGATTTCGACAGGCTGCGCACACACAGCCCCTTCAAGCTTTTTGTCGGTACCACCCAGGTCAGCACCGGCAAGTTGCGGGTGTTCCGCGAAAGCGAACTCAATGTGGAGGTGCTGCTGGCCTCGGCCTGCCTGCCCAAGATCCACCGCACTGTGGTCATCGACGGTGAGGCTTACTGGGATGGCGGGTACACCGCCAACCCGGCGGTGTTTCCCCTGTTTTATGAATGCGAAGCGCGCGATGTGCTGCTGGTACTGCTCAACCCCTTGCGGCGCGAAGGCACTCCCAGCAGCGTGGCCGAGATCGAGACCCGCATCGCCGAGCTGGGTTTCAGCGCCAATTTCATGCGCGAGATGCGCATGTTTGCCCAAGCCAGGCAGTTTTCCACGGCTTCCCGCTTTGGCCGTGGCCGGCTGGAGCAGCGCCTGCTGGGTATGCGTTTTCACATGGTCGACACCAGTCACCTCGAGAGCCTGGGCCGCAGCGACAGCAAGCTGCTGCCGCACGGTCCCTTTCTGCAACGGCTGCAGCAACAGGGCCGCGAACAGGCTGTCGTCTGGCTGCAGGAGCAGGCCACCGCAATCGGGCAGCGTTCGTCCATCGACCTGCAGGCCCTGTTCGGCTGAACTGGCCCGCAGGCCGACGCTATGATGGCGCGCATCCGAGATCACCGTCTCGATTCGATATCCGGGAGTTCCTAGCCATGCCCTATATGTTGCTGATGGTCGAACCCACCGGCCAGCGCCGCACGCGCACCGAGGCCGAGGGCCGCGAAGTCTATGGCCGCATGCAGCAGTTCGCGGAGGAGCTGCGCGCGCGTGGCCAGCTGCTGGCGGTCGAATCCCTGGCCTCGCAGGAGCGCGCCGTGCGCGTGCAGGTGCGCGAAGGCCGCGCCCAGCTCACCGACGGCCCCTTTGCCGAGGCCAAGGAGATGGTGGGCGGTTTCTTCCTGATCGATTGCAAGACCCGGGCCGAGGCTGTCGCCATCGCCCAGTTATGCCCTGCGGCGGAGTGGTGCACGGTCGAGGTGCGCGGCGTCGGGCCCTGTTACGAGGACTGATCTCATCGGATTCCGGGTTTTCCCGAGTCCGAAATTGTCGATTTCGCCTGTCCCCGTTCGTCGTGCTTGTATCGGCTGGATATTCCTGCCGGATTGACACCAAGGAGCGCAGACATGCGATACATGATCATCGTCAAAGCCACGCCGCAGTCAGAGACCGGCGTTTTCCCACCCGATATGGCCGAACTCATGGCCGTGATGGGGACCTTCCACGAAGAGCTGGCCCGCGCCGGCGTGCTGCTCGATGCCTCGGGCCTGGCACCCAGCTCGCAGGGCTGGCGCATACGCTACGAGGGCAAGAAGCGCCAGGTCATCGACGGCCCTTTCACCGAGAGCAAGGAGCTGATCGCGGGTTACACCCTGATCCAGGTGCGCTCGCGCGACGAGGCGCTGGAGTGGACACGCCGTTTCCCCAATCCCGTGCGCGAGGGCGTGGCCGCCGAGATCGAGGTGCGCCGCCTCTACGAGATGGAAGACTTTGCCTCTGTGGCTCGCTGAAGGAGTAACACCATGATCAAGACCACCCTCATCATCGTTGCGCTGGCCATCGCCGGCCTGCTCGTTTTCGCCGCTACCCGGCCCGACACCTTCAGCCTGCAACGCAGCCTGGTCATCCAGGCGCCGCCCGACAAGCTGCAGCCGCTGATCAATGACATGCGCGCCTTCAACACCTGGAACCCCTACAACAAGAAGGATCCCGCCATGCAGGGCAGCTACAGCGGCCCGGCCGCCGGCCCCGGGGCGCGTTACGCCTTCAAGGGCAAC
>JBEIPS010000126.1:0-4707 GCA_040376915.1 Hylemonella sp.
CCAGCAGCAGCTGCACGATGGCGTCGTCGATGGGTTTGGTCGCCATCTCGTAGAGCGCCTGCAGCACTTCCATGCCGCGCTGGGCCTGTTTCTTGGGGCCTTCCACCTTGAACTGCTCGTGGCGGTGGGCGATCTTGACGTGCAGCGCGCTTTCGATGGTGCGCAGGTGTTCGTCGGCGGGGCCGCACAGGCGGGCCAGGCGCGCGTTGTTGGGCGGGGAGAAGAGGTGACGCAGAATCAACTGATAATTCCTTGAATAGATCTCCAATGATAGGCGTCCCATGATCGGCAGGCTCTCCGGCACCCTCCTCGAAAAGAACCCTCCCCAGGTCCTGGTGGACTGCAATGGCGTGGGTTATGAAGTCCATGTGTCCATGAGCACCTTCTACAACCTGCCCCACCTGGGCGAGAAGGTGGCCCTGCTCACGCACTTCGTGGTGCGCGAGGACGCGCAGCTGCTCTACGGTTTCGGCACCGCGGTCGAGCGCGAGGCCTTTCGTGAACTCATCAAGATCTCTGGTGTGGGCCCGCGCACCGCGTTGTCCGTGCTCTCGGGCATGAGCGTGGGCGAGCTGGCCCAGGCGGTCAGCCTGCAGGAGGCCGGGCGCCTGGTCAAGGTGCCGGGCATAGGCAAGAAGACGGCGGAACGCCTGCTGCTCGAACTCAAGGGCAAGCTGGGCGCCGACATGGGTGCGCCCCATGCGCACCCGGGCAGCGACGCGCAGGCCGACATCCTGCAGGCCCTGCTGGCCCTGGGTTACAGCGACAAGGAAGCCGCCGCCGCGCTCAAGGCCCTGCCCAAGGACGTGGGCGTGAGCGATGGCATCAAGCTGGCCCTGAAGGCGCTGGCCAAATAAGCAGGCGCTGAACCGCCCCGGTTCAGCCCGGCCCTGCGGCCACGGGCGAGGTGCAAGGCCTCGCCATTTCTAGCCCTGCGTGGCGCAAAACCCTGGTGACGTCTCGCCCGTCCGGTTCCGGATCAAGGGTAAACACCGATCTTCATATTGGTTTAATTAATGAAAAATTAAATCACCCCAATCGAGGAGTTGGGGAGTCCCACCTTCACAAGAAAGATTCCACCATGAGACTCAATCAAATTCTGCTGGCCAGCGGCATGGCCCTGGCCGTCAACATGGCCCTGGCCGCCGAAGTCGAAGTGCTGCATTACTGGACGTCGGGCGGCGAGGCCAAGTCAGCCGCCGAACTCAAGAAGATCATCGGGAGCAAGGGTCACGCCTGGAAGGATTTCGCCGTGGCCGGCGGCGGTGGTGACAACGCCATGACGGTGCTCAAGAGCCGTGTCGTGTCGGGCAACCCGCCGGCAGCCGCGCAGATCAAGGGCCCGGCCATCCAGGAATGGGCGCAGGAAGGCGTGCTGGCCAATCTGGACGAGGTGGCCAAGGCCGAGAAGTGGGACAGCCTGCTGCCCGGCGTCGTGGCCAATGTCATGAAATACAAGGGCGCCTACGTGGCGGCGCCGGTCAATGTGCACCGCGTGAACTGGGTCTGGGCCAGCCCCGAGGTGCTCAAGAAGGCCGGCGTGAGCGGCATGCCCGCGAACTACGACGAGTTCTTCGCCGCGGCCGACAAGATCAAGAAGGCCGGTTTCATCGCCGTGGCCCATGGCGGCCAGAACTGGCAGGACTTCACCACCTTCGAATCGGTGGTGCTGGGCGTCGGTGGCGCCAAGTTCTACACGGATGCGCTGGTCAAGCTGGACCCCAAGGCCATCGACTCGGCCATGATGAAGAAGTCCTTCGAGACCTTCCGCAGGATCAAGGGCTACACCGACACCGCCGCCCCGGGCCGCGACTGGAACCTGGCCACGGCCATGGTGATGCAGGGCAAGGCCGGTTTCCAGTTCATGGGGGACTGGGCCAAGGGCGAGTTCATCGCGGCCGGCAAGAAGCCGGGCAAGGACTTCCTCTGCGCCGCGGCGCCGGGCACGGCCAACGCCTTCACCTTCAATGTGGACTCCTTCGCCATGTTCAAGCTCAAGGACGCAGGCGCCCAGAAGGCCCAGGGCGCGCTGGCCGCGGCCATCATGAGCCCGGACTTCCAGGAAGTGTTCAACCTCAACAAGGGTTCCATCCCGGTGCGCCTGAACATGTCCATGGCCAAGTTCGACGATTGCGCCAAGCTCTCGAGCAAGGACTTCGTGGACACAGCCAAGACCGGCGGCCTGGTGCCGTCTGTTGCGCACGGCATGGCGATTTCTCCCGCGACCGAAGGCGCGATCAAGGACCTGGTGAGCCAGTTCTGGAACGACGACAAGATCAGCGTGGCTGACGGAATCAAGCGTCTGCTGGCCGCGGCCAAGACGCGCTGAATAGCGGCGCCCCTGCCGCTCTCGGGGAAGAGCGTCTTGCTCTTCCCCTTTTTTTTTGATTGTGTGAACCGTCGTGAGCTCGATAGACCGATTGGAGAAGTGGATGCCCAGGCTGGTGCTGGCGCCCGGCGTAGTGCTGGGCCTGGCCTTTGTCTACGGCCTGATGCTCTGGAACGGCGTGCTGTCGGTCTCGGTCTCGCGCATGCTGCCCAACTACGAACTGGTCGGCCTGGCGCAGTACGACAAGCTGTGGGAGATGGACCGCTGGTGGGTGGCGCTGAAGAACCTGGGCATCTTCGGCCTGGGTTATGTGGGCGGCTCCATGGCCCTGGGCATCCTGCTGGCCATCCTGCTGGACCAGAAGATCCGCGCCGAGGGTTTCATCCGCACGGTCTACCTCTACCCCATGGCCCTGTCCTTTGTGGTCACGGGCACGGTCTGGAAGTGGCTGCTCAACCCCAGCCTGGGCCTGGAAAAGCTGCTGCACGACTGGGGCTGGGAGAGCGCCAGCTTCGGCTGGCTGGTGGACAACGAGATGGCGATCTACTGCGTGGTGATCGCGGGCGTCTGGCAGTCGGCGGGGTTCACCATGGCTCTGTTCCTGGCCGGCCTGCGCGGCATCGACGACAGCATCATCAAGGCCGCGCAGATCGACGGGGCCTCCTTGCCGCGCATCTACTGGCGCATCGTGCTGCCGATGCTGCGGCCGGTGTTTTTTTCCACGCTCATGGTGCTATCGCACCTGGCGATCAAGAGTTTCGACCTCATCATGGCCCTGACGGCCGGCGGGCCGGGTTATGCCACCGACGTGCCCGCCACCTTCATGTACGCCATGAGTTTCACGCGCGGGCAGATCGGCCTGGGGGCGGCGAGTGCCATGGTGATGCTGATGACGGTCGCCGCCCTGGTCGTGCCCTATCTCTACAGCGAACTGCGGAGCAAACCCCATGAGCGCTAGAGCACGTTCCTGGCGCTGGCTCAGCCGCGGCTTGATCTACGGGAGCCTGGGTCTGGGGGCGCTGTTGTTCCTGGCGCCCCTGTACGTGATGGTGATCACCTCCCTGAAGGACGCGGAGCAGATACGCGAAGGCAATCTGCTGGCCTTGCCGACCACGCTGAACTGGGAGTCCTGGACCCTGGCCTGGTCCACCGCCTGCACGGGCGCGCAGTGTACGGGCCTGCAACCCTATTTCTGGAACTCGGTGCTGATGGCCGTGCCGGCGGTTCTGCTGTCCACCGCCTGGGGTGCCATCAATGGCTACGTGCTGAGCCTGTGGAAGTTCAAAGGCAGCGACACCCTGTTCGCCCTGCTGCTGTTCGGCGTGTTCATGCCCTTCCAGGTGGTGCTACTGCCCATGAGCCAGGTGCTGGGCTGGCTGGGCCTGTCCAGCTCCGTGGGCGGGCTGATCCTGGTGCATCTGCTCGCGGGCCTGCCCAGCACCACGCTGTTCTTCCGCAATTACTACGCGGCCATACCGGGCGAACTGCTGCGCGCGGCGCGCATCGACGGGGCGGGCTTCTGGATGATCTTCCTGCGCATCGTTCTGCCCATGTCCACGCCCATCGTGATGGTCACGCTGATCTGGCAGTTCACCCAGATCTGGAACGACTTTCTCTTCGGTGTGGCCTTCACCGGGGCGGATTCCAAGCCTGTCACCGTGGGCCTGAACAATCTGGCCAACACGACCAGCAGCGTGAAGGCCTACAACGTGGACATGGCGGCGGCGCTGATCGCCGGCCTGCCCACCATGCTGGTCTATGTGCTGGCCGGGCGGTATTTCGTGCGCGGGCTCACCGCTGGCGCCGTCAAAGGCTGAGGAAAGAGAGTTATGGCTTCTGCATTGGACATCCGCGGCATCCGCAAATGTTTTGGCAAGGGCGACAAGCTGGTGGAGGTGCTCAAGCGCATCGACATCAGCGTGAGCCCGGGCGAGTTCCTGATCCTCGTCGGCCCTTCGGGCTGCGGCAAGTCCACCCTGCTCAACCTGATTGCTGGCCTGGACGATCCGACCGAGGGCGAGATCTGCATCGGCGGGCGCGACGTGGTGGGTGTGCCGCCGGCTCAGCGCGACATCGCCATGGTGTTCCAGAGTTACGCCCTGTACCCGACCATGAGCGTGGCGCAGAACATCGGTTTTGCCATGGAGATCCGCAAGGTGCCCAAGGCCGAACGCGAGCAGCGCATCGCCGAAGTGGCGGCCATGCTGCAGATCGGCCACCTGCTGGACCGCCGGCCCTCGCAGCTCTCGGGCGGGCAGCGCCAGCGTGTGGCCATGGGCCGGGCCCTGGCGCGCAAGCCCGCGCTCTTCCTCTTCGACGAGCCCCTGTCCAACCTCGACGCCAAGCTGCGCGTCGAGATGCGGGCCGAGATCAAGCGC
>JBEIPS010000085.1:0-9352 GCA_040376915.1 Hylemonella sp.
GAGCTGCGACTCGATATCGATGGCCTGGGCGGCCGTCCTGGGCAACCAGAGATGGGTGATCAGCATCAGCAGCAGTCCCGCCACGACCATGGGGATGACCATGGGCCAGGCCCCGTGGGCATGGCTGGCGTCCACGTACTGCGCCATCACCTGCCCGGTCACGACAGCCACCACCATGGTCAGGAAACCGGACCAGGCCACCGCCCGGCCCGCCAGGTGCGGGAAATCGCCCACCGCGCCCGCCTGTCCGCAGGGCTGGTGGATGCCGTGGCCCACCGCGTAGATCCAGTGCCCGACAAGCAGCGGCCAGACGCTGTGCGGGGCCCACAGCACCCCCGCCAGCTGGACCAGTGCGCCGGTGATGCTCAGCTGCGCGCCCCAGCGCACAGCCCGCAGGGCCGTGTGCTTTTTGAGCAGGCGCCGGCACCAGGTGGTGCTGAGGATGTAGACCAGCGAACCGCTGGCGGGAACCCAGCCATAGGCCAGCGGTGACAGCCCCAGGTACTCCACATAGATGGCCGGAGACAGCAGCAGGAAGCAGAACACACCGCCGTAGGTGCTGGCCGTCAGGCTGGTCCAGGCGCGAAAGCTGCTGCTGGCCAGCACGTCCTTCACGCTGCCGCCGGCCTGGGCATGCTCGGGTCGACGGGTCTCGGCAAAACGAACCCAGCAGAGCCAGAGCACCGCCGCCGAATACAGGGCCATGCAGACCAGGGTCCAGCGCCAGCTCAGGTACTGCACAGCCGCTGCCCCGGTCAAGGGCGCCAGCAGGGCCACGACACCGAGGCCGGACAGGCCCTTGGCCATGATGCGCGGCCCCTCATGGGCCTCGTGCAGGTCGCGCACCGCCGCACGCGCGCAGACCAGGATAGCCGCCATGGCCAGTCCCTGCACGGCCCGCCAGGTGGCCAGCACCCAGACCGTGGGGGCCAGTGCGGCGCCCAGGGCGCTCAGGGTGTACAGCGCCAGGCCGGCCAGCAGCACAGGGCGGCGGCCGTAACGGTCCGCCAGCGGGCCGTTGAGCAACTGCCCGATACCGAGGGCCAGGATGAACAGCGTCAGGCTGGTGCTGGCCGAGCCCAGGTCGCGGGCGATGGCGGGCAGCGCGGGCAGGTAGAGGTCGGTGGCGATGGGCTGCGCCCCGAGCAGGAGCAACAGCACAAGCGTGAACGACCGTCGGCGAACGGGATGAGCACCCGGAGTGGACATCAACCCACTATACCGGCGGCCTGAACTCCACCCAGGAAGAGGCGCTCGATGTGCGGATCGGCCAGCAGGTCGGAGGCCGGCTTCTGCAACACCAGCCGACCCGACTCCAGCGCGATCGCCTCGTCGGACACCTTGAGCGCACTCTTGACGTTCTGCTCCACCATGAGCACCGTGGTGCCCTGATCGGCGAGCCGGCGCAGGAGCTTGAAGACGTCCTGCACCACGATGGGCGACAGGCCGATGGAAGGCTCATCGATCAGCAGCACCTTGGGTCGCAGCAGCAAGGCGCGACCAATCTCGAGCTGTTTCTGTTCACCACCCGAGAGCGCCGAGGCCTGTGAGTGCAGGCGCTCCTTCACACGCGGGAAAAATTCCAGCACCTCGGGGATGCGCGCGTGCGTGGTCTTCATGCCCAGCGTAATCCCACCCAGTTCCAGGTTCTGGAACACCGTGAGCTGGCCGAAAAGGTTGCGGCCCTGCGGCACAAAGGCGATGCCGCGAGCCAGCAGCTCCTTCTGGCTCGCACCGGAAATATCGGCCCCGTCGAGCAGGACGCGCCCCTGACGCGGCTTGAGCAGGCCGAACAGGGTCTTGAGCACCGTCGACTTACCCGCGCCATTGGGCCCGAGCAGCAGGGTAATGGCACCACGTTGCGCCTTGAAGGACAGGCTATTGAGGATCATGAAATCCTTGTACCCGGCTACAACATCCTGGAATTCAATGCAGATTGGCTCCGACATGCTCAGTTCCCCAGGTAGGCGTCCAGCACCTGCTTGTTGGCGCGGATTTCGTCCGGCGTGCCGATGGCCATCACCTGTCCTTCCACCATGACCATGATGCGATGGCACAGCGCCATCACGAAATCCATGTTGTGCTCGATCACGACAAAGGATCCCTTGCGTTTCTGGTTGAGCTCCTTGAGCAGTGTGGAGATGCCACCCACCAGGCTGGGATTGACGCCGGCGCAGGGTTCGTCCAGCAGCACCAGATCGGGCTCGCTCATGAAGGCCATGGCGATGTCGACCAGCTTCTGCTGTCCGTAACTCAGGCTGCCGGCCGGCTGGTCCGCCACGTGCCGGATGCGGAACAGGTCGATCAGTTCATCGGCCTTGCCACCCAAGCCGGAATCACCCGGCGCAAACAGACGACCGAACATGCTGCCCTGGTGCTCCTGCGCGGCTACCAGCAGGTTGTCGCGCACCGTCATCTTGCCGAAGACCTGCAGGGTCTGGAAGGTACGGCCGACGCCGCGGCGATTGAGCTCCAGCGGTGTCAGACCGGTGATGGTCTGGCCATTGAGCTCGATCGCACCCTCGTCCGGGCTGATCTGCCCGAGCACGCTGTTGAACATGGTGGTCTTGCCCGAACCGTTCGGCCCGATCACGCCGAAGATTTCTCCCGGCATGACTTCAAAGCTCACCCCGGCCACGGCCTGGATGGCACCGTAGGCCTTTTTCAGACCACTGACCTTGAGAACGGGAGCGCTCATGACGGGCCTCCCATCCTGGCCGCCTGGGCCCGTGCAGCCGAGACTTCCCGCGCCTGGCGGCGCGCCCGGATTCGATCCGGAATGCTGAGCAGGCCGTCGGGCAGCCAGATCATCAACAGCACCACGGCCGTGCCGAAGGCAAACAGATACCAGGCCTGGGCAAAACGCAGCCACTCCGGCAACAGCACGCCCACCGCAGCACCCACCACCGGCCCGAAGAAGTAGCCCGAGCCACCCACGACCACCATCAGGTACATCATGATGGAAGAGCCGACAGTGAACGGTGCCGGCTCGATGAACTGCACCAGCGACGCAAACAGCACACCCGCCACACCGGCGTAGGCCGCCCCGATGGCGAAACTCAGCAGGGTGTAGCTGCGAATGTCGACACCCAGGCTTTCGGCACGGATCGGGTTGTCGCGCAGTGCCTTGAAGGCCTTGCCCCAGGGTGAACGCAGCAGGCCCCACAACAAAGCGGCCATGAGCAGCGCGACGACCAAGGTGAAGTAGTAGTAGACGCGATTGCTCTCCAGGGAGAAACCCAGCAACGCGGGGCGAGCGATGTTGTTGATGCCGAAGGTGCCACCGGTCAGCCACTCCTCGTTGCGCATGACCAGCCAGATGGCGGTGTTGAACCCCAGGGTGGCGAAGGCCAGGTAGATGGTCTGCACCCGCAGGGCCGGGAAGCCGAGGATGAGGCCAACGCTGAAGCAGATCAGCGCCGCCGCCGGCAGACCCAGCCAGAAGCTCAGGCCCGCTTTCATCAGGATGGCCGATGTGTAGGCCCCGATGCCGAAGAAGGCCGCGTGGCCCAGGGACTTCTGCCCGGCATAACCGACCGTCAGGTTCAGGCCCATGATGGCGATGATGAAGATCAGCCAGTAGGTCAGCAGGTAGACACCATAGTTCTTGAGGAACTGGGGTACGAACAGCAGTACCAAGGCAATGGCTGCGATCAGAACGATGTGAATTTTTTTCATGGCAGCGGCTTCAGACCTTCCGCTCTTCTTTTTTGCCCAGCAGCCCCTGCGGCTTGAACAGGATGACCACCATGAAGATCATCAGGGCCACGGCGTCCTTGTAGGCCGGTGAGATGTAGGCGGCGGCCAGGTTTTCCGCCACGCCCACGATGACACCGCCCAACAGAGCCCCGCGCGAGTTGTTGAAGCCGCCGATGATGGCCGCGAAGAAAGCCTTGGTGCCCAGGCCCTCGCCCATGTCGAACTTGGCCAAGTAGGTCGGCGTGACCAGCAGGGCCGCTGCACAGGCCAGCACCGCATTGATGGCGAAGGCGTAGAAGATCATGCGGGGCACGTTGATGCCCAGCACCGTGGCGCTCTCGGTGTTCTGGGCCACGGCCTGCATGGCGCGGCCGGTGACCGTACGGGTGATGAAAGCCTGGGTCGCCAGCACCAGCACCAGCGCTGTCAGCAGGGTGCCTATGCCCCCAGAACTGACCGTCACGCCTGCAATATTGAACACATGGTCGCCGAAGAGATTCGGGAAAGGATGGGCCTCGGCACTGTAGCCAGCGCGCACCCCGTTGCTCATGGCGATGGACAGCCCGATGGTGGCCACCACGATGGGCATCATTCCGTACTTGTAGAGCGGGTCCACGACACCGCGCTTGAAGGCCCAACCCAGCACCAGCACCGATACCAGGGCGGCGAGCAGGAAACCCAGGGGCAGGGGCAGCCCCAAGGCCATGAAACCCAGCATCATGAAAGCCGGCAGCATGACAAATTCGCCCTGGGCGAAGTTGATGGTGCCGCTGGCCTGCCACAGCAGGGTGAAACCCAGGGCCGCCAGGCCATAGATGCTGCCCGTGGCCAGGCCGCTGAAAAACAGTTGCAGAAAATCAGTCATGACATCCCCGCTCCCCGGAACCTGCGGCCCAGGGGAACAAATCGACGGAATGAAGCTGACGCCGGCCCGCCAGGACGGGCCGGCGTCCGGCGCTCATTTCTTGCCCAGGGGCGGAAGGATCGCCACCACTTCCTGTTTGCCGTTCTTCACCTCGACCATGAAGCTCTCGCGGTCGATGTCGCCCTTGTCGTCGAAAGTCACGTCCATCAGCACGCCGGGATGCTGCTTGGCCGTGAAGGTGACGTTTTTCAGCGCCTGGGCCACGGCTACGCGATCCAGCTTGCCCACCTTCTCGATCGCGGCCTTGAGCACGTACATGCCGGTGTAGCCCTTGATGCCGTTGTGGTCCGACACATACTTGTATTCCTGCTGGAACTTGGCGCCAAAGGCCTTGGTCGGGGGTGCATCGACGGTGAGGCCCACGTGCGCCACCGCGCCATTGGCGGCATCACCCGCAAGTTCGATCACCTTCTGGCCGGTCAGCGTGGTTTCGCCGATGATGGGCTTGGTCCAGCCCTGCTTGCGGAACTCTCGCAGGGCGCGGGCGGACTCCTCTTCATTGGTGTAGACGAACACCGCATCGGCATTGCTCTGCTTGGCTGCCAGCACCGCAGCCGAGAAGTCGATCTGCCCCTGGTTCGTGGAAATGTCCGCCACGATCTTGGTCGGGCTGCCCTCCATGAGCTTGACGATCGCATCACGACCGCCCTTGCCGAAGTCGTTGTTCACATAGATCACGGCCAGGGTCTTGGCCTTGCTGTTGATGTAGCGCGCCACCTTGGGAAAAGAGGAGGACTGGCCGAAGCTGGTGCGGAACACATAGGGGTTGCCCTGCTGTGTGATGGAAGCCGCTTCGCCGCCGGTGAAATTGGGCACCTCGGCGCGGCGCGACTCGGCCATGCTGACCATGATGGAGCCTGAAAACACCGGGCCGAAGATGGCGAACACGCCGTCGTCCACGGCCTTCTGGGTCAGGCCCTTGGCCACACCGGGGTTGCTCTGCGTATCGGAGGTCATGGACTGGATCTTGCGACCCAGGATACCGCCGGCCGCGTTGATTTCCTTGATGGCCAGCTCGACGCCGTTCTTGAAATTGGTGCCGGCCGTAGCGCCGGCCCCGGACAGCTCGACGATGTTGGCGATCTTGATTGCCTCCTGGGCGTAGGAAGCCGTCGCGGCCACCGCCAGCGCAGTGGCGGCCAGGAGTTTGAGGGCAAAGCGTTTTTGCATGGGGATGTCTCCTTGGTTATAAAAAAGCAGGCCAGCGCCAGTAAAAGGGGCGCACTTCGATCCAAGTCCTTCGATTTTTTCCGTCCGGATCATGGAAACGTGATCGAATATCGAACATATCAGATCGATACGCGATTGAATTCAGGGTTTCAATCTAGGCCTAAGGGGAACACGATGAAAGATTCCAGACTGAACGAACTCGGCGCCGCCCAGGCCGCCGCCCTGCTGGCGCGGCGCGAGCTCAAGGCCGAAGACCTGATGCGCGCCTGCCTGGAACGCGTGGCCGCGCGCAACGACGACATCCACGCCTTCGTGCACTTCGACGCGGTCTCGGCCCTGGCCCAGGCCCGCGCCCTGGACAACGGCCCCGTGCGCGGCCCGCTGCACGGCCTGCCCATCGGCGTGAAAGACCTGTTCGACACCACCGATCTCCCGACCAACTACGGCTCCGCGGTCTACGCCCACCACCGCCCGGTGGCCGATGCCGCCAGCGTGACCCTGTGCCGCGAGGCCGGCGCCGTGGTGCTGGGCAAGACCGTCACCACCGAGTTCGCCTACTTCTCCCCCGGCCCCACGGTGAACCCGCACAACGCCCTGCACACACCGGGCGGTTCCTCCAGCGGCTCGGCCGCGGCCGTGGCCGACCACATGGTGCCGCTGGCCCTGGGCACGCAGACGGCGGGCTCCATCATCCGGCCGGCGGCCTACTGCGGCGTGGTGGGCTACAAGCCCAGCCTGGGCCGTGTGGTCAGCGCCGGCGTGAAAAGCCTCTCGCCCGCGATGGACGTGATCGGCGGCTTCGGCCAGAGCGTGGGCGATGTGGCCCTGTTGGGCGCCGTGCTCACCGGTGACCTGCGCCTGCTGGACAAGCACGAGCACGGGACGCTGCGCATCGGCCTGGTCCCCTCGCCGTCCTGGCCGCTGGCCGACGCCGACACGCAAAAGGCCTGGGAACGGGCCACGCAGGTCCTGGCCAAGAACTGCGATGACTGCCGCGACGTGGCCCTGCCGCAGGACTTCGGCGAACTGATCCAGCTGCAGAAGGACGTGATGGCTTTCGAGATGGCGCGCTCGCTGAGCTTCGAACGCCTGCGCCACCGCGAGGCCCTGAGCCCGGCGCTGCTGGCCCTGCTGGACGCCGGCATCGCCATCGACGGCGCCTCGCACGCGGCCCGCCTGCAGCGCACGGCCGAATGGCGCCTGCGTATCGACAGCCTGTTCGAGCGGCACGACGTGCTGCTCACGCCCAGCACCACGGGGGTGGCGCCCGAGGGGCTGAAGGCCACTGGCGACCCGCTGTTCTGCCGCAGCTGGTCCCTGCTGGGTCTGCCGACCCTGCACCTGCCCTTCGCCACCGGCGCCAAGGGCCTGCCCGTGGGTCTGCAACTGGTGGGTCGCATGGGCGAAGACCATAAGCTGCTGGCCGCTGCGCGGCGCATCCATGAACGGCTGATGTATTGAGGCTTGAAAGCACGATGAACAAGATGGATGAAACGCCTCGAGATGCCGCCCTGGCGGCCCTGCTGAGCCGGCACTCGCTGGGCCCGCGCTGGATGGTGGCCCCCGGCCCCAGCCCCGAAGAGCTGGCGCTGGCCGTGCAGGCCGCGCTGCGTGCGCCCAACCACGGCCGCCTGCAGCCCTGGCGCGTGGTGACCGTCAGCGAAGCGCAACGCCCGGCCCTGGCGGCCTTGTTCGAGCAGTTCGCGCGAGACGCCGGCAAGAGCGAGGAAGACGTGGCGGCCGAGCGCGAACGCGCCTGGAACGGCCCGGTGCTGCTGGCCTGGGTGGCGCGCATCGACGCCAGCGTGGCCAAGGTACCGCCGCACGAACAGTGGATCTGCGTGGGCGCGGCCATGGGCAATTTCATGAACGCCCTGCACATCATGGGTTACGGCGCCAAGATCCTCAGCGGGCGTAAGTGTCAGCACCCGGCCCTCGTCAAGGCCTTCTGCAAGGAGGGCGAACAGCTGGTGGGCTACACCTGCATCGGCACGCCCACACGGGAGCTGGAGCCACGCGAGAAGGACGAAGCCGCCACGCGGCTCTCAACCTGGGCGGGCTAACAAGCGCCAGACCCGCCAGGCGCAGAAAGCCGCCAGCAGCGCGCACACCGTGCAGGCCCAGAACACGGCAGGCAGGCCCAGGCGGCTGCTGATCACACCACCCGCCAGGCCGCCCAGCACCCCGGGCACGCCATAGCCCAGCGTGACATACAGGGCCTGGCCGCGCCCGCGCAGCCGCCCCGGGAAGTGGTGCGAGAGCAGCGCGGTGCAGGTGGTATGGTGCGCGGCGAAGGTGAAGGCGTGCAGGCACTGCGCGAACAGCAGCACCCCCCACACCGACGCCCAGCCCGCCGTGAGCCCCATGCGCAGGGCCGTGAGCAGCGCGCAGAGGACCAACCACCCGGTCAGCGAGAGACGCGGCAGCCAGCGACCCTGGGTGTAGAACCAGACGATCTCCACGATCACCGACAGGCCCCACATGAGGCCGATCACGGCCTTGCCGTAACCGAGCGCGTCCAGGTGCAGGGAGAAATAGATATAGAGGCCCATGTGCGCGAGCACATGGAAGAATGCCGAGGCGAAGAACCACTGCACCGCAGCTTGGCGCAGCACCGGCCGCAGCGAGGGCCTGGGCTCGTGCACCGCATGCTCCTCCTTGAGGTCGGGCAGGCACCAGGCGCTGATCGTGACCAGGGCCAGGGACCCCACGGTCCAGGCCGGGAAATGCCCCAGGCCCCAGACCTCGAACCAGGCCCCGGCCGCGAAGACTGTGACGAGAAAACCCAGCGAGCCCCACAGGCGCACGCGGCCATAACGCCTGGCATCGAAGGCGCCGCCCGCGCTCACGAGGTGCGCCAGCGCCGCCTCGCTCATGGGCATCATGGCGCTGGTGTGCAGGAAAACGATGAAGAGCACCCCGGCCAGCCAGGCCGTACCGCCCTCCACCCACAGCCCCAGCGAGACCAGCAGCGCTACCGTGGCCGCATAACGCAGCAGCTTGACGCGCTCGCCCGTGTGGTCGCTGAGCCAGCCCCAGGCCAGGGGCCCGACCAGGCGGGTTGCCGGGGGCACGATCATCAGCAGGCTCAGCGTCATCAGGCTGTAGCCCAGATCCTTGAGCCAGAGCGGCAGATAGGGATTGAAAAAGCCGATGTGCGCGAAGTAGCTGGCCGACAGGGCCGAGAAAGGCAACATCTGCCGGCGCAGGGAAACAGTCACAACGCAGCCTCCGCACCAAACGCTGCGGCGCAAGCGCCTTCGGGCGGCCGGGCGGCGTTCATGCCCAGCCTATTTCTTCTTCTCGCTCCAGAGCACGCCGCCCGTGGCCCAGTCCGACTTCTTGATGTCGGTGAGGATCACGTCCACGGCCTCGGGCGAGGTGCCCAGGGTCTGGACGGTGGCCTCAGTGAGGGCCTTGACGAATTCCTTCTTCTGCTCGGGTGTGCGGCCTTCGAACATTTCAACGCGAATGGTGGGCATGGTTTTCTCCTTGGGTTCAGTCTTTGTACGAGGGATCAATCTTGTCGAGCTTGCGCAGCAGGGCCGGCCATTCGGC
>JBEIPS010000106.1:0-6724 GCA_040376915.1 Hylemonella sp.
GGTCATCACGGCCGAGGAGGCCGTGCGCCGCGTGCTGATCCTGGAAAACCCGGCGCTGCGTGGCCAGTCGGCCATCACGCAGTCCCTCTACGCCGGCCTGCAGCTCATCCTGCCCGGTGAGGTCGCACCCAGCCACCGCCACACCCAAAGCGCGTTGCGCTTCATCGTCGAGGGCACCGGCGCCTACACGGCCGTGGACGGCGAGCGCACGACCATGCACCCGGGGGACTTCATCATCACGCCCAGCTGGACCTGGCACGACCACGGCAACGAGGTGGACGAGCCCGTGGTCTGGCTCGACGGCCTGGACATCCCCATGATCCGCTTCTTCGACGCGGGCTTCGCCGAGAACGGCAGCGCCAGATCGCAGGCGGTGTCACGCCCCGAGGGTGCCAGCATGGCGCGCTATGGCCACAACATGGCGCCGGTGCGAGGCGACGCGCCCTTTGGCGCCACCTCGCCCCTCTTCAGCTACCCCTACGAGCGCAGCCGCGAGGCCCTGCACCAGCTGGAGCGCAGCGCCCCGCTGGACGCCTGGGACGGCTACAAGCTGCGCTACATCAACCCGCAAACCGGTGGCACGCCCATGCCCACGCTCCAGCCCTTCCTGCAGCGCCTGCCCGCCGGCTTCGAGGGCAAACCGGCGCGCCAGACCGACGGCGCGGTCTACAGCGTGGTGGAAGGTGCGGGCACTGCGTACGTTGACGGGCCGCAAGGAACGGTACGATTCGATGTCCAAGCACGCGACCATTTCGTCGTGCCCTCCTGGCAGACGCTGCGGCTGCAGTCCGGCCCCGGTTGCGTGCTGTTCAGTTTTTCAGACCGCCCGGTGCAGCAGGCCCTGGGCATCCACAAGGAAGAAAGGCTCGCATGAGTTTTGTCATCACCGCACCGGCACAGGTCTCCGTCCCCGTGGTCGGCAGCAAGGACCGTTTCCCCGTCGGCCGCATCTACTGCGTCGGCCGCAACTACGTGGCCCACGCCCAGGAGATGGGTTTCACCGGCCGTGAACCGCCCTTCTTCTTCATCAAGCCGGCCGACAACTGCCTGGTCATCGAGCCGGGCCAGACCCCTGATCTGCACTACCCGAGCCTGACCAAGGACTTCCACCACGAGATCGAACTCGTGGCTTGCATCGGCACCGGCGGCAGGAACATCAAGGCCGCCGACGCGAAGAAGCACATCTGGGGCTATGCCGTGGGCCTGGACATGACCCGGCGCGACCTGCAGGGCGAGCAGAAGAAGCTGGGCCGGCCCTGGTGCATCGGCAAGACTTTTGACGAGGCCTGCCCCATCGGCGCCATCACGCCGGCCGCGCAGGCCGGCGACATCGAGAAGGCCGCGATCTGGCTGCAGGTCAACGGCCAGGATCGCCAGCGCAGCGACTTGACCAAACTGATCTGGAACATCGGCGAGATCATCGAACACCTCAGCACCGCCTGGGAGCTGCGCCCCGGCGACCTGATCTACACCGGTACGCCTGAAGGCGTGGCGGCCGTTCTGCGCGGCGATGTGATGGAAGGCGGCGTGGCAGGGTTGTCCCCTATCCAGCTCAAGGTGGTCTGAACCGGGAGCCCCCCTACAATCGCGGCCCATGATCTACAAGATGTTGGGAACACTGGCCAAGGCCTGCGCCATCCTGGCCGGTGTGCTGCTGACGGTCATCACGCTGATGACCTGTATCAGCGTGTTGGGGCGCAACACCACCGGGACCACGCTGGTCGGTGACTTCGAGCTCACGGGCGTGGCCGCCGGCGCGGCCATCGCCCTCTTCCTGCCCTGGTGCCAGCTGCGTCGCGGCAACATCATCGTGGACTTCTTCACCGCGCGCGCCAGCGAGCGCACCACCGCCACGCTGGACCGCATAGGCGCCTTCGTGCTCGGCCTGTGCATGGCCCTGCTGGCTTGGCGCACCGTGCTCGGCGGCCTGAGCGCCTGGAGCACGCAGTCGGCCACCATGATGCTGGGCTTCCCCGAGTGGATCGTCTACACGCTGATGGTGCCGCCCCTGATCCTCACGGCCCTCATCGGTCTGAGCCAGGGCCTGCTGGGCTTTGACCCGGAGGCCCAGGCATGATGACCCCCGTGACCCTGACGCTGATGATCTTCGGCATCATGCTGCTGCTGATGGCGGTGCGCATCCCGATTGCGATCGCCATGTTCGTGGCCGGGGCCATCGGCTACGTGACCCAGGCCGGCTGGCTGCCGCTGTCCAACTTCCTCAACACCCAGGCCTTCGCGCGCTTTGCCAGCTACGACCTGTCGGTGATCCCGCTGTTCATCCTGATGGGGCATTTCGCCACGCAAGGCGGCATTTCCAAGGCTCTGTTCGGCTTTGCCAGCGCCGTGATGTCGCGCCTCAAGGGCGGCCTGGCCATGGCCGCCGTCCTGGCCAGTGCGGCCTTCGGCGCCATCTGCGGCTCCTCGGTGGCCACGGCGGCCACCATCACCTCGGTGGCCCTGCCCGAGCTCAAGCGCCACGGCTATTCCGGCCGCCTGTCCACCGGTACCCTGGCCGCCGGCGGCACGCTGGGCATCCTGATCCCGCCCTCGGTCCCGCTGGTGATCTACGCCATCCTGACCGAGCAGAACATCGCCAAGCTGTTTGCCGCGGCCATGGTGCCGGGCCTCATCGCCATGACCGGCTACATGATCGCCATCGCGGTCTATGTTCGCCTGGTGCCAGGCCAGGCGCCGGAGAAGGACGTGGTCGCCGAAAAGATCACGCTGCAATCGCTCAGGGGCGTCATCCCCATTGCGCTGATCTTCCTGATCGTCTTCGGCGGCATCTATGGCGGCATCTTCACGCCCACCGAAGGTGCGGCCGTCGGCGCGGCCGCCACTTTCGTGATGGCCCTGGCCTTGCGCGAACTCACGCTCAAGAAGCTGGTGCATTGCTTTTACGCCACGGCCGAAAGCTCGGCCATGATCTTCATGATCTTCATCGGGGCCGACCTGATGAACTCCGCGCTTACGCTCACGCAGGTGCCGGCCCAGTTGGCCAGCCTGGTCAGCGGCTGGGGTCTGCCGCCGCTGATGGTTGTCAGCGCCATCCTCCTGCTCTACGTGGTGCTGGGCGCGGTCATGGACGAACTGTCCATGATCCTGCTGACCATCCCGATCTTCTTCCCCATGGTCATGGGCCTGGATTTCGGCATGCCCGCTGAATCGGTGGCCATCTGGTTCGGCATCATGGTGCTGATGACGGTGGGCTTCGGCCTGCTGGCGCCCCCCGTGGGCCTGAACGTCTACGTGGTCAACGGCATGGCCAAGGACGTGCCCATCAGCGAGAGCTACCGCGGCGTGATGCCCTTCCTGATCAGCGACGTGCTGCGCACCCTGCTGCTGCTGTTCTTCCCGGCTGTCTCGCTGTGGCTCGTGAAGTACGTGGGCTAGTACCGGGGCGGCATGGCCGCCATGCGTGATCATTGAGGGAAAGCCCCAGCACGTGCCGAAGTGAATTTCGGCTAAGGTTCAGCCTGAACCCCCAAGAGGAGACAGACCATGATCCAGCGCCGTACCCTGCTCAAATCCACCGCTGCCGCTGCAGCCCTCGGTGTCCCGACCCTGGGCTTGGCCCAGCAGAGCGTGACGCTCAAGTTCCACACCTTCATGGCCCCCATGTCGGCCGTCTGGCTGACCATGCACAAACCGTGGATGGACAAGGTCGAGAAGGATTCGGGCGGCCGCATCAAGTTCGAGGCCTATCCGGCCATGCAGCTGGGCGGCACGCCGGTACAGCTCTACGATCAGGCGCGCGACGGCGTGGTCGATGTGGTCTGGACCCTGCCGGGCAACACCGCCGGGCGTTTCCCGCGCATCGAGGTATTCGAGCTGCCCTTCATGCTCAACAACGCCGAGGCCACCTCCAAGGCCTATTGGGAATACGTGCAGACCGTGGCGATCGACGAGTTCAAGGAAACCCATCCGATCGCCCTGCACGTGCACGGCCCCGGCATGTTCCACACCAAGGCCAGGCAGATCAAGACCCCGGACGACCTCAAGGGCCTGAAGATGCGCGGCCCGACCCGCCAGGTCACCAAGCTGCTGCAGGCCGTGGGTGCCACGCCGGTGGGCATGCCGCTGCCGCAGATCCCGGACGCCCTGTCCAAGGGCACCATCGACGGCTGCGTCATCCCCTGGGAAGTGGTGCCGGCCGTCAAGGTGCACGAACTCACCAAGTTCCACACCGAGTTCCCGGCCGGCCACACGGGCCTGTACACCACGACTTTCGTCATGACCATGAACAAGGCCAAGTACGAGTCGCTGGCGCCGGACCTCAAGAAGGTCATCGACAACAACTCCGGCCTGGCCACCTCGGGCTGGCTGGGCAAACAACAACAGGCCAGCGACGTCCCGGGCCGCAAGCCGGCGGTCGAGCGCGGCAACACCATCTACACGCTGAGCAATGCCGAGGCGCAGGAGTTCGTCAAGCGTTCCAGCGAAGTGGACAACGAATGGGTGGCCGACATGAACAAGCGCGGCTTCGATGGCAAGAAGCTGCTGGACGGTGCCCGTGCCCTGATCGCCAAGCACGGCAAGGCCTGACCGACAGGCCCTGAATAAAAAAGCGCCCACCGGGCGCTTTTTTCATGTCCGTCTGCGGCGACTTCAGAACTGCGGGCGCACCAGCCTGACCACCAGCGGTGTACGCCGGCCCACATCGCCCCGCGCTTCCCCGGTGCCCATGTGCAAGGCCCAACCCTGCTGCACGCCCAGCTGGTCCTGCGTCGCCGAGCCACGTGTGATGCTGTTGTAGTTGTAGGCGTTGGCCTGGGTGCTGTCTATGCGCGACGTGCTGGTCCAGTACCAGTCCTGCGGCGCGGCCGGGAACAGCGCCTTGCCCTGTTCGCTGGCGGCCCAGCGCCGCAGCTCCGTCAGGCGCGGCAATCGCCAGGCCACCCCTTCGGCCTTGAAGCGCGCCGTGGCCAGGGCCACAGCCTCACCATGTGTCATCTCTCGTGCCTGCCCGGTACAGGTCTTGCCATTCCAGACCATGCCCTCCACGCAGCGGGGCCAGGCCAGCTTGCTGCGCGGATCGATCACATAACTGCCATCGGCCGTCGTGACCGGGCCAGCTGCGGCGGGAGGCGCCGCCTGCGCGGCGGCCAGGCCTGCCACCAGGGCCATGAGACCGCCCGCCAGTACACGTTTCATGATCTGCCCTTGTTTACGCCGCGCATCACGCACCTGCCTTCACCAGCTTGAGCACCTCATCGAAAGCCGGGTGCTCGGCGGAACGCAGCCATTCGAAGGCCACCATCTCGGTGGTCACCAGCTCGGCGCCAGCGCCGGCCAGGCGGTCGAAGGCCGCATCGCGGTTGCGCTCCGTGCGCGAACTGGAGGCATCGGTCACGACCCAGACCTCGAACTCGTCATCGAGCAGGTCCAGCGCCGTCTGCAGCAGGCAGACATGGGTCTCGCAACCGGCGATGACGATGGTGTTGCGCCCATCGGCCGGCTGGGCCGGCTTCTGCAGATGCTTGGGCAGGCTGCGTGCATTGCCCTGCGGCGCGCGTCCCGGTGGACGCAGCAGATCAGCCAGTCCATCGGCCACGGCACTGAAGCTCATCTTGGCCAAGGTCTTGCCACCAGCCTGCGCAAGCAAGGCCTGCAGCTCGGGCACCGTCGCGCCCAGGCTGATCGGGTTCTCTTCCGTGGCGAAGACCGGAACCTTGAGCAGACGCGCCATCTGCACCAGACGCCGCGCATTGGACAGCACACCGGGGCCATCGTGGATGGCGGGCATCAGCTTGCCCTGGTAGTCGACCAGCAGGAGTTGGGAATCATCGAGTTCGAGCAGCATCTTGTTTCCTTCAGGCTATGCGGACCACCACACGGCCGCGCACCTGGCCGGCCATGAGTTGCCGGGCCTTGGCGATGGCACCGTCCAGCGGCACCTCCTCGATCATGCGCTCCAGCAATGCCGGATCCAGATCGCGCGCCAGGCGGTCCCAGGCACGCTGGCGCTTGGGCAAAGGGGCCATGACCGAGTCGATCCCCGCCAGCGTGACGCTGCGCAGGATGAAGGGCATCACGGTGGTCGGCAGGTCCATGCCCTGGGCCAGGCCGCAGGCGGCGACCACACCGCCGTAGCGCGTCTGCGCCAATGCGTTCGCCAGGGTGTGCGAGCCCACCGCGTCGACCACGGCAGCCCAGCGTTCTTTCTGGAAGGGCTTGCCGGCGGCGGCCAGCTCGGTGCGGTCGATGATGGCGCTGGCCCCCAGGCCCTTCAGGTAGTCCGCCTCGGCCGTCTTGCCGGTGGCGGCCACGACCTTGTAACCCAGCTTGCCCAGCAGGGCCACGGCCACACTGCCGACGCCACCGGTGGCCCCTGTGACCAGCACCTCGCCGGCAGCGGGCGACACACCGTGGTCTTCCAGCGCCAGCACGCACAGCATGGCCGTGTAGCCGGCCGTGCCTATGGCCATGGCCTGGCGCGGCGTGAAGGCCGCCGGCAGCCTGACCAGCCAGTCGCCCTTGAGGCGCGCCTTTTCGGCCAGGCAACCCCAGTGGGTCTCACCCACGCCCCAGCCGTTGTGTACAAAGGCATCGCCCGCCTTCCAGGCGGGGTGGCTGGATTCCAGCACCGTACCGGCGCCATCGATACCCGCCACCATGGGCCAGTTGCGCACCACCGGGCCCTTGTTGCAGATGGCCAGGCCGTCCTTGTAATTGAGGCTGGAGTACTGCGGGGCCACGGTCACCTCGCCCACCGGCAGAC
>JBEIPS010000112.1:0-6056 GCA_040376915.1 Hylemonella sp.
CACAACATGGTCTTCACCGAGGAGTCGACCACGGGCGCCTTCCTGCTGCGCGCGCGGCGCGAAGGCCTGCGCGACTTTGGCGCCTGCATGAGCCCGCACACGGCCTGGCTCATCCTGCAGGGCATCGAGACCCTGCCCCTGCGCATGGCGCGCCACATGAGCAACACCGAGAAGGTGGTGGCCTTCCTGGCCAGCCAGCCTTTCGTTTCCCGCGTGGGCCATCCCATGCTGGAAAGCCATCCCAGCCACGCTCTTGCCAAAAAGCTGCTGCCGCGCGGCGCGGGTTCGGTCTTCAGCTTCGACCTCAAGGGCAAGCGCTCACAGGGCAAGAAGTTCATCGAGGCGCTCAAGCTCTTCAGCCACCTGGCCAATGTGGGCGACTGCCGCAGCCTGGTGATCCACCCGGCCTCCACCACCCACTTCCGCATGAGCGACGAGGCCCTGGCCGGCGCCGGCATCACCCAGGGCACCATCCGCCTGTCCATCGGTCTGGAAGACCCGGATGACCTGATCGAGGACCTCAAGCGTGCGCTCAAAGCGGCGGAGAAGACGGCATGAAGCTCAACGTCAAGGGTGCTGAAACCTACTGCTATACCGGCGGCAAGGCCTACGACCCGGCCAAGCCCACGGTCGTGATGATCCACGGCGTGGTGAACGACCACAGCGTCTGGGGCCTGCAGAGCCGCTACCTGGCCAACCATGGCTGGAACGTGCTGGCCGTGGACCTGCCGGGCCACTGCCGCAGTGCCGGCGAGGCACCGGCCTCGGTGGAGGAAGCTGCGGCCTTTGTCGCCGCCCTGCTCGACGCGGCGGGCATACAGCGCGCCGCGCTGGTGGGCCATAGTTGGGGCTCGCTGATCGCACTCGAAACCGCCTCACGCCTCCAGGAGCGCATCAGCCATCTGGTACTCGTGGGCACGGCCTACCCCCTGAAGGTCTCGCAGCCTCTGCTGGACGCTTCGCTGAACGAGCCCGAGAAAGCCTTGAAGATGATCAATGTGTTTTCGCGCAGCACCCTGGCCGCCCCGCCCTCCTCCCTCGGACCGGGCACCTGGGTCTATGGCAGCAGCCTGGCCCTGGGCCGGCGTGTGCTGGCCAGCAACAAGGCCGTCAACGTCTTTCACCGCGGCTTCCAGGCCTGCGACCGTTATGCGAATGGCGAGCAGGCCGTGGCGCAGATCAGCTGCCCGGTGCTCTTCCTGCTGGGCGCACAGGACCAGATGACCCTGGCCAAGTCAGCCCAAGGGCTGATCGCCAAGGCGCGTGAAGCCGGGAAGAAGGTGCAGGTGGTCGAGCTGGCCGTGGGTCACCATCAGATGACCGAAACCCCGGACGAGACGCTGGCCGCGATCAAGGGGTTTCTGGGCGCCTGACAGCCCTCAGAAGCCAACCCGGCCCCAGAAGAACAGGATATTGCCGAAGCCCATGGCTGCGGGCAGGAAGGCCGCATTGACGGCGGTCCTGCCATAGTTGATCGAGGCAATCGGCAACACCGCCGGGATCGGGGTGTAGCTTCGGATTTCCTCACGCGCCGTCACGAAGATGGCGTAGCCCAGCCCCGCATGCAGCCCCTGGCGCGGGCCCCACAGCCATTGATGGCCATACCCCACGACCGGTTGCAGCTTGCTGTTGGAATCAAGGAACAGCATGCCATAAAGGCCGTTCCAGTTGCCGGATTCGTCGTGGCGGCTACGCCCGTAGCCCAGGCCCCAGGTGTTCTCGCGATAGGACCGAATGGGTTCGCCCGCATGGGCTGAGGACAGATGGACGGTATGAAAGGGCAGGTAAAGGTCATGCCCCCCTTCGTTCCAGGTGTCCGCCAGGCGTTTGCAGATCTGGCCAGGGATGGCAGCCGTGTCATCGCATGCGGCATGCGCCGGAACCATGGCACACAGGAGCAGCGCGAGGAAGCCGGACCGGGCAGCTGTCAAATGTCTATCTCCATGGCGTATCCCGCAGGCCCAACGAAACGAGGCTGCATCATGCAGCCCCGCCAGCGAACCTCAAGGAAACTGGAGCCGTTGCCGTTCCAGATAAGTCGAAGGTCGCCTTCATGCACGACCTGGATGCCATGCCTTATTTGCCGACCATCATGCGGGCCATGACCTGGTCGGCGTCGGCCTTGAGCGGGCTGTTGGGGTAGCTCTTGCCGAACTCCATGAAGGCGGCCTGGGCCTGGTCCTTCTGCTCGGACTCGACCAGGGCCATGGCCTTCTGGAAAGCCGCAAGCTCGTCGGCGTCGATGGACTGGGGCTTGGCCTCGCCTTTCCAGTAGACGTCGCTGGCCTCTACGGCCGCGCCACGCACACCGCCCACGGCCGTGGTGCTGCCCAGTTTCTTCTGCGGTGTCATCTGCTCCACCTTCATGCGCAGGCGTTCCCAGAAACCGCTCCAGGAATCGGCCTTGCCTTTGTCGGCGGCAGCAGAGGCAGCGGCGTTCTGGGCATGGACCGCACCGAACAGGCTCAGGGCCAGCAGGGCAATGATCAGTTTCTTCATGGCATAACTCCTAATATCCTGTCGCAGACGGCGCAAGCTGGCGATGCACCAGGCGCATGCCCATCATTCCATCAAAGTATGAGCGCATGTGTACTGAATTCAAGCCGCACATCCATCGATCTGCGCCATATGTCTACTTTTTCTCACGCGGAGCGGCTGCCGGCTTGGCCCGGGCGGCGGCGGGGGCGGTGGACATGGCGTTCATGAGCTCCAGGCCCAGGGCCTTGTACTTGTTGGCCATGGCCGGGTCAACTTTCTGGGCCCGCGTGAAGGCCTCTTTGGCCTTGTCCACGTTCTTCGTGGCCTTGTAGGCCTGGGCCAGATTGACCAGGATTTCCGGATCGCCGGGGTCGGCCTTGCTCGCGTCCGCGTACCACTTCTGGGCGTCGGTGTACTGGCTGTCCAGCATGTGCAGATTGCCCAGGTTGTTGAGCGCCGCGGCGTTGCGCGGCTGGGTGTCGACCACCTTGCGGAAATACTTGCGCGCCTCGGCACGGTCGCCCTGGCGCGCCAGGATGATGCCCACCTGCAGGTGCGCTTCCATGTCGGACGGGTTCTTCTGGATGGTCTGCAGATAGCGCCGGGTCGAGGTCTGCGAACTGATCTTGAGCACGGATAGCAGGTCACCAGGGAAGTTGCGCTCGATCACCTCGCGACCCACCACCGGAGCGCGCCAGGGATCGTCGGGCAGGCCGGCGGGTTTGAACTTCTCCCAGGCCTCATGCACGTCGAAGACGGCAAAGCCTGACCGGCCTTTCTCGCGGTAATAGGTCGCGGCACCGGTTTCCCAGGCCTTGATGAAGGACTTGCCCACCAGCGTGGCCTCCACCGGAATCCACAGCATGCCATCGTGCACCACGTACATCTCGTTCATGGTGTAGCCGTCGGAAGCCGCTTCCACGCCGGTGGCAAACATCATGAGCATGTGGCCGGGCACCAGCAGCACGCGCGTGGGGATGCCCAGGCTCTCCAGGGCCGCCGCGTACAGGGCCACCAGGTCGTCGCAGTCACCCGAACGGCGCTGGATGGTCTCGCGCGGGTACTGGATGTAGTCCACGTAGTCGACCTTGTTGGAGGTGACCTGGTAGGGGTTGATCGGGTCCTGCACATAGGTCACGCCCAGGGCGCCCAGGGTGTTGAACAGGGCCGCGGCCAGCTGGGTGGGTTCCTTGCTGGCGCCGAACTCCGAAGCCACCGAGCGCGAGAAGTTGATCAGCAGCGGGTCCTTGGGCGTCACGAAGGCGGCGTAGCGGTTGCGCTCGTCCCAGCCCATGCGGTGTTTGTCGTAGATGTTGATGGTCTTGATCTGGCTGTAGACGCGGGGCTGGCCGTTCTCGAAGTAGCTCGCCTCCAGCTTGGCCTGCACCGGCGTGTCCTCGGTCAGGGTCAGGATGTTGTTGTTGAACACGGCCTTGAGCACGACTTCGCGGCTGGCACCGGGCTCCAGCGAGGGGATGCGCTGCTCGGTCGGGAAATCCATGAAGTTGTTCAGCACGAAGCTGACCTTGATGTCGTTCATGGTCGAGCGCGTGTTGTTGCTCAGCTTGATGGTGCCCACGCCGTCCTTCTCGTAGAGCTTGTAGCTGTTGGAGAAGACGTTGTGCAGCTGGCCGGCGTCGATCTCCAGCGGCGCGCGGTTGTCGGCCAGCGTGCTGGTCGACACGGCCTGCTTTTCGGACTCCACGCCGTCCACGCTGCGCGAGGCCAGCCAGAAGGTATAGGCCGTGCCGGAATTGAGGTTGTCGCGCTGGAACTCGGGCGCGGTGGTCTCGGCCAGCTTGTTGAACTTCTCGCCGTCCTTCTGGTAGATCTGGTAGCCCGTGACCAGCCTGGCGTCCAGCGCCTTCCAGCTGATGCGCACGCGCGCGGTGGTGGCTTCCGCCTTGATCTCCTGCAAGGGCGGCGGCGTGTACTTCAGCGCGGCACCGGCCACGACCGGGCCCGGCAGGCCCTCCTGGCCACTGGTCGTGGCGGCGGCCACGCGGTAATGGAACTTCTCCTCGGGCTTGAGCTGGGCGTCCGTGTATTGCGCGCCCGGGCTGCTGCCGATGCGCACAAAGGGCCCGGCTTCGCTGGAAGCACGGTAGACGTGGTACTGGCTCACGTAGCCCAGGGGAGACGCCGCCCAGCGCAGCTCCACGGCATGCACCACCGGCTGCGCCGCCAGCTGCAGCGGCGCCCGGGGTTTGTACTGGGTGCTGAACAGCTGCACACGCGGGCCGCCGCGCTCGGCAATATAGAAGCTGCTGGCGTCGCGTTGGGCCATGGCGTCGGCCTCGGCCAGTTCGCCGTTCTCCTTGCCGGGGGCTGCGAAGCTGCGCAGCAGGCGGCCTTCAAAGCTGTAGACGCGCACACGGTCGCTGTCCAGCACGAACAGTTCCTCCTGCGTGGCCAGCAGGGCCACGGGGCGGCTGAGTTTCTCGGCCTCGTGCGCCGGGTCGTTGCCGAACTCGCGCAGGGGCTCACCGGCGGCGGAGTAGACGGTGATCGCATTGCGGCTGCTGTCGAGCACGTAGAGCTGATCCTGGGCGTCGATGGCCAGGGCCGTCGGGCGGCGCAGCCCCTCGCTTACCCCCTTGTTGATCAGCTTGAAGAACACGCCATCGGCGCTGAAACCCTGGATGCGGCCATTGCCGCTGTCGGCGATATACAGGCTGCCATCGCTGGCGATGACGAAGTCGTTCGGGCTGTCGAGCTGCCCGTTACGGCTGCCGCTGCTGCCCACGGTCAGCGCCGCGCTGCCGGCCGCATCGAGCTTGTGCAGGCGCGCGCGGTTGCGTTCCAGGACCCAGAGCGCACCGCCCTTGTCGATGGCCAGGGCCGTGGGGCTCAGGTCCTTGAGCGGCATGTCCTGGGCCACACCGTCCCGGATGCGCAGCAGCGCCGACCTGTCGCGCGCGACGGCGTACAGCGTGTCCTTGCCGTCCCAGGCCATGCGGCCGGCCGCCAGGTCCAGGCTCTGCTGCCAGCGCACATAGGGCAGGGCCGTGAGCTGGGGCGTGAGGGCGCTCGCCGGTGCGACGCCGGTGCGGAAGTGATGCACCAGGCCGCGCTCACGGTCGCCCACATAGACGTCGGCACCGGCCAGCGCCAGGCCGGCCAGGCTCATGAACTGGGCGCGCCCGTCGCCGCGCGAGCCGAAGTAGCTGACCATGCGCCCACTGCCGTCGTACTTCTGCACGGCATACCCTTCGGCGTCGGCCACGTAGACACCATCGTGCGCCATCTGAAGCGCCACCGGCTTGCCGTTCTTGGGCAGCAGGCGCAGATGGCTGCCGTCCTGGGCGTACACCTTGACCTGCGACTTGTCGCTGAACAGCCCGCCGCTGGCATCGAGCACATGGACCTGGCCCTGCGGGTCCACCGCCACCGCCGTCGGCTTGTCCAGCTTGTAGGCCACCTTCTGTTCGTCCAGATCCTTGTTGGCCGGCGCGCGGTCGATGGGCAGGGTGGCCAGAAACACGCCGTTGTCGCCGTACATCTGGATGCGGCGGTTGCCGGTGTCGGCCACGTAGACGATGCCGCCGGCAACGGCGATGCCCTGGGGCGAGGAGAGG
>JBEIPS010000170.1:0-2901 GCA_040376915.1 Hylemonella sp.
GGCTGGACCAGCTTTTCATCGACGAGCTGGGCGGCCGCGCCGAGATGAGCGCCTTCATGACGCAGCACGGCTTCGGCTACAAGATGAGCGCCGAGAAGGCCTACAGCACCGACTCCAACATGCTGGGCGCCACGCACGAGGCGAAAGACCTGGAGCACCTGAACTCCGGCATGAAGATCGTGAACCCCATCATGGGCGTGGCCTTCTGGAAGGACGACGTGCTCATCGAGCGCGAGGAAGTCTCCGTGCGCTTCGAGGAAGGCCAGCCGGTCGCCCTGAACGGTGTGCAGTTCAACGACCCGGTGGAACTGATCCTGGAAGCCAACCGCATCGGCGGGCGCCACGGCCTGGGCATGAGCGACCAGATCGAGAACCGCATCATCGAGGCCAAGAGCCGCGGCATCTACGAGGCCCCCGGCCTGGCCCTGCTGCACATCGCCTACGAACGCCTGGTGACCGGCATCCACAACGAAGACACCATCGAACAGTACCGCGACAACGGCCGCAAGCTGGGCCGCCTGCTCTACCAGGGCCGCTGGTTCGACCCGCAGGCCATCATGCTGCGCGAAGCCGCCCAGCGCTGGATTGCCCACGCCGTGACCGGTGAGGTCACCCTTGAGCTGCGTCGCGGCAACGACTACTCCATCCTCAACACGGTCAGCCCCAACCTCACTTACGCGCCCGAACGCCTGAGCATGGAGAAGGTCGAAGACGCGCCCTTCAGCCCCCTGGACCGCATCGGCCAACTGACCATGCGCAACCTGGACATCACGGACACGCGTGCCAAGCTGGGCATCTACTCCGGCACCGGCCTGCTGTCGGCGGGTGTAGGGGCCGAGTTGCTGTCGATCGGCAAGAGCAAGAAGTGAACACGCGCGCCGAGGTCTACCGCGACAAAACCATCGTGGTGACCTCGGTGGCGCGCGAGGACGGAACTTTCGGCTGGGAATACACCATCGACGGCGCGGACCCGCATACCTCGGACCGGCGCGGCCTGCCGTCGGAGGCTGTCGCATTGGCCGAAGGCCTGAACACCGCCTTGGCGCAGATCGACGACGACGCCTTCCGCGAGTTCCGCACATCCTGAACAAGCCACCCCAAAGAAAAAGCCCGCTCGAAAGCGGGCCTCATCAGAGAAGAAGGGAAAGGAAGGCTTAAGCCCGAGCCATCCGCAGCTTCATCGAGAACTCCTGCAGCGCGGCAATGCCGCTCTCTTCGGCGCGGTGGCACCAGGCCTGCAGATTGGCCAGCAGCTGCTCGCGGGACAGCGAGGTGTTCAGCCAGAGCTGGCGCAGTTCTTCGCGCATGGTGACCATCTTGTCCAGCACCGGGGAGGCGGCACGGGCCTTGGCGAGTTCGGGAACCACGGTAGCGGGCACCTTGTCTTCGTCACGGTGCAGCCAGCGGGCAGCAGCCTTGACCACGGCGGTGTCCGCAGTGCGGGCCTTGAGGACCTCGACTTCGTGCTGGAAAGCGCGCTGCATGCCAGCGGCGTAACCCGCCATGATCTCGTAGCGGTTGGCAATCAGGGCCTCAAGGGTCTTGTCGTCGGCCACCGGCTTGATGTCGCCCAGGGCCAGTTTGGGCGCGGTCTTCTTGACCTTGGCCAAGCCCATGGCGCTCAGGATGCTGATGTACATCCAGCCGATGTCGAACTCATAGGGCTTCACGGACAGCTTGGCCGAGGTCGGGTAGGTGTGGTGGTTGTTGTGCAACTCCTCACCGCCGATGATGATGCCCCAGGGCGAGATGTTGGTGCTGGCGTCAGGTGCCTCGAAGTTGCGGTAACCCCAGTAGTGACCGATGCCGTTGATGATGCCGGCCGCGGTGATCGGGATCCAGGCCATTTGCAGGGCCCAGACGGCCGCACCGGCGGCGCCGAAGAGGGCCAGGTCGATGATCATCATCACGCCCACGCCCTGCCAGGAATAGCGGGTGTAGAGGTTGCGTTCGATCCAGTCGTCCGGGGTGCCGTGGCCATAACGGGCCATGGTTTCCTGGTTCTTGGCTTCGGCGCGATACAGCTCGGAGCCTTCGAAAAAGACCTTCTTGATGCCGTAGACCTGTGGGCTGTGCGGGTCTTCGGCCTGCTCGCACTTGGCGTGGTGCTTGCGGTGGATGGCGGCCCACTCCTTGGTCACCATGCCGGTCGTCAGCCACAGCCAGAGACGGAAGAAGTGCGAGGGAATGGCGTGCAGGTCCAGCGCGCGGTGCGCCTGGTGACGGTGCAGGAAGATGGTGACACTGGCGATCGTGACATGGGTCAGGGCCAGGGCGACCAGGACGGTCTGCCACCAGCTCAGGTCCAGCAGGCCGTGCGCCAGCCAGTCGATGGCCGCGTTCAACAAAGCCCAGTCAGGTAAGAACATAGAAGTCTCTCAACGTAGTGAATAGGAATAAGCCCGGTCGTCACTGAAGAAGCGGCCGGGCCTGTGGCTTGGATTCTAAAGGTTTCACCCTGTTTTGACCAGCACTGGCCAGTTTTAGGCGGAAAACCTTAATTCAAGCCAGATGATCACTTTTTTTGCCAAATTGCGGCAAAGAAGCCATCCGTTTGATGCAGATGAGGCCACAGACGCAGGTATTTCTGGCCATTGTCGCCCCCATGACAAAGGCGTTCGGCACCCGACACCTTGAGTTGGGTCAAAAGCTCGCCGGCATCCAGGGGCTGGAAGTCCGCCTGGGCCGCCGAGAAGGCTTCGGCGATAGCCTCGTTTTCCTGGGGCAGGACGCTGCAGGTGGCATAAACCAGGCGGCCACCGGGCTTGAGCAGGCGGGCCGCGCTGGCCAGGATGGCGGCCTGCTTGACCGTCATTTCCTCCACGGCCTGCAGGCTCTGGCGCCATTTCAGGTCCGGGTTGCGGCGCAGGGTGCCCAGGCCGGAACAGGGAGCATCGACCA
>JBEIPS010000118.1:0-5387 GCA_040376915.1 Hylemonella sp.
GAGAAGTCCAAGAAGCTGCTGGTCAACGACCACGTGGCCGCCGTCTTCGGCTGCTGGACCAGCGCCTCGCGCAAGGCCGTGCTGCCGATCTTCGAGAAGGAAAACGGCCTGCTCTACTACCCGACCTTCTACGAAGGCCTGGAGCAGAGCAAGAACGTGATCTACACGGGCCAGGAAGCCACGCAGCAGATCATCTACGGCCTGGACTGGGGTTCGAAGGAGAAAAAAGCCAAGACCTTCTTCCTGGTCGGTTCGGACTACATCTGGCCCCGCACCTCGATGAAGATCGCGCGCAAGCACATCGAGTCCGTGGGCAAGCTGGGCAAGGTGGTCGGCGAGGAGTACTACCCGCTGGGCAACACCAACTTCAACTCCCTGATCAACAAGATCAAGGTGGCCAAGCCGGACTGCATCTTCGCGGCCGTGGTGGGCGGCTCCAACGTGGCCTTCTACAAGCAGCTCAAGGCCGCCGGCATCACCGGTGACAAGCAGTTCCTGCTGACCCTGTCGGTGACGGAAGACGAGATGACGGGTGTGGGCGGCGAAAACTTCGCCGGCTTCTACAGCTCGATGAAGTACTTCCAGTCGCTGGACAACGAGAACAACAAGAAGTTCGTTGCCGCCTTCAAGGCCAAGTACGGCAAGGACTCGGTGATCGGCGACGTGACACAGGCCGGTTACCTGGGTCCCTGGCTGTGGAAGGCCGCGGTCGAGAAGGCCGGCAGCTTCGACGTGGACAAGGTCGTGGCCGCATCGCCTGGCATCGAACTCAAGACCGCGCCCGAAGGCTACGTGAAGCTGCACGACAACCACCACCTGTGGAGCAAGTCGCGCATCGCCATCGGCAACAAGGACGCCACCTTCAAGGTGGTGGCCGAGTCGCCCAACCTGATCGAACCTGATCCCTTCCCGAAGGGCTACCAGTAATCCGACAGATCGCTCGGGGAAGGAAGGTGGCGGCCGCCCGGGTGTCCGGGGGCCGCCACCCGCGATACGCCAACAGACTAGCAGGTGACACCATGGAATTTTCTGAAATACGCGACATCGCCCTCATGCAGGGTTTCGCCGGACTGAGCCTGTTCTCGGTCCTTCTGCTCATGGGCCTGGGCCTGGCCATCATCTTCGGCCAGATGGGCGTGATCAATATGGCGCATGGCGAGTTCATGACCATCGGCGCCTACACGGTCTTCCTCTTCTCCACGCTGACGGAGAAGTTCGCCCCCAACTTCATGCCCTACTACTTCCCGCTGTCCATCGCGGTCGCCTTCATGCTGGCCTTCGTCGCGGGCTGGATGGTGGAGTGGGGACTGATCCGTTTTCTCTACAAGCGCCCGCTGGACACGCTGCTGGCCACCTGGGGCCTGAGCCTGGCCATCCAGCAGGTCTTCCGCACCGCCATCGGCCCCAAGGAAGTCAGCCCCGCGCTGCCCGACTGGCTCATGGGCTCCTGGGCGCCGCACGAGGGCCTGGACATCCCGATCAACGGCCTCTTCGTGCTGGGCCTGACCACCTTCGTGACCTGCGGTGTGCTGCTGGCCCTGTACAAGAGCCGCTGGGGCCTGCGGGTGCGCGCCACGGTGAGCAACCGCACCATGGCCAACGCCATCGGTATCAACACCAGCAAGACCGACCGCCTGACCTTCGCCATCGGCTGCGGCATCGCCGGCGTGGCCGGCGCGGCCTTCACCACCATCGGCTCCACGGGCCCCACCAGCGGCTCGCTCTACATCGTCGACTCCTTCCTGGTCGTGACCTTCGGCGGCGCGGCCAGCCTGCTGGGCACGGTGGCCTCGGCCTTCGGCATCGCGCAGACGCAGTCCATCAGCGAGTTCTTCATGAGCGGCTCGAACGCCAAGGTGCTGACGCTGTCCGTCATCGTCGTGATCCTGATGATCCGCCCGCAAGGTCTGTTCGCCAGCAAGGTGCGCCGCTGATCCCGCTTTTCATTCCAGGAGTCCAAGCATGAACCAATTCACCACATGGATCGCCCGGCGGGGCCTGGGCAGCGTGCTCACGCTCGCCCTGCTGCTGCTCGTCGCCTTTCCGCTGATCTTCGACATCTTCCGTCTCAACCTGGTGGGCAAGTACCTGAGCTACGGCTTCGTGGCCCTGGGCCTGGTCATGGTCTGGGGTTATGGCGGCGTGCTCAGCCTGGGCCAGGGCGTGTTCTTCGGCCTGGGCGGCTACGCCATGGCCATGTTCCTCAAGCTCGAAGCCTCGGACCCCATCACCACCAAGATCCAGTCCACCCCCGGCATCCCGGACTTCATGGACTGGAACCAGCTCACGGCCCTGCCGCTGTGGTGGCAGCCCTTCGAGTACCTGCCTTTCGCGTTGTTCGCGGTGATCGCCGTGCCCACGCTGCTGGCCTTCATCATCAGCTACGCCATGTTCAAGCGGCGCGTGGGCGGCGTGTACTTTGCCATCATCACGCAGGCGGTCGCGCTGATCCTCACGGTGCTCATCATCGGTCAGCAGGGTTACACCGGCGGCGTCAACGGCATGACAGACCTGAAGACCGTGCTGGGCTGGGACACGCGCACCGACACCGCCAAGTACATCCTCTACTACCTGTGCACCTTCCTGCTGCTGGGCGGCATCGCCCTGTGCCTGTGGATACAGAAGAGCAAGCTGGGCACCCTGCTGCTGGCCATGCGCGACAAGGAAGACCGCGTGCGCTTCTCGGGCTACGACGTGGCCATGTTCAAGGTCTTCGTGTTCTGCCTGGCAGCGGCACTCTCGGGCATCGGCGGGGCCCTGTTCACGCTGCAGGTGGGTTTCATGTCGCCCTCCTTCGTCGGCATCGTGCCCTCGATCGAGATGGTGATCTACGCCGCGGTGGGCGGGCGCATGAGCCTGGTGGGCGCGGTCTACGGCACCCTGCTGGTGAACTTCGGCAAGACCTACTTCTCCGAGAGCTTCCCTGACCTCTGGCTCTTCCTCATGGCTGCGCTCTTCATCGGCGTGACCATGGCCCTCCCCGACGGCCTGGCCGGTCTGTGGGAAAGCAAGGTCAAGCCCTGGTGGAAACGCAAGCAGGCCGAGCGCCTGGCCATCCGGCAAGCCGTGGCGGACGACGCCGCTTCCGATGGCCCGGTCACGCAGACCGGCAGCCTGAGCCGCACGCCGCCGCTGAACGGCACCGTGAGCGGCCAGGGCGCCTGACCCAACCCCACAGGAGCACACCATGAGCAATACCGACTTCGCACTGGCGGTGGAAGACCTCACCGTCTCCTTCGACGGCTTCAAGGCCATCGACAGCCTGACGCTGTACATCGACAAGAACGAACTGCGCGTGATCATCGGCCCCAACGGCGCGGGCAAGACCACGCTGCTGGACCTGATCTGCGGCAAGACCAAGGCCAGCGGCGGCAGCATCAAGTTCAAGAACGAGGAACTGACCAAGCTGGACGAGCACATCCGAGTGCGCCGCGGCATCGGCCGCAAGTTCCAGACGCCGTCCATCTACGAGAACCTGTCCGTCTTCCAGAACCTGGAGGTGTCCTACCCCACGGGCCGCTCGGTCTTCGGCGCCCTGGGTTTCAAGTGCACCGACGAGGTCAAGGCCCGCGTGCAGGTGGTGGCCGAGGAGATCGGCCTGGCCGACACGCTGGAGAAAGAGGCCGGCCTGCTCTCGCACGGGCAGAAGCAGTGGCTGGAAATCGGCATGCTGCTGATGCAGGACCCCGAGCTGCTGATGCTGGACGAACCCATCGCCGGCATGAGCGCACGCGAGCGCGAGCTCACCGCCGACCTGCTCAAACGCATCTGCAAGAACCGTTCGGTGATCGTGATCGAGCACGACATGGAGTTCGTCAAGCAGATCGCGCACAAGGTCACCGTGATGCACCAGGGAAAGATCCTGGCCGAGGGCTCGATGGCCACGGTCCAGGCCGACCCCAAGGTGATCGACGTCTATCTCGGCCATTGAAATGAAACACCCCCTGAGCCGCTACGCGTCCTCCCCCTCTCTCGCCTTCGGCGGGAGGGGGACCGCACCGACGGCCCGGCAAAGCCGGTTCCGTGGTGCGCCTGGACTTGGCGCCCCATCGTTCCACGCGGTGCTGTCGGTGCGCGACGCCCTGAAGCACCACTGATTACCAAGGAGCAACACATGCTGAAAGTCACCGACATGTTCACGGCCTACGGCCAGAGCGAGGCCCTGCACGGCATCTCTTTCGAGAGCAACAAGAACGAGACGGTTGCCATCATGGGCCGCAACGGCATGGGCAAGACCACGCTGTTCAAGAGCCTCATGGGCGTGCTGCCCCTGAAGTCCGGGCAGATCCTGGTCGACGGACAGGACGTCTCGAAGGACGAAAGCTACCGCCGGGTGGCCAAGGGCATCGCCTACGTGCCCCAGGGCCGCATGATCTTCCCGACGCTGACCGTCGAGGAGAACATCCAGACCGGTCTGGAGAACGCCAGGCACAAGCAGATTCCCGAAGAGATCTACGCGCTGTTTCCCGTGCTGTGGGACATGCGCCGGCGCAAGGGCGGCAACCTGTCGGGCGGGCAGCAGCAGCAGCTGGCGATTGCCCGCGCGCTGGTGACCAACCCCAAGGTGCTGCTGCTGGACGAGCCCACCGAAGGCATCCAGCCTTCCATCATCAAGGACATCGCCAAGGCGCTCAACGAGATCCGCAAGCTGCGCGAGATCACCATCATCGTCTCCGAGCAGGTGCTGTCCTTCGCCATGGACGTGGCCGACCGCCTGTTCGTGATCGAAGGCGGTCGCCTGGTGCACGAGACCGCACGCGACCAGACCGATGTGAAGCGCATCAAGTCCTACCTTTCCGTCTGACCCATCCCCCTCATTCCATCACCCTGACCTTTAGGAGAAGCACCATGGCAGAAGCCCTCATCAAAGTCGACCTCAAGCAATCCGCCTACAGCAACCCGCAGGTGCACAACCGCTGGCACCCGGACATTCCCATGGCGGCATGGGTCAACCCCGGCGAAGACTTCATCCTCGAGACCTACGACTGGACCGGCGGTTTCATCAAGAACAACGACAGCGCCGACGACGTGCGTGACATCGACCTGTCCATCGTCCACTTCCTGACCGGCCCGGTGGGCGTCAAGGGCGCCGAACCCGGCGACCTGCTGGTGGTGGACCTGCTGGACATCGGCGCCAAGGACGAGAGCCCCTGGGGCTTCAACGGCTTCTTCAGCAAGAAGAACGGCGGCGGTTTCCTGACCGACCACTTCCCGCTGGCGCAGAAGTCCATCTGGGACTTCAATGGCATGTTCACCAAGAGCCGCCACGTGCCCGGTGTGGAATACGCCGGCCTGATCCACCCCGGCCTGATCGGCTGCCTGCCCGACAAGAAGATGCTCGACGCCTGGAACGCGCGCGAGCAGGAACTGATCGACACCGACCCCAC
>JBEIPS010000090.1:0-8156 GCA_040376915.1 Hylemonella sp.
ACGAAGATCAGCTTGTAGTCCTTGTTGTACTTGCGGATGATGTCCCAGGTCGGGAACTTCTCGCTGTAGCGCCGGCGGTTGTTCTTCCACATGAAGTCGTAGACGCAGTTGTGGAAGTAATAGAACTCCAGGTGCTTGAACTCGGTCTTGGTGGCGCTGAAGAGTTCTTCCACGCGCGCGATGTGTTCGTCCATGGTGCCGCCCACGTCCATCAGCAGCAGCACTTTCACGTTGTTATGCCGCTCGGGCCGCATCCTGATGTCGAGATAGCCGGCGTTTTCTGCTGTCTTGCGGATGGTGTCGTCCAGGTCCAACTCTTCTTCATGACCTTCGCGCGCGAACTTGCGCAGGCGGCGCAGCGCGACCTTGATGTTGCGCGTGCCCAGCTCCTGGGTGTCGTCGTAGTCCTTGTAGGCACGCTGGTCCCAGACCTTGATGGCGCTCTTGTTGCGGCTCTTGTCCTGGCCTATGCGTATGCCCTGGGGGTTGTAGCCATTGGCACCGAAGGGGCTGGTGCCGCCCGTGCCTATCCACTTGCTGCCGCCTTCGTGGCGCTCCTTCTGTTCCTCGAAGCGCTTCTTCAGCGTCTCCATGAGCTCGTCCCAGCCCAACTTCTCGATGGCGGCCTTTTCCTCGGGGCTGAGGTTGAGCTCCAGGTTCTTGCGCAGCCACTCCAGCGGGATGTCCTTGGTGAAGTCGGTCAGCATCTCCACGCCCTTGAAGTAGGCGGAGAAGGCGCGGTCGAACTTGTCGTAGTGTTTTTCGTCCTTGACCAGGGAGGTGCGGCTGAGGTAATAGAAGTCGTCGATCGAATAGCCGCTGGTGGCTGCCTCGTCGTCTGGAATGGCCTTGGGGCCGACCACGCCTTCCTTGAGCGCTTCGAGCAGGGTCAGGTATTCCTTGACCGAGACCGGCAGCTTGGCGGCGCGCAGGGTGTAGAAGAAGTCGATCAGCATCGCTGCTCCTTCGCGCGGGGTTTGTTCAGCAGGTAAAGCAGCTGGGCCCGGACCTCGGGCCATTCACCCTGCGTCAAGCTGTACATCACGGTGTCGCGGATGGTACCGTCGCGCCGCAGCGCCTGGCCCCGGATCACGCCATCCTTCTTCGCGCCCAGGCGCTCGATAGCGGCCTGGGATGCGAAGTTGAAGTTGTCGGTGCGCCAGCCCACCACATGGCAGCCCAGGGTCTCGAAGGCGTGCGTGAGCATGAGCAGCTTGCAGGTGGTGTTGACGTGGGTGCGCTGCACGCTTCTGGCGTACCAGGTGTAGCCGATCTCCACGCGTTTCACGGCCGGCAGGATGTCGTGGTAGCTGGTGCTGCCCAGCACACGGCCGCTGAGTTCTTCCACAACGGCAAAGGCGAAGCGGTGTCCGTCGGTGCGGGCCTTCAACGCCGTTTCGATGTAGCTACGGGTTTCGTCGGGGGCCGGTACCGAGGTCACACGCAAATTCCAGAGCTCGCCATCGGCGGCCGCGGCGCGCAGGCCGGCTTCGTGTTCGGGCCCCAGCGGCACCAGCTGCACGCCGCGTTGCGCCAGGGTGACGGGCTCGACGAAGGGCATATCAGTTGCCGCCGGGCCGCCCCAAGGCGACGAAACGTGGTGCTGTCAGAGGCAGGCCCCTCTTCGGCCCGTCCAAGCCTGCGCAGGCAGGCTTGGAGCCGCGGGCCTCAGCCCCCTCGGGGGGCAGCGCAGTACACGAAGTGACAAGCGTGGGGGTCATATCAGCTTTCCTTGTCCTTGCGGCTGCGCAGCCAGCGGCGGGCGCCCTGCAGGCCGAGGCCGCCGCCCAGGCCCACCAGCAGGATGGCGCCAATGCTGGCGTTGTCATAACCTTCGGAAAAGATGTCCCAGCCCAGCAGCTGGCCAGCCCAGTAGCCGGCCAGGGCGCCGCCGACAAAACCGACGGCGTCGGACAGGCCTTCGAGCAGGAGTTTGTTCGCCATGGCGCTTACCGGTTGTTGCGCTGCATGAAAACCAGCTTCTCGAACAGGCTCACGTCCTGCTCGTTCTTGAGCAGGGCACCGACCAGCGGGGGCACGCTCACCTTCTCGTCCTGGCTTTGCAGGGCCGTGGCCGGAATGTCCTCGGCCAGCAGCAGCTTGAGCCAGTCCAGCAGTTCGCTGGTGGAGGGCTTCTTCTTCAGGCCGGGCAGGTTGCGCACATCGAAGAAGGTCTTCATGGCCGCGCCCAGCAACTCCTGCTTGAGGCCGGGAAAATGCACGGCCACGATCTTGGCCATGGTCTCGGCGTCGGGGAACTTGATGTAGTGGAAGAAGCAGCGGCGCAGGAAGGCGTCGGGCAGTTCCTTCTCGTTGTTGGAGGTGATGAAGACCAGCGGCCTGTGCTTGGCCTTGATCAGCTCACGCGTTTCGTAGCAGTAGAACTCCATGCGGTCGATTTCGCGCAGCAGGTCGTTGGGGAATTCGATGTCGGCCTTGTCGATCTCGTCGATCAGAAGGGCCACGGGCTGGTCGGCCGTGAAGGCCTGCCAGAGCACGCCCTTGACGATGTAGTTGTGGATGTCCTTGACCTTTTCTTCGCCCAGCTGGCTGTCGCGCAGGCGGCTGACCGCGTCGTACTCGTACAGGCCCTGCTGGGCCTTGGTGGTGGACTTGATATGCCACTGCAGCAGCGGCAGCTTGAGCGAAGTGGCCACTTCCTCTGCCAGCATGGTCTTGCCGGTACCGGGCTCGCCCTTGACCAGCAGGGGGCGCTTGAGGGTGATGGCGGCGTTGACCGACAGCATCAGATCCTGGGTGGCGACGTAGTTCGAGGTTCCTTGGAATTTCATGGCTCGGCAGGTGGGTCAGGGGCTGGAAAACCGGGTTTTGGCGGCAGATATAATGCGTAGCTAATTTAGATCAACCACTGGCTGATTGTCCTCGCAAAATGAACAAACTGTTGCTGACGCTTATCTCCGTGCTTGTCGCTTCTGCGACGATGTTCTCCGCCCACGCCCAGGAAGCCAAGGGTGATGCCAAGGCCGGCGAGAAAAAGAACGCCATGTGCATTGGCTGCCACGGCATCGCGGGCTACCAGGCCAGCTTCCCCGAAGTTCACCGCGTGCCCATGATCTCCGGCCAGAACGCCAAGTTCATCGTCTCCGCCCTGAACGCCTACAAAAAGGGCGAGCGCAAGCACCCCACCATGCGTGCCATCGCCGACAGCCTGAACGACCAGGACATGGCCGATCTGGCGGCCTACTACGCCGAGCACGGCATGGGCGGCAGTGCCGCCCCCAAGGCCGCACCGGCACCGTCGGCCAAGGTGGCCGAGCTGCTGAACAAGGGTGGCTGCATCGCCTGCCACGGCGACAACTTCGGCAAGCCGATCGACCCGAGCTACCCCAAGGTCGCAGGTCAGCCGGCCGACTACCTTTTCGTCGCGCTCAAGTCCTACAAGACCGAAAGCAACGCCACCTGGGGCCGTGCCAACGGCATCATGGGCGGCATTGCCAAGCAGTTCTCCAACGCCGAGTTGAAGGAACTGGCTGGCTACGTCAGCAGCCTGCCGGGCGACCTGAAGACCGTGCCGCAGAGCAAGTTCCGCTAAGCGTTTCCCGCTCGATAAAAAGCCGCTCATCGAGCGGCTTTTTGCTTTGTCTTCGGCCGCTGTGCTTAACTTCGCATTGCGAAGTTAGCCTTGGACGCAACCCGCACGCGGGTTGTGAGCGGTATCTACTTAGTCCTTGGTGGCGCGTTGCTGCACGCAATCGATATAGGCCGCGCCGTCAGGCGGGCGCCCTGCGCGCTGGCTTTCCCAGACCATGCGGCCCAGGCAGTCCATGACCTCATGGTGGGCGGCGTGCAGATCCTTGCGCCGTGCCGTCAGCAGCTCCACGGCCTGGCGTATGCCGCGCGGCTGGTCGATGCTGCACTGCTCGCTGATGGACAGGTGCATGGACAGGTGCAGGAAGGGGTTGCTGCGTTCGGGCTCCACCTTGGCCATGCCGGCCAATGCGGCGTCCAGGTCGGCCAGCTCGGCGTGGTACTCCGGGTGTTCGCTGATCCACTGGCTGGCCAGCAACTCGATGGCTTCGAGGGGCTGGTTGGCGCGGGCCTTGGCGTAGACACCGCAGAAAAAGCGCCGCACATCGGCCTGAGAGGGCTGAAACATCATGCCCGGATTATCGGTCAGGCAAGCCGCTGGGAGATGGCGCGCGCCGCCTGCAGCAGAGCCGGCAGCAGCGTTTCCTGTGCCACCTTGGCATTGGTGCGATTGGCCTGCCCGCTGATGTTGAGGGCTGCGATGGTGCGGCCGGCGCGGTCCGTGATGGGGGCGGCCAGCGAGATCAGGCCCTCTTCCAGTTCCTGGTTGACCAGGCTCCAGCCCTGGCGGCGCACCTGCTGGACCTTGGCCAGCAGGGCCTCCAGGTCGGTGACCGTGTGTTTGGTCAGGGCCTTGGGGCGTGAGGCTTTCAGTCGTTTCACCAGTTCATCGTCGCCCAGGTCGGCCAGCAGCACACGACCCAGCGAAGTGCAGTAGGCCGGCAGGCGCGAACCCACACCCAGGGTGTTGCGCATGATCTTGTGCGTGGGCACGCGCAGCACGTAGACGATGTCCGTGCCTTCGAGCACGGCGGCCGAGCAGGACTCCTTCACCTCTTCCACCAGCGCTTCCATCACCGGTTCGGCCAGGTTCCAGATCGGCATGGAGGACAGGTAGGCAAAGCCCAGGTCCAGGATGCGCGCGGTCAGGCGAAAGAGCCGGCCGTCGCTTTCCACATAGCCCAGGGTCTGCAGCGTGAGCAGGATGCGGCGGGCACCTGCGCGCGTGAGGCCGGTGCGGGCCGCCACTTCGCTCAAAGTCTGCTGCGGCGCTGCGCTGCTGAAGGACCGGATCACCTCCAGCCCGCGGGCGAAGGACTGCACATAGCTGTCGCCGGGCTGCGGGGCTGTCGCGGGGGTGGCAGGGGGCATGGGGTCTGGTGCGGGGCCTGGATTAGAATTCATTATACGAACAAATGTTCGACATACGAACAGGAGCGGATTCGATGATCAACAAGATTGCGGCCTCGGTGGCCGAGGCGCTGGCCGGTGTGAAAGACGGCTCCACCGTCATGATCGGCGGCTTCGGCACGGCCGGCATTCCCCTGGAGCTGATCGACGGCCTGATCGCGCAGGGCGCGAAAGACCTCACCGTGGTCAACAACAATGCCGGCAACGGCGATACGGGCCTGGCCGCTCTGCTGGCCACGGGCCGGGTGCGCAAGATCATCTGCAGCTTTCCGCGCCAGGCCGACAGCTTTGTCTTCGACGGCCTCTATCGCAGCGGCAAGCTCGAACTCGAACTCGTGCCGCAGGGTAATCTGTCGGAGCGCATCCGCGCCGCGGGTGCCGGCATCGGCGGCTTCTTCACGCCCACGGGGTACGGCACAGAGCTGGCCCAAGGCAAGGAGACCCGCATGATCGACGGCAAGGGTTATGTGCTGGAGCAGCCCATCCACGGTGATGTGGCCCTGATCAAGGCCGAATGCGGCGACCGCTGGGGCAACCTGACCTACCGCAAGACGGCGCGCAACTTCGGCCCCAGCATGGCCATGGCCTGCAAGCAGGTGATCGCCAGCGTGCACGAGATCGTGGAGCTCGGTGGCCTGGACCCGGAAGCCGTGGTGACGCCGGCCATCTACGTCAGCAAGATCGTGAAGATCGAACGCCAGGCCACCCAGGCCGGCGGCTTCAAGAAGGCGGCATGACATGAGCTATCAAAAACGTAGCAAAGACCAGTTGGCCGCGCGTGTGGCCCAGGACATCCCCGAGGGCGCGGTGGTGAACCTGGGCATCGGCCAGCCCACCCTGGTGGCCAACCACATTCCGAAAGAGCGCGAAGTGCTGCTGCACAGCGAGAACGGCTTGCTGGGCATGGGCCCGGCACCGGCCGCGGGGCAGGAGGACTACGACCTCATCAACGCCGGCAAGCAACCCGTGACGCTTCTGCCCGGCGGTTCCTTTTTCCATCACACCGACAGCTTCGCCATGATGCGTGGCGGGCACCTGGACATCTGCGTGTTGGGCGCTTTCCAGGTCAGTGCCACAGGCGATCTGGCCAACTGGCACACAGGTGAAAAGGACGCGATCCCCGCTGTGGGCGGCGCCATGGACCTGGCGGTGGGCGCCAAGCAGACCTGGGTCATGATGGATCTCTTGACCAAGCAGGGCGAGAGCAAGATCGTGCAGGCCTGCAGCTACCCGTTGACCGGCATCGCCTGCGTCAAGCGCGTCTACACCGATGTCTGCACCCTGGACTGCACGCCGCAGGGGCTCAAGCTCGTCGATCTGGTCGAGGGTCTCACCCACGTCGAACTCGAGAAGATGATCGGCCTGCCCATCTCGAAATAAAGCCAAGTGAACAAGGAACGAACATGAACCAGGCCTACATCTGCGATGCCATCCGCACCCCCTTCGGCCGTTACGGCGGCGTGCTCTCCAGCGTGCGCACTGACGACCTCGGCGCCATCCCGATAACCGCGCTGATGGCGCGCAATACGAAAGTGGATTGGGCCGCGCTGACCGATGTCATCTACGGCTGTGTCAACCAGGCCGGCGAGGACAACCGCAATGTGGGCCGCATGGCCGCGCTGCTGGCCGGCCTGCCACCGGAGGTGTCGGCCTCTACCGTGAACCGCCTCTGCGGTTCGGGGTTGGACGCGCTGGGCAGCGCCGCGCGCGCCATCAAGGCCGGTGAGGCCACGATGATGATCGCCGGCGGTGTGGAGAGCATGAGCCGCGCGCCCTTTGTCATGGCCAAGGCTGAGAGCGCCTTCAGCCGCAACGCCGAGATCTTCGACACCACCATAGGCTGGCGCTTCGTCAACAAGCTCATGAAGCAGAAGTACGGCACCGACTCCATGCCCGAGACGGCCGAGAACGTGGCCGACGAGTACAAGATCAACCGCGAGGACCAGGACCGGATGGCCCTGGCCTCGCAGCTGAAGGCCGTGGCCGCGCAGAAGGCAGGCTACTTCGACGCCGAGATCACGCCTGTGACCATCCCGCAGAAGAAGGGTGACGCCCTCGTGGTCAGCAAAGACGAGCATCCGCGCGAGACCTCGCTGGAGGCCCTGGCCAAGCTCAAACCCATCGTGCGCGAGGGCGGCACCGTGACGGCCGGCAACGCCTCGGGTGTCAACGACGGCGCCTGTGCCCTGCTGCTGGCGAGTGAGGATGCCGCCAAGAAGCACGGCCTGATACCACGGGCCCGCATCGTGGGCATGGCCACGGCCGGTGTGGCGCCGCGCATCATGGGCATAGGCCCCGCGCCGGCCACGCAGAAGGTGCTGGCGCTCACTGGCCTGACGATGGCGCAGATGGATGTGATCGAGCTCAACGAAGCCTTCGCTGCCCAGGGCCTGGCCGTGCTGCGCCAGCTGGGCGTGCGCGACGACGATCCCCGCGTCAACCCCAATGGCGGCGCCATCGCCCTGGGACACCCGCTGGGCGCTTCGGGTGCGCGTCTGGCCACGACCGCTTTGAACCAATTGCACAAGACGGGTGGCCGTTACGCCCTGTGCACCATGTGCATAGGTGTAGGGCAGGGCATTGCGGTGATCCTCGAGCGGGTCTAAAGCGTCCGAGGGGAAGATTCCCCCAAATCGTGCGCAAAGCCGGGCAGAGACAACTTCTGACCCGGCTTTTTTTCGCCCATCGGAAAACTGATTTTCCCGGGCCGCCTTGTACCCGGGCCGTCTTTGCTCAACACTGCGGGATTCTGGATGCCACGCATCCCTTACGCACGAAAGAGGAGACTTTTTGATGAGCAAGAAAATCGGCTGGATCGGCCTGGGTCGTATGGGCGAGGCGATGGTGACCAAGCTGCTGAAGGCCGGCCACGCCGTCCACGTCTGGAACCGCACCGCCTCCAAGGCCGCCCACCTGGCCGAGTACGGCGCCAAGATCGAAACGAACAAGATCGACCTGGCCAGCTGCGACGTGGTCTTCACCATGGTCTCCACCACCGACGACCTGAAGGAAGTGCTGTTTGGCCCCGGCGGCCTCGTGACCGGTGCGAAGAAACCCCAGGTGGTGGTGGACAGCTCCTCCATCTCGCAGGAAGGCTCGGCCGAGATCCGTGCCCAGCTCGAAGGCATGGGTGTGGGTTATCTGTGCACCCCGGTCTCGGGCAATGCCAAGGTGGCCAAGGCTGGCAAGCTGCTCAC
>JBEIPS010000037.1:0-25446 GCA_040376915.1 Hylemonella sp.
CCATCGGGCTTTAAATTCCTTGAACCAATGCTCATTGAGCCCGGGCTTGGAAATTGCCTGGCTAGCGTGATCGTCTCGCGTCAGATGAACCCAAAGCCAACGCTGACCTCGCCCACCTGAACCCCGGTTCAGGATGCGGCCTGGTGGTACTTGCAGACACCTACACTTCGCGCGCCCTACTCCTTTTCCCCGATGTTTCTTGAACCCCAGTTGATTGTCGAACTGGCCCTGATGGGCGTGTGCGCCGGATTTCTCGCGGGCCTGCTGGGCATAGGCGGAGGCATGATCATGGTGCCCTTCATGACCATCATCCTGGAGGCCAAGGACTTTCCGGCCGAGTATGTGGTCAAGATGGCGGTGGCGACCTCGCTGGCCACGATCTGCTTCACCTCGCTGTCCTCGGTGCGCGAGCACCACAAGCACGGCGCCGTGCTCTGGCCGGTGGCGCGTGTGCTGGCGCCGGGCATCGTGCTCGGCGGCCTGGTCGGCGCGCAGATCGCCGCCGCCCTGCCCACCCGTGTGCTGGGCCTGGTGTTCTCGCTGTTCATCGCCTATTCGGCCACGCAGATGCTGCTGGACCGCAAGCCCAAGCCCACCCGCACCCTGCCAGGCGGCTGGGGCATGTTCGGCATGGGCAATGTGATAGGCCTGCTGTCCTCCGTGGTGGGCGCCGGCGGGGCCTTCGTCTCGGTACCCTTCATGACCTGGTGCAACGTCAAGATCCACCAGGCCGTGGCCACCTCCGCCGCCCTGGGTTTCCCGATCGCCCTGGCCGGCACGCTGGGCTACATCTGGGCCGGCCGCAGCCTGCCCGACATGCCCCCCGGCACCTTCGGTTACCTCTACCTGCCCGGCCTGCTGGTGATCGCCACCATGAGCATCCTGACGGCGCCCCTGGGCGCACGCACGGCACACCGCATGGACATCCGGCCGCTCAAGCGCGCCTTCGCCGTGGTGCTGTACATGCTGGCGGCCTACTTCCTGATGCGTTGATGACAGGGGCCTGATGGTTCAGGCCCGATAATGCGGGACGCATACAAGCCCGCACAAAATCAACAAGAGACACCACCCATGCGCATAGCCATCATTGGCCAGCAGGATTTCGGCAAGGCCGTGCTCGACGCCTTTCTGGCACGCGGCGACGAAGTTGCCGGCGTGTTCTGCAAACCCGAGAAACCGGGCGAGAAACCCGATGCCCTGCGTGCCGCGGCCGAAGCGGCCGGCCTGCCGGTCCTGCAGTTCCCCAGCCTCAAGAGCCCCGAAGCCGAGCAGGCCCTGCGTGCCCTGGACGTGGACCTGGGCGTGATGGCCTACGTGCTGCAGTTCGCACCGCAATCCTTCGTGGGCATCCCGAAACACGGCACCATCCAGTACCACCCCTCGCTGTTGCCGAAGTACCGCGGCCCGTCGTCCATCAACTGGCCGATCGCGCGCGGCGACAGCGAGACCGGCCTCACCATCTTCCGCCCCACCGACGGGCTGGACGAGGGCCCGGTGATCCTGCAGAAGCGCTGCGCCATCGGCCCGGACGACACCCTGGGCGACGTCTACTTCAACCACCTCTTTCCCCTGGGCGTGGCCGCCATGCTGGAGGCCGCCGACCTGGTGCTGGCCGGCAGGCACCAGGAGACGGCACAGGACGAGCGCCAGGCCAGCTACGAGGGCTGGTTCAAGGCCGAGGAGTCGAGGATCAACTGGGCCAACCACGTGGACCAGGTCTACAACCTGATCCGCGCCTGCAACCCGGCCCCGGGCGCCTGGTGCGAACTGGGCGGTACGAAGGTGTCGGTCTACGACTGCCGCAAGCACCCGGCGCGCACCTACGGCGCGGTGCGTGGCAAGCCCGGCGAGATCGCGCAGATCACCGAGAAGTCGATCTTCATCAACGCGCAGGGCGGCATGATCGAGGTGCTGCGCCTCAAGCCCGAAGGCGGCAAGAAGATGGAGGCAGCGGACTACGCACGCAGCGCCGGACTTCAGGTTGCAGGCAGCTGAGTCAGCCCGCATTCCGCATGGAAGAAGCAGCTTCGGGCTGCTTTTTCTGCGTATTTTTTTGCTGCGAACGGGCGCAGGGAAATTTTTCGGAATGGACCGGCATCAACTGCATCACACACGGCTCGCGTAACCCTGTTCGCCGCCCCTGCTCGGACGCTGATGGCCTGGGTCGGGCGGCGCCCGATGCGCAGGGCGCCCACGGAAATGAACGGATCTCCCGGCTTCAGCGCCCTTAAAGGGCAAAAGCCTTGGTGCCGGCAAAGACATCAAGGCTTTTTTCCGCCCAAGCGCGCCCGGCACTGGTCCAGGCCCCGCAGCGCGGCGCGACAAAGGGGCCCGTGCGCCGTTTTTTCTGTCATCATGCGTACGCAATATCCCCACTCGTAGAAACCCTAGGGCAGGTTAAAAATTCCGAAAAGTTGACCGCAATCAAGAGCAAATTCGCGAGAAAATTTCACATTACTTCCAGACCGATAACCGCAAGGTCATCGAGAGGCTAACGAAGAGTGGTCCCTATCAGCAACGTCATTTACAGGAGACAAGAGATGAAGAGCTTTCAAGTCAAGCTGAAAACCCGGATGGTGGCTGCCGCCACCGCCGTCATCGCTGCGGCCGGGCTGAGCGCCTCGCTGCCGGCCATGGCCTGGGAGCCGACCAAGCCGGTCGAGTTCGTGGTGCCGGCCGGTACCGGCGGCGGCGCCGACCAGATGGCCCGCCTGATGCAGGGCATCATCGTCAAGCACAAGCTGATGAACCAGTCGCTGATCGTCGTGAACAAGTCCGGCGGCGCCGGTGCCGAGGGCTTCCTCTCGGTCAAGGAAGCCAAGGGCGACCCGCACAAGATCATCATCACCCTGTCCAACCTGTTCACCACGCCCCTGGCTACCGGTGTTCCCTTCAACTGGAAGGACATGACCCCAGTCTCCATGATGGCGCTGGACCAGTTCGTGCTGTGGACCAATGCCGAGAAGCCGTACAAGACCGCCAAGGAGTACCTGGACGCCGTGAAGGCCGCCGGTCCCCTGAAGATGAAGATGGGCGGCACGGGCTCCAAGCAGGAAGACCAGATCCTGACCGTGGGCATGGAAAAGGCGACCGGCACCAAGTTCATCTACATCCCCTTCAAGGGCGGTGGTGAAGTGGCCGTGCAGCTCGTCGGTGGTCACGTGGATTCCAGCGTGAACAACCCGGCCGAAGCCGTCGCCCAGTGGCGCGCCGGCAAGCTGCGTGCCCTGTGCGTGTTCGACGACACCCGCATGCCCTACAAGGCCAAGGTGACCGACACCCAGTCATGGAACGACGTCCCGACCTGCAAGGAAGCTGGCGTGCCGGCCGACTACGTCATGTTGCGCGGCATCTTCGCCGCACCGGACATCTCGGCCGACCAGCTGAAGTACTACGTTGACCTGCTGGCCAAGGTCCGTGCGACCCCGGACTGGAAGGAATACATGGAAAAGGGTGCTTTCAACCAGACGACCATGAGCGGTGCGGAATTCAGCAAGTGGCTCACGGCTGCAGAAGCCACCCACCGTACCCTGATGCAGGAAGCCGGCTTCCTGGCCAAGTAAGCAAGAAAAAAACTAGAGCGGGTCCGGTCATGCGGCCGGCCCGCCTTCTCTCCCAACTCCAAGCAACTGCGTAGCGGGACGGTAGCCGGTTGAGACTGGCGCTGACCCAGGTCATCTGCCGCCCAGAATTCAGCTCATCAGTACATCTTTCGTCATGGAATCGAATATGGAAACACACGAAGGCGAACGCACCGGCGTAGCCACCAACATCATCGATGCGGTCGTCGCAATCCTGGTAGTCATCATGGGCGGCACCATCATTTACGGTAGCCGCAAGCTCGGCTCTGAATGGACCAGCGACGGCCCCGGCGCTGGCTATTTCCCCTTCTACATCGGCCTGATCCTCTGCATCTCCGGCGTCGGCGTGCTCTACCAGGCACTGGCCGGCAAGGTGAAGAACACCGAAATCTTCGTCGACCGCGAATCGTTCGGTCGCGTGCTGTCCGTGCTGCTGCCCGCCGCCGTCTACGTGGGCGCGATCCAGGTGATCGGCATCTACGTCGCATCGGCCGTCTACATCGCCCTGTTCATGATCATCCTGGGCAAGTACAGCTGGCTCAAGAGCGTGATCATCGCGCTGGTGGTCAACACCGTGTTCTTCATGATGTTTGAAGTCTGGTTCAAGGTGCCGCTGCACAAGGGCGCCTACGACATGCTCAGCTTCCTGGGTTATTGAGCACACATCAGGAAATTACGGAGACTTAAAGAAAATGGAAGAACTCAACGCACTGTTCCAGGGCTTCGCCGTCGTGATGACGCCCATGAACTTCCTACTCATGGTGGTGGGCATCGTCCTCGGTGTGCTCATCGGCGTGCTGCCCGGCCTGGGCGGCGCCAATGGCGTGGCCATCCTGCTGCCGCTGACCTTCAGCATGAACCCGACCTCGGCCATCATCATGCTGTCCTGCATCTACTGGGGGGCCCTCTTCGGCGGCGCCATCACCTCGGTGCTGTTCAACATCCCCGGTGAACCCTGGTCCGTGGCCACCACCTTCGACGGCTACCCCATGGCGCAAAAAGGCCATGCCGGTGAAGCGCTGACCGGCGCCTTCACCTCGTCCTTCGTGGGTGCCTTCGTTGCCGTGGTGATGATCACCTTCCTGGCGCCCATGGTGGCCAAGTTCGCCCTGAAGTTCGGTCCGCCCGAGTTCTTCTCGGTCTACCTGCTGACCTTCTGCAGCTTCGTGGGCATGGGCAAGGGCTCGCCGTTCAAGATCCTGGCCTCGATGACCATCGGCTTCGGCCTGGCCGCCGTGGGCATGGACACCGTGACCGGCCAGCTGCGCCTGACCTTCGGCTTCACCGAACTGATGCGCGGCTTCGACTTCCTGATCGCGGTGATCGGCCTGTTCGGTATCGGCGAAATCCTGCTGTCCATGGAAGAAGGCCTGGCCTTCTCCGGCAAGAGCGCCAAGATCGATCCCAAGGTCGTCTGGCAGACCTGGAAGAAGCTGCCCGCCTACTGGGCCACTTCGGTCCGCGCTTCGCTGATCGGCATCTGGATGGGCATCACGCCCGGCGGCGCCACCCCGGCTTCCTTCATGAGCTACGGTATCGCCAAGAAGATGTCCAAGAACGGCGCCAAGTTCGGCACCGGTGAACTCGAAGGCGTCGTGGCACCGGAAACCGCAGCCCACGCTGCCGGTACCGCCGCCCTGCTGCCCATGCTGGCACTGGGCATCCCCGGCTCCCCGACCGCTGCCGTGCTGCTGGGCGGCCTGCTGATCTGGGGTCTGCAACCCGGCCCGCTGCTCTTCGTCGAGCAGAAGGACTTCGTGTGGGGCCTGATCGCCTCCATGTACCTGGGCAACCTGGTCGGCCTGATCGTCGTGCTGACCACCGTGCCGCTGTTCGCCTCGATCCTGCGCATCCCCTTCTCGATCATCGCCCCGGTGATCATCGTGATCTGTGCCATCGGTGCCTACACCGTGCACAACGCCATGCTCGACATCTGGTTCATGCTGCTGTTCGGCGTGGTCGGTTATGTGTTCAAGAAGCTCGACTACCCGCTTGCGCCCCTGGTGCTGGCCCTGGTGCTGGGCGACAAGGCCGAAGACTCCTTCCGACAGGCCATGCTGGTCTCGCAGGGTGAACTCTCGGTCATGTTCTCCAACGGCCTGGTGGGTTCCATCACCACCCTGGCCCTGGTCCTGCTGTTCTGGCCGCTGATCTCCAAGCTGATCGCCCTGGTCAAACCGCCCAAGCAGGACGAGTTTGCCGCCGAGCGGCCCGTGGATTGATACCAAGACAGGAGAAATACAACATGCCCGTAATTGCACTGACCCAGGGAATGGGTTCGCTGGCCCAGGATGTCGCCGAGAAGCTCGCTGCTGATCTAGGTCTGCAGAACCTGGAGCACGAGGTGGCGGCCCGGGTGGCCGACAAGATGCACATCTCCAAAAGCCTGATCAACCGGCTGCGCAGCGGCAAGGCCGGCCTGATCGAAGGTTTGCGCGCGGACAAGGACGCCATGGCGATCTACACCGCCGAGGAGGTGCTGGACGCCGCCGCGCGCGGCAATGTCGTCATCCGCGGCTGGGGCGCGACCCAGCTGCTGCGCGCGGTACCGCACATCCCGTGCATCCGCATCATGCGTCCGCTCGAACAGCGGGTCGAATGGCTGATGAAGCAGCTGGGAACGGATGACCGCGACCTCGCCAGGGCCGAGATCCAGCGTAGTGATCAGGCCAACGCGGCACGAATGCACGATCAGTTCGGTGTGCACTGGGGTGACCCGGTACTGTTCGACATGGTCATCAATACCGAACGTCTCTCCATCGATACCTGCGTGGAGCAGATCAAGAGCCTGCTCAAGCGGCCCGAGTTCGCCGAAACGGCGGCATCGCGCGCGCAGCTTCAGGGCATGGCGCTCAGCGCCCATGTTCGCTCTGCCCTGAGCGCGCACGAGGAAACCCGTGCCGTCGATATCGCGATCGATAGCGCGGAAGGCCGTGTCTCGCTGCAAGGCATCGTGACCAACGACGCCGAAAAGAGCGCCGCGGCGCGTGTCGCGCAGGGGGTGACTGGTGTGAAGTCGATCGACAACCAGTTGCACACCTTTGCTGACGCCCGGCACTTCCCCGCAAACCGGCGTTGAATTGCGGTCCGCCGTGTCGACCCTGCGTCGGCACGGCGCAGACCCTGGCCTATCAGATCTTCCCGCGCTGCTTGAGACGGCTCAGGGTCTCGGCCGAAAGGTTGAGGTAGGCCGCGAGCTCCTTCTTGGGAATGCGGTCGAACAGCTCGGGATGCTTGCGTAGGAAACGGTGCACACGACCCGGTGCGTCCAGCAGGTGCAGGGTGATGGTGTGGGCCATGATTTCGCTCATCAGGTTCATCACGCAGTACTCGAACCGGCGCTTTTCCTCGGCGTGGCGCTCCAGGAAGGCGATCCACTCGGGCATGGGCAGCTTGACCACCCGCGCCTTGGTCACCGAAACGATGCTGTAGGGCGTGGGCGTCTTGAGAGACCATGCCGCGTAGCTGGTTTCCATTTCCCGTTCGGCGGCAAAGCGCAGGATCATTTCCTTGCCCTGGGCATTGGCCACCACCCGTTTCAGCACGCCATCCAGGATGAAGTACTGCTCCATCTCGTGCACCCCCTGGTGCAGCAGGAAATCACCCTTGTTGCAGTCCACCACCGTGAGATGCTGTTCCAGCTCCTCATGAGACGCCACCCCCATGCCCTTGAGCACGTCGTTCTGCCGGAGTTGGACCCGGATGATGTTCTTTTCGGGGTGATTCTCGATGGTTGTCATGGGCCAGGGTCGGGATTGCGTGCTCGCGCCGGTATCGGGCCAGCTCCCCTCGGGAACCGGATATTTGTCCCGAAAATTGACCGTGGTCAATGGCGGAAACTGAATCGCTTCCTATCATAACCCGTCGATGCAATTGGCCCCCGTCAGCGCGAGTCGCGCGAGGGCATCTCTGACATCGCGGCCACCCCGATTGCGCGCTCCCGGGGCAGCCAGATTCCAGGAGCCGCAGGTACTTGCCAGCCGGGTCACCCGACTTCCAAAGACGTCTAAAACCGAGAGAGACTAAACCATGTCCAACGACGCTCAATCCAGAGAACTGACCGACGGTTTCCACCTTGTCATCGATGCCCTGAAGCTCAACGGCATCACCAACATCTACGGCCTGCCGGGCATCCCCGTCACGGACCTGACCCGCATGATGCAGGCCGAAGGCATGCGCGTGATCTCCTTCCGCCACGAACAGAACGCCGGCAACGCCGCCGCCATCGCCGGCTTCATGACCGGCAAACCCGGCGTCTGCCTCACGGTGTCCGCCCCCGGCTTCCTGAACGGCCTGACCGCTCTGGCCAACGCCACCACCAACTGCTTCCCCATGATCCTGATCTCCGGCTCTTCCGAGCGCGAGATCGTCGACCTGCAGCAGGGTGACTACGAAGAGATGGACCAGCTGGCGATCGCCAAGCCCCTGTGCAAGGCCGCCTTCCGCGTGCTCAACGCCGAAGACATCGGCGTGGGCATCGCCCGCGCCATCCGCTCCGCCGTCTCCGGCCGCCCGGGCGGTGTCTACCTGGACCTGCCGGCCAAGCTGTTCGGCCAGGCCATGGACGCCGTGGCCGGCAAGGCTTCGCTGATCAAGGTGGTCGATCCCGCACCGCGCCAGATCCCCGCCCCGGACGCCGTCAAGCGCGCCCTGGACCTGCTCAAGGGCGCCAAGAAGCCCCTGATCCTGCTGGGCAAGGGTGCTGCCTACGCCCAGGCCGACGCCGACATCAAGACCCTGGTCGAGAAGTCCGGCATCCCCTACCTGCCCATGTCCATGGCCAAGGGCATCCTGCCCGACACCCATGAGCAGTGCGCCTCGGCCGCCCGCTCCTTCGTGCTGCCGGAAGCCGACGTGGTGATGCTGGTGGGTGCGCGCCTGAACTGGCTGCTCTCGCACGGCAAGGGCAAGACCTGGGGTGGCAAGGACCACAAGAACGCCGGCAACCAGAAGTTCATCCAGATCGACATCTCCCCGACCGAAGCCGACAGCAACGTGGCCATCGACGCTCCGCTGGTGGGCGACATCGGTTCCTGCGTCTCCGCCCTGCTCGCCGGCATGGGCTCCAGCTGGGCCAAGCCCCCGGTCGAGTGGACCGGCGCCGTCGCCGAGCGCAAGAACAAGAACATCGGGAAGATGGCCGAGACCCTGGCCAAGGATCCCTCGCCGATGAACTACCACAGCTCGCTGAACGTGGTGCGCGACATCATCAAGGCCAATCCGGACGCCATCCTGGTCAACGAAGGCGCCAACGCGCTGGACTTCACCCGCTCCATCGTCGACATGTACAAGCCGCGCAAGCGCCTGGACGTGGGCACCTGGGGCGTGATGGGCATCGGCATGGGTTTTGCCGTGGCCGCCGCCGTGGAAAGCAACCAGCCGGTGATCGCCATCGAGGGCGACAGCGCCTTCGGCTTCAGCGGCATGGAAGTCGAGACCATCTGCCGCTACAACCTGCCGGTCTGTATCGTCATCATGAACAACAACGGCGTGTACCGCGGCGACGAAGTCAACGTGACCGGTGGCAAGGATCCCTCGCCCCTGGTGTTCGTCAAGGGCGCCCGTTATGACAAGCTGATGGAAGCCTTCGGTGGCGTCGGCGTGCAGGCCAACACCCCGGCCGAACTGCGCAAGGCCATGGAAGAAGCCATCAAGTCGCGCAAGCCCACCCTGATCAATGCCATCATCGACGAGAAGGCCGGCACCGAAAGCGGCCGCATCACCAGCCTCAACCCGACCAGCGCCGCTACCAAGAAGCACTGATTTTTCCCAAAGCAACAACCCCACAAGGAGAACTGCACCATGTCCAACAAACCCCTCAAGGGCATCAAGATCATCGACTTCACGCACGTGCAAGCCGGTCCCGCCTGTACCCAGCTGCTGGCCTGGTTCGGCGCTGACGTGATCAAGGTCGAGCGCCCGGGCGCCGGCGACGTCACCCGCAGCCAGCTGCGCGACATCCCCGATGCCGACGCGCTGTACTTCACCATGCTCAACAGCAACAAGCGTTCGCTGACGCTGGACACCAAGACGGCCGAAGGCAAGGAAGTGCTGGAGAAGCTGATCAAGAAGTCCGACGTCATGGTCGAGAACTTCGGTCCCGGCGCTCTGGACCGCATGGGCTTCACCTGGGAGTACATCCAGAAGCTCAACCCCGGCATGGTGCTGGCTTCGGTCAAGGGCTTCAGCGACGGCCACCACTACGAAGACCTGAAGGTCTACGAAAACGTGGCCCAGTGCGCCGGCGGCTCCGCCTCGACCACCGGCTGGTGGAAGGGCGAGAACTCGCAGCCCACCATCTCCGCTGCCGCCCTGGGTGACAGCAACACCGGCATGCACCTGGCCATCGGTATCCTGACCGCCATCATCGGCCGCCAGCAGACCGGCAAGGGCCAGAAGGTCGCCGTGTCCATGCAGGACGCCGTGCTCAACCTGTGCCGCGTGAAGATGCGCGACCAGCAGCGTCTGGAGCGTCTGGGCTACCTGGAAGAGTATCCCCAGTACCCGCACGAAATGGAAGCGTTCAAGGACAAGGTCACCCCGCGCGGCGGCAATGCCGGCGGCGGCGGCCAGCCGGGCTGGATCCTGAAGTGCAAGGGCTGGGAGACCGACCCCAACGCCTACATCTATTTCACGGTGCAGGGCCATGCCTGGGAACCGATCTGCGACGCTCTGGGCAAACCCGAGTGGAAGACGGACCCCAAGTACACGACCCCCAAGGCCCGTCAGCCGCACATCATGGACATTTTCGCCACCATCGAAAACTTCATCAAGGACAAGACCAAGTTCGAAGCTGTGGACATCTTCCGCAAGTTCGACATCCCTTGCGCCCCGGTGCTGTCCATGAAGGAACTGCTGGTTGACGAGTCCCTGCGCAAGAGCGGCTCCATCGTCGAAGTGCCGCACCCCGTGCGCGGCAGCTACTTCACCATCGGCAGCCCGATCAAGTTCTCGGACCTCAAGCCCGAAGTCACGGCCTCCCCGCTGCTGGGCGAGCACACCGACCAGGTGCTGGCCGAGCTGGGCTACAGCAAGGACCAGATCACGGCCATGCACGGCAAAAAGGCCGTCTGAGCCCCTGCCCTCGCACATGAAAACGGCGCCTGCGGGCGCCGTTTTTTTTGGTGCCGCGGCAGCCTTCACCCGACCCGCAGGATTCCGGTTTTCTCCTCTGTCGGCATGTATCAGTGACGCCCTGCAAGCGCATAAAAAACGACAATGTTTCGAGTCGATGAAACCCCTATAATGATCAAGTCATATAGAAGACCCGTCTCTTCTATCCATAAGAATTTTTTATCATTAGAACCAGGAGTTTTTTTATGACCAAGGCCCTCGAAGGAGTCCGCATCCTCGACTTCACGCATGTGCAGTCGGGACCGACCTGCACCCAGTTGCTGGCGTGGTTCGGCGCGGATGTGATCAAGGTGGAAAAGGCCGGCGAAGGCGACGCCACGCGCGCGCAGCTGCGTGACGTCGAAGGCGCCGACAGCCTCTACTTCACCATGCTCAACCACAACAAGCGCTCCATCACCCTGGACACCAAGAACCCCAAGGGCAAGGAAGTCCTGGTCAAGCTGATCAAGGAATGCGACGTGATGGTCGAGAACTTCGCCCCCGGCGCGCTCGACCGCATGGGCTTCCCCTGGGAGAAGATCCAGGAGATCAACCCCCGCATCATCCTGGCCTCGGTCAAGGGTTTCGGCCCCGGCCCCTATGTGGACTGCAAGGTCTACGAAAACGTGGCCCAGTGCACCGGCGGCGCCGCCTCCACCACCGGCGACCCGGATGGCGTGCCCATGGTGACGGGTGCCCAGATCGGCGACAGCGGCACCGGCCTGCACCTGGCCCTGGGCATCGTGACCGCCCTTTACCAGCGCGAGAAGACCGGCCGCGGCCAGAAGGTGCTGGCCGCCATGCAGGACGCCGTGCTCAACCTTTGCCGCGTCAAGCTGCGCGACCAGCAGCGCCTGGAGCGCACCGGCGCGCTCAAGGAGTACCCGCAGTACCCCGATATCGAGTTCGGCGAGGCCGTGCCGCGCGCGGGCAACGCCTCGGGCGGCGGCCAGCCGGGCGCCGTGCTCAAGTGCAAGGGCTGGCAGAAGGACCCCAACGCCTACATCTACTTCATCACCCAGTCCAATGCCTGGCAGGCCATCTGCAAGGTGATCGGCGAGGACGACTGGATCACCAACCCGCACTTCGCCACGCCGGCGGCCCGTCTGCCGCACCAGAAGATGATCTTCGCGCGCATCGAGGAATGGACCAAGACCAAGACCAAGTTCGAGGCCATGGACATCCTCAACGAGTACGACATCCCCTGCGGCCCCATCCTTTCCATGAAGGAAATCTCCGAAGACCAGTCACTGCGCGAGACCGGCACCATCGTGGAAGTCGACCACCCGGTGCGCGGCAAGTACCTCAGCGTGGGCAACCCCATCAAGCTCTCGGACAGCCCCACCGAAGTCACACGTTCCCCCCTGCTGGGCGAGCACACCATCGAGGTGCTCACGCAGATGGGCTACAACCAGACCCAGCTCGACGAGTTGCGCGCTGCCAAGGCGATCTGAGCACCAGCTCCCTGCCCGCTTGGCTGCGGGCATGAAAAAAGCCAGGGCCTGCCCTGGCTTTTTGCTGTCCGGCGGGCCGGGTTGCCTCAGGCGTCGCCCAGGGGCGCCGGCCCCGAACTCTCGAAGTAGTAGGCAATACGCTGGCGCGGACCCAGGTAATCCAGCGCGTCGGGCGGCAGGCCCGCAGGCTTGAGGCTGCGGCGGATGCCGATGCCGGGCTGGCTTTCCAGCTCCAGGATCAGGGCCTCGTGCTTGGGGACCGACGGTTCGTGCACGATGACCCGCGGCTTGAGCGGACGCACGGAATTGACCGACACCACCAGGGCGTAACGGCCGTCTATCAGTTGCACCACGGAACCGGGCGGGTACACGCCCATCATGCGGATGAAGGCGCTGAGCACGACATTGTCGAAGCGCGCCTTGTGCTGTGCAAACAGCAGGGACAGGGCCTCGTGCGGCGTCAGTGCCACCACCTGGCGCAGCGGGTTGCACAGGTTGTCGTAGCGATTCACCAGGGCCAGGATGCGCGCACCCAGCGTCAGCTCGCTGCCGGGCGGACGCATGGGGAAACCGGTGCCGTCCATCAGCTCGTGGTGCTGGGCGATGGCCATCAGCGCACCTTCGGTGAGCTGCATGCGGTTGGCGATGGCCACGCCCTTGCCGACATGCTCCTGGTACTGCTTGAAATCCTCGATGGAAAAGCCGTCTTCGAACCAGCGCACACGCTGGGGCAGTTGCAGCTTGCCCACATCGTGCAGGAAGGCCCCGACCCCCAGGTCCACCAGGTCCTGGCCGGCCATGCCCATGGCCTTGCCCAGCAGCACGCTCATCACCGAGACGTTGACCGGGTGCATGGCGGCGCGTTCGCCCACGCCCTCGGACAGCAGGCGGATGGCGGCTTCGCCATCACATTCCATTTCACGTATCGCCTCGGTGATCATGGCCACGCAATCGTCACGCACGGCCTGCGGATGATCCAGCACAGATTCCTGCACGCGCTTGAACAGTTGCTGGGCCGCGCCGAACTTCTGCTCGCAGAGCTTCAGACTCTTCTGCTGGGCTTCGATCTGCTGGGCGCGGTGGCGGCGGAACTCGCGTTCCTGGGCCAGGGCACGCGCCGCGGCGGTCTCGTCCATGGACGGCTGGCTGGACGGGGCGTCCAGCGGCGGATCGCTCTTGGACGGCACGCAACGCACCTGCTTGAGGCCCAGGCCGCGGATGGTCTCGATCTGGCGGTTGGAACTGATCTTGAAGCTGCCCGTGGGAAAGGGATGGGACATCCAGCCCAGTTCAAGCTCGACGTACAGGCCGACGCGCAGCTCGTTGATATCTATCAGTTCGGAATCGGAAGACTTCATGGGAATTTCGTGCCGGCCGCCACCCATGGATCCATGCCGACGCTGCCGATTCTAAGCCAGGGAATGGCACTGTGCAGCAACAAGGCCATGAAGAATCAACAACTTTGCTACAGATCCTGCAGCAACACCTGAACTTGTATCCATCCCCGCCCCACTACCGGGCACGGCCAGCCCGGCATCGCCCCCGGCCGGTACAGGCCGGGAACAGGCAGCTCGCCGTCACGGCAGGGATTCATGACCAAGATCAAGATACCCGGCCGCCTTGCGGTCCAAGATCAGAACCTGAACCCGCCATGGACCCGCGCCAGGATATGAACCCGAGCAACCAAGCCAGCAACACCGTCTTCACCGCCCGCGCCCTGTGCAAAACCTACCAGATGGGTGAAGTCGAGGTCAAGGCGCTGCAGGACGTGGACCTGGAGATCCGTCGCGGCGAGTTCATCGTGCTGCTCGGCCCCTCGGGCAGCGGCAAATCCACCCTGCTCAACATCCTGGGCGGCCTGGACCGGCCCAGCAGCGGGAGTGCGCGTTTTGCCGACCATGAGTTCACCGGTGCCAGCGACGCCGAGCTCACGCGCTACCGGCGCGACCACGTGGGTTTTGTCTTCCAGTTCTACAACCTCATCCCCAGCCTGACCGTGCGCGAGAACGTCGAGCTGGTGACCGACATCGCCCACAACCCCATGCCGGCGGCCGAGGCGCTGCGCATGGTGGGCCTGGAAGAGCGCCTGGACCACTTCCCTTCGCAGCTCTCCGGCGGTGAGCAGCAGCGCGTGGCGATCGCCCGTGCCATCGTCAAGCGCCCCGAGGTGCTGCTGTGCGACGAGCCCACCGGCGCGCTCGATTACGTCACCGGCAAGCTGGTGCTGGAGGTCATCGAGCGCATCAACCGCGAACTGGGCACCACCGCCATCGTCATCACGCACAACGCCGCCATCGCCGGCATGGCCGACCGCGTGCTGCACCTGGGCGGCGGGCGCGTGCAGCGCGTGGACGTGAACCCGCACAAGATCAGTCCCTCGGAGCTGTCCTGGTGAAAGCACTCGACCGCAAGCTGCTGCGCGACCTGCGCCTCATGTGGAGCCAGGCCATCACCATCGCCCTGGTGGTGGCCAGCGGCGTGGCCGGTTTCATTGCCACCTTCAGCGCCTACGACGCCCTGTCCTGGTCGCGCGAGGTCTATTACACGGAATCACGTTTTGCCGACGTCTTCGCCAGCCTCAAGCGCGCACCGCTGGCACTGGAGCGCCAGCTCGCTGCCCTGCCCGGCGCCGCGCACGTGGAGACCGCGCTGACGCAGATCGTGCAGGTCGACATTCCCCATGTGTCCGACCCCATCATCGGCCGCCTGATCGGCATCGACCTGCAGGCCTTGCCGCGCCTCAACCGCATCCACCTGCGTGACGGTCGCATGCCCGTCACGCAGCGCGGCAGTGCGCTGGAGGTGCTGGTGTCCGAGGGCTTCGCCATTGCCCGCAAGCTGCAGCCCGGCGACCGCATCCACGCCCTGGTCAACGGCAAGCGCGAGGAGCTGCTGATCACCGGCATCGCGCTCTCACCCGAGTACATCTTCGCCGGCATGGGTGGCTCGCCCGACCTGCGCGGCTTCGGCGTCTTCTGGCTGGACCGCCATGCCCTGGCCGCGGCCTACAACATGGAAGGCGCCTTCAACCAGGTGTCGGTGCGCCTGGCCCCGGGCGCCAGCGAGGGCCGCGTCATCGACGGCCTGAACCGCCTGCTCGCGCCCTATGGCGGCATCAGCGCACACGGCCGCGACGAGCAGATGTCGCACATGATCCTGAACTCCGAGATCAAGGAGCAGCGCGTGATGGGCACCGTGCTGCCCAGCATCTTCCTGGCCGTGGCCGCCTTCCTGCTCAATGTGGTACTCAGCCGCCAGATCGCCACCCAGCGCGAACAGATCGCCGCGCTCAAGGCCCTGGGCTACGGCAACGCGGCCATCGGCGCGCACTACGTCAAGCTGGTGCTGCTCATCGTCATCCTCGGCGTGCTGATCGGCCTGGGGGTGGGCGCCTGGCTGGGCAACTGGTTTTCCGGCATCTATGCCGAGGTGTTCCGTTTTCCCGAGCTGCGCCACCGCGTGCGGCCCGAACTGATCCTGGCCGCCACCGCCATCACCCTGGTCGCCGCCCTGGGCGCCACCTGGCGCGCGATCGCCGCCACCGTGCAGCTGGCCCCGGCCGAGGCCATGCGCCCGCCGGCACCGGGGCGCTTCCGGCCCAGCTTTGTCGAGACCTGGGGCCTGCGCGAGTTCTTCAGCCCGGCCGTGCGCATGGTCCTGCGCACCATGCAGCGTCGCCCGCTGCGCACCCTGCTCACCATCTTCGGCATCGCCGCCTCCATGGCCATCGTCATCAGCGGCACCTTCTGGCGCGACACCATCGACCTGCTGCTGCACACCCAGTTCCGCCTGGTGCTGCGCGGCGACGTCATCGTCAGCCTCGTAGAGGCCGCGCCCGCCTCCCTCACCTACGAGATGGCGCGGCTGCCGCACGTCACGGCCGTGGAAGGCGTGCGCAGTGTGCCGGCGCGCCTGGTGCACGGGCAGCACCACTGGCGCGGCAGCGTGCAGGGACGCGGCGCCGAACCGCAGCTGCAACGCATCGTGGACGTGGCGCACCTGAGCTTCTCCCCGCCGCAGGACGGCCTGCTGCTGACCGACCGCCTGGCCGAGCGCCTGCACATCCGGGTCGGCCAGACCGTGCGCGTGGAGCTGCTCGAAGGCCGGCGCCAGGTGCTGGAGCTGCCGGTCATGGGCACGGTGCAGGAGATGATGGGCATGGGCGCCTACATCGAGCGGCGCAGCCTCAACCGCCTGCTGCAGGAAGGCGACAACGTCAACGTGGTCGCCATCTCGGTGGAACGCGGCCATGAACCCGAGCTGCTGGAGCGGCTCAAGAACCTGCCGCGCGTGGCGGCGGCCTTCAGCAAATCCGTGATGCTGCGCAACATCGAGGAGATCACCGCGCGCAACGTGCTGGTCTTCAGCGCCATCCTCACCGTCTTCGCCAGCATCATCGCCGTGGGCGTGGTCTACAACCACGCGCGCATCGCGCTGGCCGAACGCGCCTGGGAGCTGGCCAGCCTGCGCGTGCTGGGCTTCACGCGCGGCGAGGTTTCCACCTTCCTGCTGGGCGAACTGGCGCTGGAAATCCTGATCGCCATCCCGCTGGGCCTGGTGGCGGGCTACTGGCTGGCGGCGGGCATCGTGCAGCTGATCAAGACCGACGAATTCTTCTTCCCGCTCATCATCCAGCCACCCACCTACGCCTATGCCGCCATCGTCGTGGTGGCTGCCGGCGTGGCCAGCGCACTCATCGTGCGCCGGCGCATCGACACGCTGGATCTGGTGGGCGTTCTGAAGACGCGAGAATAGAAACATCAAGCAGGGAAATCGAGCATGAATCTCTCCAGGAAAAAACTGTGGACCGGCGGCGGCGTTCTGCTGGCCGTCTTGCTGCTGGTCTGGTCCTTCTGGCCCCAGGCCACGGAAGTGGAACTGGGCGCGGTCAGCCGCGGCCGCTTCGAGCGCGCCGTGCAGGAAGACGGCAAGACCCGTCTGCGCGAGCGCTACGTGGTGTCCACCCCGCTCACTGGCCGCGTGCAGCGCCTCGCGCTCAAGCAGGGCGATGCCGTGGCACGCGAGGCCCTGCTGGCCACCCTGTGGCCCGTCATGCCCGGCCTGCTGGACGAGCGCGCGCGCCAGGAACAGAACGAACGCATCGGCGCCATGGAAGCCGCGGTGCGCCGTGCCAGCGCCAATGTGGAGCGCGCAAAGGCCGCGCTGGACCAGGCCGTGGCCGACCTCAAGCGCAGCGAGACGCTGGCGCAGCAGGGTTTCGTCTCGCCCACTCAGAACGAAACCGGGCGCCTCACCGTGCGCCTGCGCCAGAAGGAACTCGACAGCGCGCGCCAGGAAGAAGACGCCACCGGGCACGAACTGGCCCAGGCCCGCATCGCCATCCGCACCTTCAGCACGGGCGGCACCTCACAACGCAGTTGGGCGATCAAATCCCCCATCGCCGGCAAGGTGCTCAAGGTCAACCAGCAGAGCGAGGGCCTGGTGCAGGCCGGCACGGCGCTGCTGGAACTGGGCGACCCGGGCGACCTGGAGGTGGTGGTGGACCTGCTGACCGAAGACGCCGCCCAGGTCAAACCCGGCACGCCCGCCGCCCTGGCCAACTGGGGCGGCCCGCAAAGCCTGCAGGCGCGTGTGCGCCTGGTGGAGCCGGCCGCCTACACCAAGGTCTCCGCCCTGGGCGTGGAGGAACAGCGTGTCAACGTGGTGCTGGACATCCTCGCGCCGCGCGAACAGTGGAGCGCCCTGGGCGACGGCTACAAGGCCGACGTGCGCATCGTCGTGCAGACCGAGCAGGATGCGCTCAAGGTCCCCGTCAGCGCCCTCTTCCCCTCCGGCGCCCGCGCCGCGCTTTACGCCGTGGAAGGCGGCCGCGTCCGCCTGCACGAAGTGGAGGTGCTGGCGCGCAACGGCAGCGAGGCCTGGGTCAGGAGCGAGCTGGCACCAGACACGCCCGTGGTGCTGTTCCCACCGAGCAGCCTGCGCGACGGCGAACGCGTCCAGGCCCTGACCGGCAAGTAAAGGGCAGCGCCGCCTGCGATGCCTAGCCCGCGGGCTGGCAGACGTCCACCCACCGGCCCTGGGTCAGCCCGGCCAGTTGCACCGGCGTGATGCGCACCGCGGCGTGGATGTCGCCGGCCGCGGGCAGCACCTCGTCATAGGCCTGCAGCGAGGCATCCAGGTACACCGGCAGCGGCTGGGCCAGGCCGAAGGGGCAGACCCCGCCCACCGGGTGGCCGGTGAGTTGCGCTACCTCGTCGGGCGGCAGCATGCGGCCCCGGCCCAGGGCCTCCTTGAACTTGCGGTTGTCGATGCGCCGGTCGCCGCTGCACACCAGCAGCAGCGCAGACCCGTCGCCCAGGCGAAAGGCCAGGGTCTTGGCGATGCGCCCCGCTTCCACCCCATGGGCCGACGCGGCCAGGGCCACGGTGGCCGTGCTGGTCTCGAGTTCGATGATGGGGATGTCCAGCTGGCGGGAGCGGAAGAATTCGCGGACGGATGACAGGCTCATGCTTTGGGAAAAAGTGCAGTCCGTCCACTGTAGCAAGCGTCACGCCCAGGCCTTAAACTCCATCCATGCGTCCCCACACCCTCCTCCTGTCCGCCCTGCTGGTCCTGCTGCCGCTGGCCGGCTGCTCCACCCGGGCCTGGTACGAAGGCAGCAAGGCCAGCGCCGAAAGCGAATGCCGCAAGCTCCCGCCCGGCGGCTACGAAGACTGCATGGGCCGCGTCAACCGCAAGTCCTACGAGGACTACGAGAAGGAACGCCAGCGCAAATAGGCAGGAGCCCGATCTGCACCGGCCTTGATCTCCCGCAGGCTTGCTGCATCACCCGACACACGCCGTACACCGACGCGTGCGAGAATGGTTTTCATGACCGAACGTCCCCAGACCCTGGGCGAGGAAATCGCCAACAGCGTGAGCCACGGCCTGGCGCTGCTGGCCGCCCTGATCGCTGCCCCCATCCTTCTTGTGGCCGTCAGCCCGCTGAGCGCCGCCAACATCGTGGGCGCCGCCGTGTTCGCGGCCACCATGGTCCTGCTGTATTTCACGTCCACGCTTTACCACGCGCTGCCCCAGGGCCGCGCCAAGCGCGTGTTCATGAAACTCGACCACGGCGCCATCTACCTTTTCATCGCCGGCAGCTACACGCCTTTCGCACTGGGTGTCATGGGCGGCGCCTGGGGCTGGACCCTGTTCGGCCTGGTCTGGGCCATGGCCGCCATCGGCGTCACGCTCAAGGCCTTCGACCGCCTCTCGCATCCCTGGCTCTCCACCGGCCTCTACCTGGCCATGGGCTGGCTGGTGCTGATCGCGGCCGTGCCGCTGGTGGAGCGCGTGCCTTCGACGGGCCTGACCCTGCTGGTGGCGGGTGGCCTGGCCTATACCGTGGGCGTGGTCTTTTTCATGCTGGACTCGCGCGTGCGCTACGCCCATGCGGTCTGGCATGCCTTCGTCGCTGCGGGCACCGGCCTGCACTACTTCGCTGTCCTCGGCTACGCGGCCTGAGTCGTCTATTCGAGAAAGAGCCGGGCTTCCTGGCTGGAGGCCCAGTCCACAGGCGCGTGGTCCAGCACCACGCCCACGTCCAGGCCCAGGGCCAGCGCGGTCTTGTCCGGAAACGTCACCGCGAGCTTGCGCTCGTTGTAGCCCATTTCGTGCGCGCGGCAGCGCCAGGCAGCCACATGCAGGATGCCGGCCATGGGCTCGTAGCCCTCGCGCTCGAAGGGTGCGTCGTGATGTTCCAGCGTGTCCACCAGGGCCTCGGGCAGGTGCCAGGCCCGCGCGAATGCGGCGCCAACCTGCGCGTAGCAATAGCCCAGCAGTTCGTGCTCGGCACGTGCCCGCTGGGGCGCAAAAACGTCGATGCGCTGGTTCAGTTGCGCCATCTCCTGGGGCATGCCGCGATGCATGACGAGTTCACCCAGCGCATGGACCAGGCCCACCGTATAGGGCGAGACCTCCACCCTCCTGTCCTGGGTCAGGAGCTGTGTGAGCGTCGCGGTGTCCAGGCTGTAGCGCCAGAACTGTTTCATGTCCACGCCGCCCACCTTGCGAAAGGCGCTGGCCATGGCCGCCTCGATGGTCATGTCCCGGATCGGGCGCAGGCCCAGGATGGCCAGGGCCTCGCTCACGGTCCCCACGCGATGGCTGAGCTGGTAGCGCGCGGAATTGGCCGCCATGAGCAGACGCGCCGTCATCACCGGCTCCATCGCCAGCAAGCTGCTCACGCGCCGCGCGTCGGGCTCCGCGGCGTTGAGTTCGGTCAGCGCCAGCGCAATCACCCTGGGGATGCTGGGCAAAGCCACCGGTGAGGCGAGCAGGGACTGGATATCCATCTGTGTTCGGTACGGGGCAGACTGGAAGCTTAGCGCATCATCCTGGTGCGCCACAACCCCGGCCGACTATCATCGGCGTGATCACGCGAAAGCGTGAAAATGTTCTTCTTTTCACGCCCCTGCACGACCGGTCCACAGGTTTTCATGACCAACAGCTTTCTGCGCGCCGCCCTCATCCTGGGCCTGCTCTCGGCGATCGGCCCCTTTGCCATCGACATGTACCTGCCCGCCCTGCCCTCCATCGGGCAGAGCCTGGACGCCTCCATCGGCGCCGTGCAGGCCAGCCTCATGGCCTTCTTCATCGCGCTGGGCCTGGGCCAGCTGATCTACGGCCCGGTGTCGGACCAGATCGGCCGCAAGCCCCCGCTGTATTTCGGCCTGGCGCTGTTTGCCATCGGCAGCGTGGGCTGTGCGCTTGCGCCCGACATCCACACCCTGGTCGGCATGCGCTTCCTGCAGGGCCTGGGCGCCTGCGCCTGCACCGTGGTGCCGCGTGCCGTGGTGCGCGACCTCTACACCGGCGCCGATGCCCTGCGCCTCATGTCCATGCTCATGCTGGTCTTCAGCGTCTCGCCCATCCTGGCCCCGCTGGCCGGCAGCCTGCTGATCGAATGGCAGGGCTGGCGCAGCGCCTTCTGGTTCATGCTGGTGATCGGCCTGCTGGGCCTGGTGCTGATGACCACCCACATGAGCGAGACGCGCCCGCCCGCGGCGCGCGCCGCCAGCAGCTGGGGCCAGGCCTTCCGGGGCTACGCCACCTTGCTGCGCGACCGCCATTTCCTGGGCCTGGTCTTCATCGGCTCCTTCGGCATCGCCAGCTTCTTTGCCTACCTCGCCAACTCATCCTTCGTGCTGATCGACCACTACGGCCTCACGCCGCGCCAGTACAGCATCGTGTTCGCGGCCAATGCGGCCTCCTTCATCGGCATGTCGCAGCTGACCGGCCGCCTGGGCCGGCGCTTCGGCCTCAAACCCATGGTGCGCGTGGCCAGCCATGGCTACGCCGGCATCATGACGCTGCTGCTGGTGTTTTTCCTGCTGGGCGGGGAGGCCCTGCCCGTGCTGCTGGTGCTGCTCTTCGTGGGCTACGGCTTCCTCGGGCTCATCATTCCCACCACCGCCATCCTGGCGCTGGACGACCACGGCCCCATCGCCGGCACCGCCTCGGCCCTCATGGGCACGCTGCAGTTCGCCACGGGCGCCTCGGTCATGGCCGTGGTCGGCCTCTTTGTCGATGGCACGGCCCTGCCCATGGTGGCAGGCATCGCGGGCTCGGCGCTGATGAGCTGGCTGCTGGTACGCGGCACGCTTGGATCCAGACGGACCGCAACTTAAAGCCGGGGACAGGCTTCAGGCCAGGGCCTGCACCACCCCGCCGCCTGGCAGCTCGCGCATGCGCTTGATGTCGCGCTGCGGCGGAGCGCCGAACTGGCGGCTGTATTCGCGGTTGAACTGCGAGACGCTCTCATAACCTACGCGCACGGCCGTGCTGCTGGCGTCCAGCGCCTGGGTCAGCATGAGCTGGCGCGCCTCCTGCAGGCGCAGCTGCTTCTGGTACTGCAGCGGGCTCATGCCCGTGATGCCGCGAAAGTGCTGGCGGAAGGTGGAGGGGCTCATGTGTGCGCGCTCGGCCAGCTCGTCCATCAGCACGTCCTGGCTGAAGTGGGTCTTGAGCCAGGCGATGGCCTGCGCCACCTGGTGGCTCGGGGAACCCGCCGCGATCAGATGCCGCAGATGAGGGCCGTGCGGGCCGGTCAGCAGGCGCACCATGATCTCCTGCTGGATCAGCGGTGCCAGCCGGGCCATGTGCTGCGGCTCCTGCAGCAAGCGCACCAGGCGGATCACCGCGTCCAGCAGGGGCTCGTCCAGCGGGCCAAGCGACAGGCCCAGTGCAGCCTGATCGCGCGACAACGGTGGCAACTCCATGTCGGCAGCCAGCTGCACCAGGGCCCGCGTGTCCAGCGTAAGCAGCATGCCCAGGAAGGGCTGGGCCAGATCGGCCTGCGTGACCTGCGAGACCACGGGCAGGTCCACCGTCACCAGCAGGGACTGGCCGGGCGCGTAGTTCACCACCTGGTCGTTCAGGGTCACGCGCTTGCTCCCCTGCGCCACCACGGCCAGCCCGAGCATGTACATGCAAGCCAGCGGTTCGGTACGGCCGCTGCGCCGGGCCATCAGCAGCTGAGGGATGGCGGTCTGGTAGTCACCGTCATTTCGGGCAATCCGGCCGATTTCCTGGGCCAGGGTGGCGATGGTCATGTGCGGGCTTTCATGGCAGTCGGGGTGCGGCGGTCATCTTGCTGTCACAGAGGGATTTCTCGCATGGCACGCCATGGTCCGCACTGTACCTCCCACGGTTTCCAGACACAGGTTTTTGACGAGAGTCGATCAGAAAAGGCAAAGAATAGATTGAAAACGGCAAGTCCGCTGCCAGACTAAGACGGACACTTCCCGGCACTGTCCCCGATTCCACAAGGAGCTTCGTTCCATCATGAGCACCCTCAACGTCAACGGCCGCGACCACACGGTCAGCGTCGACCCCTCCACCCCCATCCTCTGGACCCTGCGCGACACGCTGGGCATGATGGGCACCAAGTTCGGCTGCGGCGCGGCGCTCTGCGGTGCCTGCACCGTGCATATGGATGGCCAGGCCATCCGCTCCTGCGTCACACCCATCTCCGCCGCCGAAGGCCGCAAGGTCACCACCATCGAAGCCGTCACCGGCGGCAAGGACCGCGTCGGCGCCGCCGTGCACGCCGCCTGGGTCAAACACGACGTCGCGCAATGCGGCTACTGCCAGAGCGGCCAGATCATGAGCGCCACCGCCTTCCTCAAGTCCCTGCCGCGCGGCAAGCAGCCCAGCGCCGCCGAAATCGACAGCGCCATGGCCGGCAACATCTGCCGCTGCGGCACCTATGCCCGCATCCGCGCCGCCGTGGCCGATGCCGCCAAAACCCTCGCCTGAAGGAGAGCACCATGCTGAGTTCCACCCTCTCCCATGAAATGCCGCGCGCCCTGCAACACCTGCTGGCCCGCGAAGAACAGACCGACATCGCCACCCTGCCCCGCCGCAGCTTTCTCAAGCTGGCCGGTGCCGGCGGCTTGGCCCTGGGCCTCTACCCGAGCCTGGGCCACGCGCAGGCGCCCGCCGCCGCCGGCCTCAAGCCCTTTGAACAACCCACGGCCTTTGTGCAGATCGCGGCCAATGGCGAGGTCACCGTCACCATCAACCGGCTGGAGTTCGGCCAGGGCGTGCAGACCGCCCTGCCCATGATCCTGGCCGAGGAGCTGGACGCCGACTGGTCCAAGGTGCGCAGCCAGCACGGCAGCAACCACCCCGCCTACGCCGACCCGCTGTTTGGCATGCACCTCACGGGCGGCTCCACCGCCATCAAGCACAGCTACACCCAGTACCGTGAGCTCGGCGCCCGCGCCCGCGCCATGCTGCTGACGGCCGCCGCCATGCAATGGAGTGTCGACATCGGCACACTGCGCACCCAGGCCGGCACGGTGTTCGGCCCCAATGGCCGCAAGGCCAGCTACGGTGAACTGGCCGAAGCCGCCATGGCCCAGGCCGTGCCCGAGAAGGTCACGCTGAAAGACCCCAAGGACTTCCGCATCATCGGCAAGCCCACCACACGCCTGGACGCCAAGGCCAAGAGCAGCGGCCAACAGAATTTCGGCATCGACGTGCGCCTGCCCGGCCAGCTCACGGCCGTGATCGCGCGCCCGCCGGTCTTCGGCAGCAAGCTCGCCTCGCTGGACGACAGCGCCGCGCGTGCCGTGCCCGGTGTGAAGGCCGTGCTGCGTGTGCCGCTGGACCGCGGCGCCGAAGGCGTGGCCGTCGTGGCCGAGGGCTACTGGCAGGCCAAGCTGGGGCGCGACGCGCTCAAGCTGCAGTGGGACAGCAGCGGTGTCGAAAAGGTGGACAGTGAAAAACAGCTGGCCCAGTACCGGCAGATGGCCCAGGAAAGCGGCCCGCGCCATTTCGACGCCGACATGGCCCCGCTGGCCAACGCGCCGCACACCATCGACGCCGAATTCATCTTCCCTTACCTGGCCCACGCCCCCATGGAGCCGCTGAACTGCACCGTACAGATCGGCGACAACGGCGCCCAGCTCTGGGTGGGTTCGCAGATGCCGGGCCTGGACGGCATGGCCGCGGCCCGTGTGTTGGGCCTCAAGCCTGAGCAGATCAAGGTCAACGTGCAGACGGCCGGTGGCGGTTTCGGCCGGCGCGCCATCCCCACGAGCGAGTACGTGGTGGAAGCCTGCACCATCGCCCAGGCCGCGCGCACCGCGGGGCTCAACGTGCCCATCCGCACGCTCTGGAGCCGTGAGGACGACATCAAGGGCGGCTACTACCGCCCCATGCACCTGCACCGCGCACGCATCGCCTTCGATGGCAAGGGCAAGGTCCTGGCCTGGGACCACACCCTCGTGGGCCAGTCCATCATCACCGGCACCTTCTTCGAGGGCATGATGGTCAAGAACGGCATCGACGCCACTGCCATCGAAGGCATGCGCGAGCCCTACCCCCTGCCCATGCGCCTCACCGTGCACCACCCCAGGCAGAACGTGCCCGTGCTCTGGTGGCGCAGCGTGGGCAGCACGCACACAGCCTATGTGATGGAGACGCTGATCGACGAGATCGCGCGCGCCACCCAGCAGGACCCCGTGGCCTACCGCCTCAAGCTCATCGGCGACAAACACCCGCGCCACCGCACCGCGCTGCAGCTGGCCGTGGAGAAAAGCGGCTACGGCAAGAAGGCTCTGCCCAAAGGCCGCGCCTGGGGCGTGGCTGTGCATGAATCCTTCAACACCGTGGTGGCCTATGTGGTCGAAGCCTCGGTGAAAGACGGCAACCCCGTGCTGCACCGCGTGACGGCCGGCGTGCACTGCAATCTGGCCATCAACCCGCGCACCGTGGAAGCGCAGATCCAGGGCGCGGCCCTCATGGGCCTGGCCACCTGCCTGCCTGGCTCGGCCATCACGCTCAAG
>JBEIPS010000122.1:0-5001 GCA_040376915.1 Hylemonella sp.
CAGCATGAGCGCGCCCGGCGCCAGCCCGGCGCTGTAAAGGAGCTCCGAGAGCTTGGCCGCAAAACCCGCCTGGCGAAGCTGGGCCCGCGAGAGGTTGACCGACACCGTCTCTGGCGCCCGCTCACCCAGCAGGGAGCGCAGGCGCACCAGCTCATGGCAGGCCGTCTTCAGGACGAATTCCCCCAGGCGCCCGATCATTCCACTCGCCTCGGCCACCGGAATGAAGGTCAGCGGCGAGACCGGACCACGCTGCGGATGCAGCCAACGCGCCAGCGCCTCCACGCCGACCATCCGGCCACTGGCCAGGTCGATCATGGGCTGGTAGACCACGTTGATCTCGCCCCTGTCGATGGCCTGGCGCAGGTCGTTTTCCAGTTCCACGTCGTCGTGCACGCGCTTGCGCATGGAGGGCTCGAACATCTCATAGCGCCCACGCCCCTGGCGTTTGGCCTCGTACATCGCGATGTCGGCGTCGCGCAGCACGCTGTCCGGGTCCTCGGCCATATGGGCCGTGGTCACGATGCCGATGCTGGCCGTGGAGCTGACCCGGTGCGGGCCGATCTGGTAGGGCTCGGCCAGGACTTCCAGCAGGCGTGCCGCCACCACCTGGGCGTCGAGATCGCCGCGGATATTGTCCAGCAGCACGACGAACTCGTCACCGCCAATGCGCGCGGCCATCTGGCTGAAGTCACTGGTCTGCACAAAGGCGTCGCCGGGCCGCAGGCTGTCTTCCAGACGCCTGGCGATCTGGCGCAGCAGCTCGTCGCCGACCGAATGGCCCAACGTGTCGTTGACCTGCTTGAAGCGGTCGAAGTCCATGAACAGGACGGCAAAACAATAACTTGCCTGCTGCCGGGTGCGCTGGATCGATGCCTCGATGCGCTTGAGCAGCTCGACCCGGTTGGGCAGGCGTGTCAGGCTGTCGGTGCGCGCGGACTGACGCAGCTGGTCCTCAAGTTCCTTCTGCGCGTTGATGTCGTAGCAGATGCCCGCCATGCGCAGTGCCCGACCACTGGCGTCGCGCGCCACCACCGTGCCGCTGAACAGGGTCCACATCCAGCGTCCGCTGCCGTGGCGCAACCGCACCTCCCAGTGCAGGGGCTGGTGGGAATCGCGCAGATTGGTGCGGATGGCCCAGCGCCAGCCCTCGCGGTCATCGGCATGGATCAGATTGTGGAAAGCATCCGAGGTCAGATCCAGCTGCCCCGGCTCGTAACCCAGCAAGGTCAGCATGCGGTCGTTGACGTCCATGCGGCCGCTGGGTATGTCCCAGTGCCAGACCCCCAGGGAGGCGCTTTCGATGGCCAGGGTCAGCAGCTGCTGCTGGTCGCGCTGCTGCGTGACATCGACCATGCTGGACACCACTCCCGTCATGTGCCCGGCAGCGTCGCGCAGGGGCTCGGTATTGACGAGCAGCCAGCGCAGGTCACCGCTTTGCATGATCAGGCCGATCGATTCTCCGCGCAGGCCCTGGCCGCTGCGCAAGGTGCGCACGTTGGGCCGTTCGTCCACCGGATAGGGCGACAGATCGTCGCGCACCGCGATGCCTTCGCGCGCCAGCCCGGCGCGGCCTGCGAGGTCGCCGCCCAGCCCCAGCATCTCGCCGGCTGCGGCATTGCTTTCCAGCACCCTGCCGTGGATGTCCTGCTGCACCACCCCCACCGGAAGGGCGTCCAGCAGGGAACGCATGCGCACACGCTGGTTCATGCTGTCGGTGATGTCGCTGGCCACCAGGGTGAAGCCCATGAGTTGACCCAGGCTGTCCAGCATGGGCTGGTAGTCAACGTCCAGCCAGACCTCCCCGCCATGATGTCCCAGGTGCATGACATCGACCCGCACGGGCAGCCCCATGTCCAGTTCGGCCAGCAGGCGCGACATCTCGTCGGCGTCGTTGTAGGCGTTGGGCGTCAGCAGGGCGGCGTGCTGGCCCAGCACGTCCTGCAGGGCTTCCCCCTTGCCCCGCAGGAAAGCCTCGTTGCACCAGAGCACACGCCGTTCCTTGTCCACCACGGCCACCCAGTTCGAAGTGCGCTGCGCCACCAGCGCCAATCGCTGCAGTTCCGTCGACTGCGCCTGCAGGTCCTCGCCCTGCCACCGCACGAACAGCACCAGCGGCTCGGCCACGGCCAGGATCAGCAGCACCAGCACACCCACCATGACGCTGCCCGAGAATTCGATGCGCTCCAGGCTGGCGCGGGAGCGCCGCTGCGCGGCCAGCTGCAGTTCGTCCACCAGGGATTGCGTCGTCAACCAGAAGGACTCCAGCTCGGTCAGCAGGAACTGCATCGCCACCGTGCGCTTCTCGACACCCTGCTGATCGGCCAGCCAGAGCAGGGACTGCGCGCGGTACCAGACACGTTCGCGCCGCTCCTGCCATTCGAGGATGGCCGCACGCAGCTTGGGGCGCTCGTCGAGCTGCCAGGTCCCCTGACGCGCCAGCAGCTCGTCGAGCATGGTCGCCTGGTTCTGGGTCTGGGCCAGGGTCTCGCCCAGCGCGTTGACGTTTTCCTCCTGGCTGCCATCGGCATGCTGCAGGCGGGTGAGCAACATGATCATGCGCTGGATCTGCGTGCTCTGGGTGGCCGCCACGCGGATGATCTCGGCATCGGCCTGACGGACCTCCTCGGAATGCCGCTGCTGGCTGGTCTGCCAGTAGGTCAGCACGCCCACCACCAGCAGCACCGTGTACAGGGCCAGCCGCACCCAGCGGTAGACCTGCGCACCGGCATCGGCCGCCCGCCGCACGGGCAACCAGTCCGGAGAGCCGCGCCCAGCCGCCCGGGACACGCCCGGCCGATCGGAAGCGGTGGTCTGCGAGGAGTCGCTGCTTGTCATGAACTGGCGCCGATGCTAACGGTGAAGAAGCACCGGCCTGATGGGAAAAACGTCGCGCGAAGTCCCCACCGACCGCTCAGGCCAGTGCCTGGCGCATGGCCTGGATGACGGCGCGGTAGTCCGGCTTGCCGAAGATGGCGCTGCCGGCCACGAAGGTGTCGGCCCCCGCATCGGCCACGCGGCGGATGTTGTCAGCCTTGATGCCGCCATCGACTTCCAGGCGGATGTCCTTGCCCGAGGCCGTGATGCGCCTGCGCGCGTCTTCCACCTTGCGCAAGGCCGAGTCGATGAAACTCTGGCCGCCAAAGCCCGGGTTGACACTCATGATCAGGATGAGGTCGATGTCCTCGATCACCCAGTCCAGCACATCCAGTGGTTGCGCCGGATTGAACACCAGGCCGGCCTGGCAGCCCTTGCCCTTGATGGCCTGCACGCTGCGGTGCACGTGGCCCGCGGCATCGGGGTGGAAGCTGATGAGGTCGGCGCCGGCATCGGCAAAAGCCGCCGCCAGCGCGTCCACCGGCTGCACCATTAGGTGCACGTCGATCGGCACGGCCTTGCCCTCGGGGGTCTTCGCATGCGGCTTGAGCGCCTGGCACACCATGGGGCCGAAGGTCAGGTTGGGCACGTAATGGTTGTCCATCACGTCGAAATGGATCCAGTCGGAACCGGCGGCAATCACATTGCGCACCTCCTCGCCCAGGCGGGCGAAATCGGCCGAGAGGATGGACGGGGCGATGCGGTAGGTTTTGCTCATGCCGGTATTTTCGCAGGTACGATGCCGGACTATATATGGCCAAGTACCAGATTCTTGTCGAAGTCCAGCCACGCCACCTGCCCGAACAGTCGGCGCCGGCGCAGGGGCTGTATGTCTTCTCCTACACCGTCACCCTCACCAACACCGGCGACATTCCCGCACAACTGATCGCGCGCAGCTGGAACGTGAACGACGCCAGCGGTCATACAGAAAAGGTGCGCGGCCTGGGCGTGATCGGCCAACAGCCCCTGCTGCAGCCGGGCACAACCTTCGAATACACCAGCGGAACGCGCCTGCGCACGCCCACCGGCACCATGCACGGCAGCTACTTCTTCGTGGCCGAAGATGGCGAACGTTTTGATGTCGACATCCCCATGTTCGTGCTCGATGCGCTGAGCGCTGGCGGCGGCACGCGCACCCTGCATTGAAGCCGGGCACCCGCCATGCCATCGCGTGATCTTCTCAGCCTGCTGGGCAGGCTCGATCCCGCGGTCCCCCAGGTACAGCGCCACCTCTGGCTGGTCGGCCTGCTGGACTGGATCCGCGGTGACCGCAGCTCGGAGGCCACCGCCCTGGAACGCCTGCAGCTGCTGATCGAGCGGCTGGAAAACGACGCCGAACTGCGCGCACGGGCCCAGGCCTGGTGGCTGGCCCTGCTGGAGGGCGTGGACGGCACCACCCTGCTGGCCGACCACGGTTTTGCCCTGCGCCCGGCCTTCCTGAGCGAATTCTTCAGTCGCCTGCTGCACCACCTGCTGCCGGCCACGCCCCAGACGCGCGATGCCTCCGAGCTCTACACCCTGCTCTTCCCGCACGCCTTCGACGCCGCCTGGCTGGGCCGCCTGGACGAAGAGACCGAACGGCGCCTGGCCGCGGCCCTGGGCCTGAGCGCCGCGGGCTCGCGGCCCTGGTGCACGGCGCTGGAAGAGTCGATTGCCTGCTGCGTGAGCCAGATCTGCGCCATAGGCTACGCCCCCGAGCTGCGCCTGCGCATGGACAACCCTGCGCGCCAGCTGCAGGCCTTCCGCGAACTGCTGGTCCATTTCGAAACCCTGCGCCGCGCCCTGAACCTGCGCCCGCTGGACACGGCGGCGCTGGAGACTGCCGTGCAGACCTTCAAGGACCAGCTCGACATCTGTCGCCAGGCCGCCAGCAGCGTGTACGCCCACTTGGACGAACACGGCATCTCGGTGGACGTGGTGTTCCGCCTGCGCGAGCTGCGCGCACGTGTGCTGCGCTGCCGCCTGCTGCTCGACGCCCTGCTGGCGCCCGACGCGGTGGGCACCGGCAAGCTGCTGGCCCAGCTCATCCAGACCGGCCACAACAACCGCAGCCTGCGCGCGCTGATCGCCAGCAACTCCTCGCTGCTGGCGGCCAAGGTGGCCGAGCGCAGCGCCGAGACCGGCGAG
>JBEIPS010000027.1:0-33518 GCA_040376915.1 Hylemonella sp.
ACCTTCCTGGCGGCCATATCGCACGATCTGCGCACACCGCTGGCGGCCATCGTCGCAGCGGCCAGCTCCCTGCAGACACAGCGCGATCGCCTTGATGCTGAAGCCCAGGCACGTTTGCTGGAAGGCATCGTCAAGGAGGCGAACTACCTGAGCGTCATGAGCGACAACACCTTGCAGCTCCTGCGCCTCGCACAGCCGGGACAGGCCCTGCAACGCCACTGGGAATCGCTGGAGGAGATCGTCGGCGCCGTGCTGGGCCGCGTGCGCCAGCACGACCCCACACGGCGCATCCGCTCGCGCGTGCCTGAAGGCCTGCCCCTGGTGCGGGCCGATGCCGTGCTGCTGTCCCAGCTGCTGGCCAATCTGCTGGACAACGCATTGAAGTACAGCGAGGGCGAGGTCGCCTTGACCGTGGAGCCGCACCAGGCCTGGCTGGAAATCTGTGTCAAGGACCGTGGGCCCGGCATCCCGGAGGCTGAGCGTGAGGCCATCTTCCAGCCCTATGTGCGCGGGGACCGCTCGGGCCGCCGAGGCACCGGCCTGGGCCTGGCCGTGTGCCGCGCCATCGCCCAGGCCCATGGCGCCCAGCTGCTCCTGCGCCCGCGCAACGGTGGCGGCAGCAGCTTTTGCCTGCAGTTGCCGATCGAGCCTCAACCCGCGACACCGGAGCCTGCGCCATGAGCCCCGCCCGGCCGCCCGAAGGGGCCCGCACCGCAGCGCGCTGCACGGAGGTTGATCCATGAGCCTGCACGTGCTCTTGGTCGAGGATGACCGCGAGATCCGCACGCTGGTGCAATCCGCGCTGGTGCTGGAGGGTTTCGAGGTGCAGACGGCCGTGACCTTGAGCGAGGCCGGCGCCTTGCTGCAGCACAGCCCGCCGGACCTCATCGTGCTGGACCTCGGGCTGCCCGATGGCGATGGCCTGCAACTGGTGCAGCAGGTACGTCGCCAGTCCAGCCTGCCCATCATCGTGATCTCGGCACGCCACCAGGAGGCGCAGAAGATCGCGCTGCTCGACGCCGGTGCCGACGACTACCTGAGCAAGCCCTTCAGCGTGGCCGAACTGCTGGCACGCATGCGTGTGGCCCTGCGTCACCGCGGCACGGCGCTGGCCGCTGCCGTGACCACGCACACCCTGGACGACCTGCACGTCGACCTGGCGACACGCAGCGTGACACGCGATGGCCAGGCCCTGCACCTCACCCCCACCGAATACGAACTGCTGGCGCGCCTGGTGCGCAGCGCCGGCCGGGTGGTGACACACCGCCAGCTGCTGGCCGAGGTCTGGGGCCCCGAGTACACCGAGCACACGCACTACCTGCGCCTGTACATGGGGCAGCTGCGAGCCAAGATCGAACGGGATCCGGCCGAACCGCGTCACCTGCTGACCGAAACCGGCGTGGGCTACCGGCTGGCCGACGAATGATGCGGCGCGTGCCCCCCATCCATATGCCTTCCTGATGCCCTGACGGCGAAAGTCGCACCCATGCTCACTCTGCATGGATGGATATGAATCAAACGACGCATGGCCGCGAAGGCCTGGCCGCCCTGACCCTGGGCGCACTCGGTGTGGTGTACGGCGACATCGGCACCAGCCCGCTCTACACCATGAAGGAAATATTCGGCCCCGCCACCGGCATCCCGCTTGACGCGGCTCACCTCGTCGGGGCCGTGTCGACCATCTTCTGGGGCCTGATGCTGGTGGTCACGCTCAAGTACGTGTTGCTGATCCTGCGTGCCGACAACCGGGGCGAGGGCGGCATCATGGCGCTCACGGCGCTGGCCGCCCAGGCGGCGGGCAAAACCGCGAAGCGTCGTGTCGCCCTGTTGCTCACCGGCGTCATGGGCGCGGCGCTGTTCTATGGCGACAGTGTCATCACCCCGGCGATTTCGGTGCTCAGCGCGGTCGAGGGGCTGGAGGTGGTCACGCCCCTGCTCAAGCCTTATGTGCTGCCGATCTCGGTGGCGGTGCTGGTGGCCCTGTTTGCCGTGCAGCGCTTCGGTACCGGCCTGGTCGGCAAGATGTTCGGCCCCGTCATCCTCTTGTGGTTCGGCGTGCTGGCCCTGACCGGCGTGCTGGAGATCCTGCGCGAGCCCGCCATCCTGGCCGCGCTGAACCCCCTGGAGGCGCTGGCCTTCCTGCGCACGCAGGGCTGGCACATGTTCGTGGCGCTGGGCGCCATCGTGCTGGCCTTTACCGGTGCCGAGGCGCTGTACGCGGACATGGGACATTTCGGCAAGCGGCCCATCCAGCTGGCCTGGACCGGCCTGGTGCTGCCGGCCCTGGCGCTCAATTACATGGGGCAGGGCGCCTTGCTGATGCGCGATCCCTCGGCGCTGGACAACCCCTTCTACCGCCTCTTTCCCACCGCATGGCTGATCCCCGCCGTGCTGCTGGCGACGCTGGCCACGGTGATTGCATCCCAGGCCGTGATCTCGGGTGCCTATTCCATGACCAAGCAGGCTGTGCAACTGGGTCTGTTGCCGCGCCTGCAGGTGCACTACACCTCGGCCAGGGAGATCGGCCAGATCTACATGCCCCAGGTCAACTGGCTGCTCCTGGCGACGGTGCTGCTTGCGGTGGTGGGCTTTGGCAGCTCTTCCGCACTGGCCTCGGCCTACGGCATCGCGGTCACGGTGACCATGCTGATCACCACGGCCTTGACCTTCTTTGTCATCCGCCACGCCTGGAACTACCCCCTGCCCCTGGCGCTGGCCGCCACCGGCGTCTTCCTGCTGCTGGACGCCTTGCTGGTGGCCGCCTGCATGTTGAAGTTTGTCGACGGCGGCTGGTTCCCGCTGGTAGCGGGTGCGCTGATCTTCGTCGTCATGGCCACCTGGCGGCGCGGGCGTGAGCTGCTGCTGGACAACATACGCCAGGTCGATCCCGAGCTGCTGCCTTTTGTCAGCAGCCTGTCGGGCGATCACCTGCATCGCGTGTCGCGCACGGCGGTGTATGCCGTCGCCAACCCGGACACCGTGCCCCAGGCCCTCATGCACAACCTCAAGCACAACCAGGTGCTGCACGAGCGCAATGTGATCCTGACCGTTGTCTTTCACGACGTGCCCTGGATTCCGTTCGCAGAGCGGGTACAGGTCACGCCACTGGTGCCGGGTTTCTGGAAAGTGCAGGTCAATTACGGCTTCCAGAACCAGCCCGATATCCCGAAAGCGCTGGAGCTGTGCCAGGCCCAGGGCCTGCCCATCAACCTGTTCGAGACGTCCTACTTCCTGAGCCGGGAAATTGTGGTGCCCACACGCGGTGCCGGCATGGCACGCTGGCGCGAATCGCTGTTCGCCCTGATGTCGCGCAATGCCGGCAACGTGGCGGACTTCTTTCGCCTGCCCAACAACTGCGTGGTTGAACTGGGCACGCGGGTGCAGATCTGATGCGGACCGGGCTGTTCCCTGCTCAGCGCGCTCGCAGCCTGAGCTGGTTGGGCAGGGGCAGGGAGCGGCGCAGGATATCGTCGGCCAGCCAGAGCGCAGATTTGCGGGCGCGCTCGGCCACCATGGGCAGGGGCATCTGCACGAAGTCGTCGTTGAAGACCTCGAAGCTGTAGTCACCGGCGTAACCGAGGCTGTCCAGCTTCTGCACCAGGTCGATCAGCTCCGCGGTGTGCACGCCCTCGCGCGGAAACACGCGGTAGGTGCGGGCCGTGGCCATGCGTTCCTCGAAGGTCGGCGTCTCCCGCCACATGAAGTCGGACAGCTGGACCAGGAAGATCTTGGCCGGGTCCAGGTCCAGGATGGCGTCCAGCGGCGTCTTGGCGGCGAGGATGTGGTACGAGTCGATGCAGACGCCCAGGTTGGGCGCGTCGGCGCGGCAGACCACGTCCCAGGCCGTGGTGTATTCGTTGATGGTGCGGCCCCAGGACAGGCCCTCGTAGGCGATGCGGATGCCGAAGGGGATGGCCAGCACGGCCAGCTTGCGCAGGTCACGTGCGATGTGGTCCAGGTCCTGGCTCGCGTGGGCCGAAGTGGAGGAGCAGGCCAGCAGCACGTCGCAGCCGAGTTCGGCGCACATCTCCAGCATGGTCTTGGCGATGTCCACCTTGTAGTCGTGCAGATGGCCGCTCAGGCCTTCGAAGTCGCGCAGCACCTGGAAACCCGTGCCGCGCAGTCCGCTCTCACGTACCTCCTGCGCGGCGGCTTTCCAGCCGCCGGGGTGACCGACCAGGTCGTTGGCCTTGAGCATGACCTGGCTGAAGCCGGCGTCCTGCATGGCCTGCAGCTTGGCCTGCAGCGGGCCGGCCAGGGTGATGGTGTCCATCCCGAAACCGCGGATGGCTTCCTCCATGCTGCGCCGGTCGTTCATGTCGGCTCCGCGGCGGAATGCACGAGTTCAAACACCACGCTGCCCAGATAGGTCTTGCTGATGGCGCCGCGTTTTCCGCTGTGGGTGGCCGGGCTCTCGATGAACTCGACACCACGGGCGCGCAGGGCCTGCACCGCGGCCAGCACGTCCGGCACACCCAGGCCGATGCGCTGCAGCTGCTCGCGCGGATCGGGGGCATCCACCGCCGGTTCGACCAGCTGGATCATGAAGGCATGGCCGGCCTGCAGCGCCGGGGTGCGCATGAGCTTGCCCGAGGGCATGATGCCGAAGCGCTGCTCGTCGGGGATCAGCGTGGCGCCCAGCAGGGTCTGGTAGAACTCGATCCAGTCGTAGCTGCGCCCGATACCGATGTACTGGACGATGCCGAAGAAATTGAGTCCGGCCAGCGCCGGCGGCTGGGCCGTCGCGCCGGGGATGGGAATGAAGTCGACGTCGTAGATCGAGAAATCCTGGTAACGGTCGATCAGGTAGATGCGGCTGCCGCCCACGCCGTGGATGGCGGGGATGTTGAGTTCCATGGCATCGGGGTGGCCGGGCACTTCCCAGCCGCCGCGTTCCAGCACGTACTCGCGCGCGGCACGCGCACTGCGCACCCGCAGCGCGATGGCGCTGATGCTGGGGTGGTCGGCGCCGTGGCTGGCGCCCAGCGCGTCCAGCGGGTGGGCGTTGACCACGATGTTGAGCGCGCCCTGGCGGTAGAGCGTGACTTCGCGCGAGCGGTGGCGCGCCACCGGGCGAAAGCCCATCATCTCCAGCACCTGGCCCAGGGCCTGGGGCTTTAGCGTGGCGTACTCGATGAATTCGATGCCGTCCAGCCCGATGGGGTTGGACGCATCGCTGAAGGAATCCTGCAGCGGTTCCCGCGCGTGCTCAGGGTGTAGCAAGAGGTCACTCATGGGCGGTCTCCGTCAGGATGGAAAAAAATCAGTCGTTCAGCCTGGCAACGGCGCGCAGCTGGTCCGCGGTTGCCGTGGGGTAGCCGAAAAATTCCAGATAGGCCGGAATCATCTCGAACAGCATGTCCGAGCCCACCTGGATGCGGCAGCCGCGCGCCTGCGCGGCCGTCAGAAAGGCCGTCATCTCGGTGCGCATCACCACTTCACCGACAAAGGTCCGCGCAGACAGGCGCTCGATGTCGATAGGCAGCGGGTCACCGGGGTTCATGCCCAGCGGCGTGCCGTTGACGACCAGGTCCATGTCAGCCGGGTCGCGGCTGCCGGTCGACACGCCCAGCAGCGGGTATTCGGTGCGCAAGCGGCCGGCCAGTGCCTCGGCCGAGGCAGCCTGCACATCGAACAGGGCCAGATGGGCCGCACCGGCCGCGGCCAGCGAAGCCGCAATGGCCGAACCCACGCCACCGCAACCCACCACCAGGGCCCGTGCGCCTTCCAGCACCAGGCCCTTGCGCCGTACGCCGCGCACAAAACCTTCGCCGTCGAACATGTCACCGACCAAGCGGCCATCCGGCAGGCGCTTGACGGCATTGCAGGCCCCGGCCACGCGCGCGGTGCGCGTGACTTCGTCCAGCAGGCCCACGGTGCTCACCTTGTGCGGCATCGTGATCAGTGCGCCCCGGATGTTCTCCAGGCGGAACAGGTAACGCAACACCTCGGCGAACGCATCGGGCCTGCAGCCCATGGGCACCACCACCGCATTGACCCCGACCGACTCGAAGTAGGGGTTGTAGATCAGTGGCGCCTTGAAGGCATGGGTGGGGAAACCCAGATGGGCGATCATCTCCGTATCGCCGTTGATCAGGGTGCCCTGGAAGGCTCGTGCGTTCATCTCGGTGCTGCGCTTCTCTTTACTTGCGGATGCGGGCCAGCTCGGCCATCATGGCGTTGACGGTGGCCTCACCCACAGTGGCGGAATGCTTGGCGACCACCGGCTTCATCTTCTCGCGCAGCTTGGCCACTTCAGCGGCCGGCAGTTCGGTGACCTGCATGCCGTTCTGCTTGAGCGTGGCCAGCAGGCTGCCGGCCAGGGCGCGCGACTGTTCACGCTGGAACTTGATGGACTCGTTCACGGCGTCCTGCACGACCTTCTTCTCGTCGGCCGACAGACCGTCCCAGAACTTCTTGCTGACCACGATGGACTGCGGGTTGTACTGGTGGTTGCTCAGGACCAGGTGTTTCTGCACTTCATACAGCTTGGCGCCGTTGATGGTGGCCACCGGGTTTTCCTGGCCGTCCACGGCCTTCTGCTCCAGCGCGGCATACAGCTCGGGGAAGGGCAGGGGCGTGGGGTTCGCGCCCAGGGCAGAGACCCAGTCCACGTTGATCGGGTTGGGGATCACGCGCAGCTTCAGGCCGGCGATGTCTTCCACCTTGGTGATGGGGCGCTTGCTGTTGCTGATGTGGCGGAAGCCCAGCTCGTAATAACCCAGACCGACCAGGCCCTTTTCTTCGAGCTTGGCGTGCAGGCTTTTGCCGAAGGAACCGTCCACCACGGCGTCGGCTTCGGCCGGGTTGGCGAAGAGGAAGGGGAAGTCATAGATGGCAAAGTCCTTCACCAGGCTGGCGAAGATGCCCGAGTTCATGGAGGCCATCTCCAGCGTGCCGCCCTGCAGGGCCGACACGTTGGCCTGGTCGCTGCCCAGGGCGCCGCCCGGGAAGACCTGGACCTTGAGCTTGCCGCTGGACTTGGCGTCCACGATCTCGGCAAACTTGTCCATGCCCAGCACGATGGGGTGGCCCTTGGCGTTCTGGTTCACGAACTTGATGGTCTTGGTCTGGGCCTGGGCCAGGCCGAAAGCCGTGACACAGATGGCAGCTGCCAGGGTCTTGAGGACGAGTCGTTTCATGTTTGTCTCCGTCGATGTTGTCGGGTCGCCTGGATCGGGGACGGCTGCGGTGGCGTACCCTGGTGCCGCAGCCGTGCGTGAAAAATCGAAAAAATCAGTAGAACCAGCGCGCCGGCACCATCACCAGGGCCGGGAACAGCACCAGCAGGAACATCAGGAGGAACTGCGCCAGCATGAAGGGCCACACGCCCTTGGTCACCTCGTCCATGCTCATATTGCCCACGCCGGCCACCGTGCTCAGCACGGTGCCCACGGGCGGGGTGATCAGGCCGATGGCGTTGTTGATCATGAAGAGCACGCCGAAATACACCGGGTCGATGCCTGCGGCCTTGACCAGGGGCATGAACACCGGCGTGAGGATCACGATGGTGGGTGTCATGTCCATGGCCGTGCCCACCAGCATGGTGATGAGCATCATGGTGATGAGCAGCAGGGTGGGACGGTCCAGCAGGGGCTGCAGCAGCGAGATCAGCTCGCCCGGCAGGTTGGCCACCGTGATCAGCCAGGCCACGACCATGGCGGCGGCCACCAGGAACATGATCACGGCCGTGGTCTGGGCCGCGGCGCGGAACAGGCCGAAGAGCTGGTTCAGCTGGAGTTCCTTGTAGACCAGGGTGGAGATCAGCAGGGCGTAGACCGCGGCGACCACGGCCGCCTCGGTGGGCGTGAAGACGCCGAATTTCAGGCCCACGACCACGATGACGGGCAGGCCCAGGGCCAGCGTGGCGTCCTTGAACGCGGCCAGCACCTCGGCGCGGCTGGCGCGCGGCGTCAGCGTGGTCTCGCTCTTGCGGCTCAGCAGCCACCAGGTGATGGCCAGGGTGAGGCCCAGCATCAGGCCGGGCACGATGCCGGCCATGAACAGCTTGGAGATGGAGACATTGGCCGTGACGCCGAAGATCACGAAGCCGATGCTGGGCGGGATGATGGGGGCGATGATGGCCCCGGCCGCGATCAGGCCGGCCGACCGTGCGCGGTCATAACCGGCCTTGTTCATCACGGGCAGCAGCAGCGCGGCCAGGGCCGCGGCGTCGGCCACGGCCGAACCCGAAAGCGCACCCATGATGACGGCAGCCATGATGCCCACATAACCCAGGCCGCCGCGCAGATGACCCACCAGGGTCGTGGCAAAGGCGACGATGCGCTTGGACAGGCCGCCGGCGTTCATGATCTCGCCGGCCAGCATGAAAAAGGGCACGGCCAGCAGGGGGAAGCTGTTGGCGCCTTCGACGATGTTCTGCGCCAGGATCTGGGCGTCGAACATGTTCTGATGCCACATCAGGGCCACGCTGGTGACCATGAGGGAGAAGGCAATGGGCACGCCCAGGGCCATGGCACCGAGCAGGGCGCCGAGGAAGATGGCGATGGTCATGCGCGCTCCTTGGGGTCTGCGCCCTGGACGATGCCGTGCGGCATGTCGTCCGATTCCTTGATGCCGATCAGGGCCGAGTCCGGCAGCGTGCCGGTGCAGAAGCGCCAGAGTTCATGGGCGATCACCAGCGCGGCGAGCACGGAAAACATCAGGCCCGAGCCGTAGAGCCAGGCCATGGACACTTCCATGACGGCGCTGGTGGACTGCAGGTTGATCCGGGTCTGCTCCAGCGCGCCGCGGAACATGAGCCAGCAGGCCCCAAGCATCAGCACATGCGCGATCACGAAGCAGATCTTGCGGCCCGGCAGGGGCAGGCGCGAGAGCAGGGCGTCGGTGCCCAGATGCGCGTGCTGGATCAGGCCGACCACGGCGCCCAGGAAGGTCATCCAGACAAAAAGCCAGCGCGAGAGCTCTTCCGACATGGTGATGCTGGAATTGAAACCGTAGCGCAGCACGACGTTGCCGAAGACCATGAGCACCATGAGTGCCAGGCACAGGACCATCGCCGCGCTGAAGGCGCGGCCGAGCAGGTCGAAGAATTTCTGTATCACGCGGGGGTCTCCTTGCCCTTATTTTGTACGAACTGGTTAGTTTTTAATTAAGGGAAAACCCTGCCCGGACCCGGATCGGGCAGGCGAAATTCAGGGTTTGCGCACGAAACGCGCGATCATTTCCACCACGTTCTCACGCCGCTGGGCGATGTAGGCGCGGGATTTCATGTCGAGCTTGAAGATCAGGCTGAAGGTGTGCTGGTTCGAGACGTTGAAGAAGCTCAGGGCCGAGATCGAGGCGTGGATGTCCACCGGGTCCAGGCCCTTGCGGAACAGGCCGGCCTTGACGCCGCGTTCGTAAAGGTTGCGGATGGCGGCGATGGCCGGCACGTTGAGTTCCTGGATGCGCTGGCTCTGCGCCAGGTACTGGCCGCGGTGGATGTTTTCGGACATCACCAGGCGGATATAGCTCTCGTGGTGCAGGTGGTGGTCGAAGGTGAAGGCCACCAGGCGGCGCAGGGCTTCCTCGGGTTCGAGGTCCTGCAGCTTGAGTTCGGATTCGACGTCGCGCACCCGCCGGTAGGCCTCCTCCAGCACGGCCAGGTACAGGCCTTCCTTGCTGCCGAAGTAGTAGTAGATCATGCGCTTGCTGGTGCGCGTGGCCTCGGCGATCTCGTCGATGCGTGCCCCCGCCAGGCCCTTCTCGCCGAACTCCACTTCGGCCACCCGCAGGATGTCGGCCTGTGTGCGCTCGGGGTCGTTGGTGCGGCCGGGGGTCTTGCGCACGGGTGCCTGGGCGCGGCCGATGCGACCACGAATCTTTTGTACTGGTTCGTTCATTCGCACAGTATAGGGCGGGCTAGCGCGCCGCCGACCCGCCGTCGGCTGGCTGGGCGCCGATCAACCGCACTGCCCCACGTAACCGCAGGCGGTGCAGAAGTCGCAGCCGTCCTTCTTGATCACCGTGGGGTTGCCGCATTCGGGGCAGGGGCGCCCGGCCATGGCGGCGGGCTCCTCGCCCTCGGCCTGCTCGCCCGGGTTTTCCAGCACACCCATCTCGCGCAGCGGGTAACCCTGCGCGTCCAGCACGCCCAGCATGGCGTAGCGGTGGATGATGAGGCGGGCCATGTACGCCACGGTGGAAGGCCAGGTCTGCTGGCGGCGTTCGCCGTGCGGCAGGCCGGGCACGAAGGCCATGAAGTGGCCCAGGGGCTCGGCGTAGTTGAGCAGCTTGCGCAGCTTCATGCCTATCCAGGCCGGGTCCACCACCCGCATGTCGAGTGAGAGCAGACGCGCCAGGCCGTCGAGCGCGCGCGGGTAGTTGCCGGAAAGTCCCATGGCGCAGGGCCGGTTCACCAGCGTGCCGTCGGGGCCGGGCAGGCTGATCTCTTTCAGCGTCAGCGTGAAGGCCTCGCCCGTGCCGGGGTTGTCGATGTCCACCGCCCAGGCCAGGGTGCCCGAGGGGCCGGTGAGCGGTTCGTCGCGCGCAAACATGGCGTCGAGCACCGGGGTGGCGGCGCTCTGTGCGCGCTGGCGCCACACGCCCAGCTGCTCGCAGCGCCAGCGCACCACGGCAGCGGTGGCCGCCACCACGCCCGGGAACAGCCGGCGCTCACCGTGCGGCGGGAAGGGCATCTCGAAAGCGCGTTCCTCGGCTACCGTGGCCAGTGCGTCCAGCTTGAGCTTGAGCCAGGCCGGGTCGTTGGAACGCAGGTCCATGGAGAGCGTCTTGGCCAGCGCCCCCAGGCCGCGCGGCTGCTCGGCCCCGTTGACCCAGACCTCGAAGGGCTGGGACAACCCGCCCTCTTCACCCGGCAGCTCGCCCACGAAGAGCGCGAACTCGCCATAAGGGTGGTGCACCATGAAGCTCCAGGCCAGGTTGCCGCCGGGCAGTTCGGGCCGGCCGGGCCAGCGCAGCGAGGCCAGCACGGGCGCGGGCAGGCGCTCCAGCGCCAGGCGCCGGTTGGCGTCGTCCAGCTGCAGCGGCGCGGCAGGCGCGGGCGCCACGCCTGTGCTCAGCACGCTCCCCAGGATCGAATTCGGCCGGTAGGTGGCCAGGCCCTTGAGGCCGGACTGCCAGGCCTGCAGGTAGAGGTCCTGGAAATCGGCGTAGGGGTAGTCACCCGGCACGTTGACGGTCTTGGAGATGGCCGTGTCGATATACGGCGCCACCGCCGCCACCATGGCGGCATGGGCTTGCGCGCTCATCTCCAGCGCGGTCACGAAGGCCGGCGTCAGCGGCGCCGTCTCGCCCTTGAGGTGGCGGTACAGGCGCCAGGCGTGGTCTTCCACCGCGTATTCCTTGAAGCTGCCGTCGGGCATGCGCTTCTTGCGCGTGTAGTGCCAGCTGAAGGCCGGCTCGATGCCGTTGCTCGCGTTGTCGGCAAAGGCCAGGCTGATGGTGCCCGTGGGCGCGATGGACAGCAGGTGCGAGTTGCGCAGGCCCTGCGCGCGGATCTTGTCCTTCAGCGCAGCCGGCAGGCGAGACGCAAAACGCGGGCTGCTCAGGTACATGTCGGCGTTGAAGAGCGGGAAGACCCCGCGTTCGCGCGCCAGTTCATTGGAGGCTTCGTAGGCCGCGTCGCGCATGGCCTCGGAAATCCTGCGTGCCATCTCGCGCGCCTCGGCGCTGTCGTAGCGCAGATTCAGCATCACCAGCGCATCACCCAGGCCGGTGTACCCCAGGCCGATGCGGCGCTTGTTGCGCATCTCCTGCTCCTGCTGCGGCAGGGGCCAGACGGTGACGTCCAGCACGTTGTCGAGCATGCGGGTGGCGGTGCGGCACAACTCCGCAAAGGCGGCGAAGTCGAAGTGCGTCTTCTCGTCGAAGGGCTCGCGCACGAAGCGCGTGAGATCGATCGAACCCAGGCAGCAGCAGCCGTAAGGGGGCAGGGGCTGTTCGGCACAGTTGTGGACGTACAGACCATTGGCGTCGAAGGCGTGCAGGTCGGCGATGGTAACGTCGTAGACAGGTTCGACGCCATCTTCCACAAGGGATTCGACGGTGGCAACAAATCGTTCACGGTTCAGATTGCGTTTGTAGCTACCCAGCAGCGAGGCCAGCTTCTCGGCCTTGGCCGTATCGGCAAATCCGACGCGCTCGGCATAGGCAGACAGGTTGTCACCGCTGATGACGAGTTCGTGCGAAGCCTGTTGTTGGTATTCGCGTTGGCCGCCTTTGCCGTCGGGCATGAGCGCAAAGCCTGCGGGGCGACGTTCGCGGTAGAGCGTGCTGGCGATGCCCAGTCGCAGCAGCATGCGCTGGGCGCTTTCGAGCAGGGCCGGGTCGGCCTGCGTCAAGCGCACGCTCACGCCCTTGTCCTGCATGCCCTGCACCGAGCCGTCAGCATCGAAAAGACCGCGCAGCAGAGCAGCGCAGAAATCGGACGATCCGGTTTCCATTTTCGGTGTGATGGTCTTGTTTTCAGGTGTGGCGCCCATGGCAAAGGCCAGGTCACGCAGCGCAGCTGACGCCATACGGCATTCGCCGCGACTCTCGATCGGCCTTTGCCAACCGCGGAAATCGGCACGGTGAGGCAGGGTGCTGATCGCCTCGGTGGCCGCGGCCATGATGCCGCTGGCACTGTGGTTGCTTACGCGCGTGTCGCTGCCCACGACCTTGAGTTCCGGCGCCCAGACCGACAGCACCGCCTTGGTTGCACCCAGGTGGCCGTCACCGATCAGTAGGCCCAGCAGATAACCTTCTGCCGCGGTGCCTAAGCCTTCCCAACCTTCGAGCGCACGATGGTTGTTCAGGATGATTTCATCCCCGTGCTTGAGTTCGCCTGCCCTGCACCATTCACTGTGCGCCTGGTAGCGGGTGCGCTGGGTCACCTTGCGCACAGGGTGGTCTGCCGTCAGGCGCAGGGCGTGGCCTTCTCGCGTACGCAGCTGCAATACGGGTTTGGTGCCGGTGGCAAAAAAGCCGGCAGATTCCGAGCGATAGGGTTTGCCGTCCACGATGGCGTCGAAGGGGGTACCGATCAAGTCGCGCACCTGCCGCGCACCTTGTGACGTCATCACCCAGGTATCGTCCGTCACACAGGGGTTGGTGCTGGCGATGCTCTCGCAATACGACAGGTTGTTGTCGCGGTTGATGGTGTCGATGAAAAGCACACCCGGTTCGGCGTGGTCGTAGGTGGAGCGCATGATCTGCTCCCACAGATCGCGCGCGCGCAGCTTGCGGTAGATCCACAGGCCGCGCCCGGTGGCCAGGTAGGCACCAGCGGCTTTCTGCGCGGCGCCGGCCTCGGCGTGGTGCACCAGCTCCACCTCGCCATCTGCCACCACGGCCTGCATGAAGGCATCGGTCACGCCCACCGAGATGTTGAAGTTCTTCAGGTCGCCACTGTCCTTGGCGTGGATGAACTCCTCGATGTCCGGGTGGTCGCAGCGCAGCACACCCATCTGCGCACCGCGCCGGCTGCCCGCGGATTCCACCGTCTCGCAGGAGCGGTCGAACACGCGCATATAACTGACCGGGCCCGAGGCGCTGCTCTGCGTGCTGCCCACCCAGGCACCGCGCGGGCGGATGCGCGAGAAGTCGTAGCCCACACCGCCGCCGCGACGCATGGTCTCGGCCGCCTCCTTGAGCGCCACGTAGATGCCGGGGTGACCCTCGTCCTCGTGCGCGATGGAGTCGCCCACGGGCTGCACAAAGCAGTTGATCAGGGTGGCCGTCAGCTCGGTACCCGCCGCGGACTGGATGCGCCCGGCCGGCAGGAAACCCTGCTGCAGCGCCTGCAGGAAACGGCCCTCCCAGTGCGTGCGCTGCTCGGGCGCCTCCACCTGGGCCAGCGCGCGCGCCACGCGCTGATTCACCTGCAGGATGCTCTGTTCGTCGCCCTTGGCGTATTTCTCCAGCAGCACTTCCTCGCTGATGCTCTGCGGGGCCAGGGACTGCGCGGCCTGCGCCGCATGCGTTGTATCACTCATGAACCATACACTCCACGTCTGTTTGTGCAGGATGCTAGGAGGAGCGCCGGCACGCGGGGTTGACCTGCCACAAACCCCGGCGTCATACCGGCAGGACGTTGCTTGAAGGGGAAACCTTCTTGCCAGTGTGGCACGGTCTTGACGAAAATCAAGCGATGAATATCACCACCTTCGATGAGCTGCTGACCGCGGCCCGCCAGCAGCGCGAGCCCCAGCGCCTGCTCTGTGTCTTTGCCGCGTCCGAACTGCCCGCGGACAGCACGCCCGAACAGGCCGCGCGTTTTGAGGCGGGTCAAGGCGGCGCGCTGGCGCCGCTGATGTGTGTGGACAAGACGCCGCAGGAACTGGCCTCTTTTGCGGCGCTGGCCGGCGAGGCGCAGCAGTTTGGCCAGGCCTGGGCCCTGGTCTTCGTGGCCGCCATGGCCGACGGCCCGGACGTCGAGGCTCCCATGCAGCGCATGGTGGAAGACATCAAGCGCGGCGCCATCGGCAGCTACATCCCCTTCAACGCGCAGGGCGAGGCGGTGCAGCTGGGGTAGTCATGCCTGGCTCGTGGGTCGTCCACCCTGTCCATACGACAGGTTTGCCGGCTTACCCGGGTTTATTCATGGTTCTTCCGCTGGCGGAAAACGCTGGAAACCCGATATATTTAAAACACTTAAATCTAAAAACGGGAGGGGCTATGAACTTTGTCATGCCGACAGAACTGCGGCCTATATCAAGTTAAGTTGCATCACATGCGTCGCAGCTTCGGCCTCTGGCTTCTTACCAGTCCGCGGTCATTCGAAGACCCGCGCATCTGGCGCGAGGATGATCGGTCATACGCCCGGCAAACTCCGTTCCAGCGAGCTGTCGGTGTACGTTATGTGGGCCGCAGACAGCCGCGCTTCCCAGATTCCTTCACCGGGTTTGGTAGTTTTGTGCGTCGTTCAAGGCCTCGTTCCTTGGCCTTGGCGCTAAAAGGGTGGTTCCGTCCGGGGCCGGTGAAGCCGCAGAGCTTCTCCCTTTGCGCGGGGCATTCGGCCATGCTGTCGCGTGCAACTGGCTACGCGCTTATTTCGTCACGTCATCTTCGCCGTGTTTCAGTTCCAGGCGCTCAGTTCGTGGGCATTGTTCGCGTGAGGGTAGAAGATGCAACTTAACATTCCAGTCAAGTGCGGATTGCCTTCGGCATCCGCTTACTTAAAACGGTCAGGCCACACTCAACGCAACCCATCCCAAGGAACGAACATGATCAGCATCCCGATCACCGCCCTGTTCATCGGAGTCTTCGTCCTGCTACAGATTCCTCTCACCGTGATGGTCGGGTACAGGCGCGCACGCACGGGCATACAGTTCTTCGATGGGGGCGACCAGACGCTCCTGCGTCGCATGCGGGCCCACGGCAATTACACTGAAACCGTTCCGATTGTTCTTCTTGCCATGGCGGCGTCTGAGTTGACGGGAGCCCCTGCGTGGCTGCTCTGGGCCGGCGGTGTGTCACTTCTGGTCGGTCGCCTCATGCACGCTGCCATCCTGGTGATCAGAGGCTGGGGGCTGCCCCGGGCTATCGGCATGATCCTGACCTTCATACCGATGCTAGGCTTCGGCGTCTGGTGTCTTGCGCGTGCTTCGGGTGGGGCCTGACCCTTGCATCGGGGGGGAGGTCCAAGAGCGGTCGCCCCAGGACGCCCCTTCTCTCAGACCTTAGGCATCGCAAGTTCCCTCCACGAAATGAACCGCACTCAAACGCCCGCGCTCGTCGTTGCGTTTGCAATGGCGTTCTTCGCCATTGGCGTCCCTTACTGGCAGATCCCCTACGCGAAGGTCGCGCTGCCGGACTCCATCGTCAACCTCTGGCTCCTCGCGCCATTCGTGGCCACCGCTTTCGTCCGCGCCTTCAATCGGGTTTCTTTCCGGCGTTCGTTTCTGGTCGTGGGGCTCGCCGCGCCGTGCGCGATCTTGCTGCGTGTCATTGTCGGCATCGCTGTCGATCCGACTTCGCACAACCTCTGGCCTTTCGAAGTCATCCTGGCTGGCGGGGTGGGTCTTGGGGTTTCTTTTTGTGGCGCGCTGCTGGGCAGCGGCTTCCTGCTTCTCCTGGGGCGAAACAATGCAGAGTAGAGGCGCGGCGCCCGACCCTTGCATCGAAAGAGGCGTCCAAAGGCTGGCGCTTTTGTCGATTTTCAGCAGTCTGCTTCGTCGACCGGGTAGCGCCAGAGACAAACCGGTCACCCAGGACCGGAAGCCTGGCCTCAAAGGAGCCTGAGCCATGCGACCCCTGCGTTATTCCATCAACGTCACCCTGGACGGGTGCTGCGACCACCGTGCGGTTGTACCGGACGAAGCTTTGCACCGTCACGCGGTCGAGAACCTCCAGCGGGCCGATGCCCTGCTGTTCGGCCGGGTGACCTATGAAATGATGGAGGCCGCCTTCCGCCCGGCGTGGACAGGAGAGATGCCCGACTGGATGGAGTCTTTCCGCCAGACAATCGACGCGGGCAGGAAGTACGTCGTGTCCAGCACCCTGGCGCGGGTCGACTGGAACGCGGAGCTGGTGCGCGGGGATCTGGGGCAGGCTGTTCGGCAGCTCAAGCGCGAGCCGGGCAAGGGGCTGTTCACGGGGGGTGTGAAGCTTCCGATGGCCCTGGCCGAGCTGGGTTTGATCGACGAGTACGAGTTCATCGTGCATCCCAGGCTGGTGGGCCATGGGCCGACGCTGTTCGCGGGGCTGTCGCGGTATGTCGACCTGAAGCTCGTGGATCGGCTGGAGCTGGGCTCGGGCGCGGTGGCCTTGCGCTATGAGCCGCGCAGCCTGCCAACGCGATAAGAGAGAGACCCGCCCTGACCATGGGCTGTAGCGCAAGGGCCCGGTCTGACCGGGTTTGAAAAAATGATGCAACTGCGATCGATTGCCTTCCTGCTGTGCTTCGTCGTGGCGGCCTACGCCATAGGGATGTATGGTTTTGGCCCCGGGGCTGAGCGCCTGCACCCGGACATGCGGGCCGTCTTCGAGAGCCATCCGCTTGGCATCGGCATCCACATCTTTGCCTCCGCCCTGGCGCTGCTGCTCGGCCCCTTCCAGTTCTCCCGGCGCCTGCGCACCGGGCGGCCCGCCTTGCACCGCTGGCTGGGGCGCATCTACCTGGGTGTTGCCGTGGCCGTGGGTGGCGCCGCCGGTTTGTACATGAGCACCTACGCCTTCGGTGGCCTGGCCGGCAAGCTGGGATTTGCCGCCCTTGCCCTGGCCTGGCTCTATACCGGGGTACGGGCCTACGCGGCGGCCAGAGCGCGGGATTTCACCGCCCACCGGCGCTGGATGATCCGCAATTTCTCGCTCACCTTTGCGGCGGTCACCCTGCGCCTGTACCTGCCGCCGGTTTTCATCTTCCAGCTGCCCTTCGCCCTGTCCTACGCCGTCATCGCCTGGGCCTGCTGGGTGCCCAACCTGCTGTTGGCAGAGTGGCTCGCCGGGCGGAAGGATGTGGCCCCCGTCCAACCGTAGCCCGCAGGGGCTGCGGGAGCCTGCCCCGCGGGCGCTCCGAGGCCCGTGCTGCGCCGCCGCATATACTTTGGGTCAGGCCCGCTGGCACGGGGGCATCGCATCCCCCGCAGAGATGGAACGCCTCCGGCGCAGGCCTGTTTTCCCTGCTGAGGCTCAGACCCGAGATCATGCGACTGCTTGAAACCAAGATCCCCGCCCCTTTTGTGACCATGGCCGTCGCCGTGGCCATGTGGCTGCTGCCCCGTGCCGAATCCATGACCGATGTGATCGACGTCGTGCGGCTGGCCGCCATCGACCTGAGCATGAACCTCAGTGCCCTGGTGGCGATCGCCGCCTTTGCCGGCTTCTGGCAGGCCCGCACCACCATCAACCCCCTGCAGCCCGAGCGGGCCTCGGTGCTGGTCACCCACGGCATCTACCGTTACACGCGCAACCCCATGTACCTCAGCCTGCTGCTGTTGCTGGTGGCCTATGCCATCCACCTGGGCTGCTGGGCGGCCATTGCCGGGCCTGTGGTCTACGTGGCCTACATCACCCGCTTCCAGATCCTGCCCGAGGAACGGGTGCTGCTGTCGAAGTTCGGCGCAGAATACGACAGCTACCGGCGCCGGGTGCGCCGCTGGATCTGAAACCGCGTCCTGCCCCGGCGCCACCACCATGACCCTGCGCCACCGTCTGCCTGTCAGCTTCTTCGCCAGTCTCCTGCTGGCCGCCTGCGCCGGCCCGGTGCCGGGAGGCGGCGCGGCTGAAACCACGCTGCCCCTGAACCGCGCCTGGGTCGATGGCCGGCAGGTCCAGTACGTCACCACCGACATCTCGGACGCCGCCATGGCGCGGGAGGCGGGTGTCAATTTTGTGCCGCGCCTGGCGCAGGCCATCCCGGCACCGGGGCGCCCGTCCGTGGTGGAGCGGGTCTACAAGTTTCCGGGCCGGGAGCAGATCAGCGTCTTCCAGTCGGCACCGCTGCCCACGGGCGGCGCCAACGCGGACCGAAGCTACAGCCCCCTGTGGCGCATCGTCATGGTGCGCTGGCGCCAGCCCGCGGCCGTGCGTGAACTGCGCTCCGAAGAACAGGTGCTGGCCGCCGAAGAGCGCGGCGAACTGGCCCTGCAGATCACCGACATCGTGGCCAACTGCCCCATCGTCCGTTCGGTGGACGGGCAGTCGCTCAAGGGCGTGCGCTAGAGGTGCGCCAGAGGTGTGGTGCGGCCGCCATGCCCAGGATGGCGCCGATGGCCAAACACTGTTATAAAAACCCGGCCAATCAAGGCACAAGGGAGTGTTCAACATGTTTGATCTGCCGACGTTCACCCTGATCCATGTCTTCATCAGCGTCTTGGGCATCATTGCCGGCCTGGTGGTGGTGGGCGGGCTCATGACCGGGGCCCGCATGGACGGCTGGACGGCCTTCTTCCTGATCACCACGGTGCTGACCAGCCTCACGGGTTACGGTTTCCCCTTCACCCAGCTGCTGCCGCCGCACGTGGTGGGGGCGGTTTCGCTGGTGGTGCTGGCGGTTTCCGTGGTCGCCCGCTACGGGCAGGACATGCAGGGCCGCTGGCGCGCCATCTATGTGGTGAGCGCCGTGACGGCCCTGTACCTCAATGTCTTCGTGCTGATGGTGCAGCTCTTCGTGAAGACGCCGGCCCTGGTGCAACTGGCGCCCACGCAGCAGGAAGCGCCCTTTGCAGTGACGCAGGCCCTGATGCTCGTGCTGTTTGTCAGCCTGGGCTGGCTGGCGCTGCGGGGTTTTCGCGGGGCCCGCTGAAGACAGGGGGCCGGCCTGTCGATTCCGGCCGGGCTGCTTCGTCGTACAGACTGAGGGATATCCTCGAACCAAAGGAAACAGAACATGAGCACCAACACCGTCCGCCTGCACCGCGTGCTGCGCGCCCCGCCCGAGCGGGTCTACCGCGCTTTCATCGACCCCGATGCCATGGTCAAGTGGCTGCCCCCGCACGGCTTCACGGGCAAGGTGCACCAGATGGACGCCAGGGTGGGCGGCGGCTACCGGATGTCCTTCACCAATTTCAGCAACGGGCAAAGCCATTCCTTTGGCGGCAAGTACCTGGAACTGGTGCCGGGTGAGCGCATCGTGCACACCGACAGCTTCGACGACTCCAACCTGCCCGGTGAGATGCGTGTCACGGTGAGCTTCAGGGCCGTGTTCTGCGGCACCGAGCTCAGCGTGGTGCAGGAGGGCATCCCCGAGGTCATTCCCGCCGAGGCCTGCTACCTGGGCTGGCAGGAGTCGCTCACGCTGCTGACCCTGCTGATCGAGGCGGAGATCAAGGGTTGAGCCTGCGCAGGGCCCTGGCTTCTGTACCGGCGCCGGGCAGGCCCCTGGGCATGAGCTGCGAGAAATGACGCGCAGGCGCGGCAGCTTCCACAATGAGGCCTGGGCCGGACCCGGCCCCAAGACGAGGATCACAAGATGAACATGTCCGAACTGCTGCGCTGGCAATGGGAGGGCTACACCCGCTACCACCAGTCGCGCGCCAACCTGCTGCTGCACATCGTGGTGGTGCCGCTGTTCCTGATCGGCAACCTGGCCCTGGTGCTGGCCCTGCTGCAGGGGGCCTGGCTGGCGGCGCTGGGCGGGGCGGCCTGCATGGGGGTTTCGGTGGCCCTGCAGGGCAAGGGGCACGCGCGCGAGCCGGTGGCCTCCATCCCGTTTACAAGTCCGGCCAATGCCGTGGCGCGCATCTTCTGCGAGCAGTGGATCACCTTTCCGCGTTACGTGCTCACGGGTGGCTGGGCGCGTGCGCTGCGCGCCGCCCGATAAGGGAGAACAATCATGACGACTCACCGTGGAAGCTGCCACTGCGGACGTGTGGCCTTTGAAGTGGAGGGCGAACCCGACAGCGCCCTGGCCTGCAACTGTTCGATCTGCTCGCGCAAGGGCTCGCTGCTTTGGTTCGTGCCGCGCGCGCAGTTCAGGCTCCTGACGCCCGAGGAGGACGCCGGCAGCTACACCTTCAACCGCCATCTCATCAAGCACCGCTTCTGTCCCGTCTGCGGCATCCACCCCTATGGCGAGGGCACGGACCCGCAGGGGCGGGCCATGGCGGCGGTCAATCTGCGCTGCCTGGAGAATTTCGACTTCAGCAGCCTGCCCGTGCACCACTACGACGGCAGGTCGCACTGAGACCCACACAGACAGGAGTCTTCATGAATGCCCACGATTTCAACCAGCGTGCCTCGGCCATGCTGCCCGGTCACCTGGGCATCGTCATCACCCGCGTGGAACCGGGGGAGGTGCATGCCGAGATGCCGGTGCGCACCGAGGTCATGGCGCCCAACGGCTTCCTGCACGCGGGCAGCATCGTGACATTGGCCGACACCAGCGCGGGCTGCGGCTGCCTGGCCAATCTGCCCGAGGGGGCGAACGGTTTCACCACCATCGAGCTCAAGTCCAATCACCTAGGCACGGTGCGTGACGGCGTGGTGCTGAGCGTGGCCAAGGCCGTGCACATGGGCCGTACCACCCAGGTATGGGACGCCGCGGTGACGCACCGCGAGAGCGGCAAGACCCTGGCGCTGTTTCGCTGCACGCAGATGGTGCTGTACCCCAAGGCCGGGGGCTGAAGTCGACGGATCAGGTTCGGTTCACGCTTTGGGGGGCGCAGAGCGGGCCCACCCCTCGCGCAGTTGCCGGTAGATCTGCCAGGCGCCCAGCAGGCGGGGCAGCCAGCGCAGGACATGGCGCGGGCGCCTGAAGGCCAGCAGCGCCATGGCTGCAAGGGGCCAGACCGGATGCTGGCGCAGCCAGTGCATCCCCGTGCGCAGCTGATCGGCCACGGCCAGCGGGGATTGCAGGGCCTGCGCCTGACGGGTCAGCGTGTGGCGCAGTTCGGCGCTGCGCAGCAGCAGTTGCTGCTGCCGTTGCACGAGTGCATGGTGTTGGCGCCGGTGCATGGTTCAGCGGCTTATTCGCCCGTATCGAGCCCGGCGCGGTCGCGGGCGAGTTCGGTCACGCTGCTGTTGAACAGGCCCCCCCGGCTTTGCAGCCGGGACCGGGCCCTGAACATCGTCCAGATGCCGGTGCCCAGAAACAGCAAGGTCAGCCCACCCAGCGCCAGCAGGCGGTGTTCGTCCCAGAACAGCACCACCACAAAAGCGCAAAGCAGCAGCGCGCCCAGGCCCAGCAGCAGCAGGGCCAGGCCGGCCCAGAGCAGGCCGTCGAACAGGCGCAGCTTTTCCTGCTCGATCTCGTTGCTCAGCAGGGACAGCCGCAATTGCAGGGTCTCCACCGCGGTGCCCAGCAGGCGGCGCAGCGAGGCCATCAGCCCGGGTTCCGTATCGCTCATGGTGGAGTGGTGTTCAGCGCCGCGCGACCAGCAGGCCGACGATCAGGCCGAGGGCGGCGGCGATGCCGATGGACTTCCAGGGGTTGTCGTGCACGAAGGCGTCCGTGGCAAGGCCTGCGGCCTTGACCTGGGCGGTGGCTTCTTCCTGCAGGCCGAGCAGTTCGACGCGGGCTTCCTTGAGCCGGCTCTGGATGCGACTGCGTACCTCCGCGGTGTTGTCCCCGACCTGGTCGGCCGTCATGCGCAACAGTTCCTCGGCGTCGGCGATGACCAGGCGCAGGTCGTTGAGCAACTTGTCGCGTTGCGGTGCAGTGGTTTCAAACATGGCATCTCTCCCTTGCGGTCGACATGACCGAAGGACAGGATAGACCTCCTGCAGCCAAAAGCAATCAATTCATTGCGCAGGAAGAGGAATCCCTGCGCTGCGCTGGCCCTAGAGCTGCGCCACGAGGTTGCGGCCCGCCAGCTTGGCCTTGTACAGGGCCATGTCGGCGCGTTCCACCACTTCGCCGCTGCTGGCGTCGTCCTTGAGCGCGCAGCTCAGGCCCAGGCTCGCGGTGACGCGGCCCACGCCCGGGAAGGAATAGGCGGCCACGGCCGCGCGGATCTTCTCGGCCACGGCCCAGCCTTCGGCCTCGTCCTGCAGATCGGGCAGCAGTACCGCGAACTCCTCGCCGCCGTAGCGCGCCACGAAATCGGTGTTGCGCATGCACCGCGTCAGCAGATGCGCCAGCTGGCGCAGCACCTCGTCGCCCTTCTGGTGACCGTGTTCGTCGTTGATGGCCTTGAAGTGGTCGACGTCGATCAGGATCAGGGAGAAGCCGCGACCCGTGCGGCGCAGCAGCTGAAACTCCTCCTGCAGCTTGGTGTCGAAGCGGCGGCGGTTGTGCAGGCCTGTCAGCCCGTCCACCGTGGCCAGGCGCTCGAGTTCCTGGTTGGCGATGGACAGGGCTTCGGTGCGTTCGCGCACCTGCTGCTCCAGCGAGGCGTTGAGCGTCTCCAGCTCGCGTTCGTGTTCCAGCAGGGAGCCGGTCATGGACTGGATGGCGTCGCTGAGCTCGCGGATCTCGACGATCTGGCCCTTGCCATCCGGGTAGACGGGGAGCTGGTCGCGCCGCTCGATGTGGCGCACCGCGGCGGCCAGCTGTTCGACGGGTTGGCTGATGCGGGTGGCAGAACGGTAGGCGATGATGGCGAAGATCAGTCCCGCCACCAGGCCGAAGACCAGCAGCTGCTGGTGCAGGATCCGCATGGGTTCCACGGCCACCTGCAGGGGCTGGCGCAGCACGATGCGCCAGCCCAGCTCGGTGCTGGTCTTCGCATGGACGTCGGCCATGCTGGTCAGGTAGACCCTGTCGTCGTCCCAGCGCACCACCTCATAGGGCGCCGTCGGGCGCAGTCGTTGCGGCAGCTGTGCCGCGCCCATGAGGCGGTAGGGGTAGAGGATGTTGCCTGCGCTGTCGGCAATCAGCACCTCGACCTGGCGCTGGGCCGCGCTCTGGCTCACGACCGATTCCACTGTATGGGTGACCCAGCTCCAGTGGGCGTGCGCGCCCAGCACGCCGCGCACGCGGCCGCGATCGTCCAGGATGGGGGCGGCGAAGTCGACAAAACGCAGGGGTTCGCCGCCACTGTTCGGCGGCAGCAGCTTGGCCAGCAGCAGGGCCTCGTGCACGTCACCGGTATAGGGGCCCTCGAGTGCCCGCTGGAACCAGGGGCGCTGGCCGACCTGCTGGCCCACCAGCATGCCGCCGGTGGCCTGCAGCACGCGGCCGTCGCGGTCGACGATGCCGATCCAGGCGTATTGGTCGTAGGTCTGCTTGCGCAGTTCCAGGGCTCGGCCCAGCTCGGGGTCGCGCAGATCGCCGCGGGTGAAGGCGGGGATCCGGCGCAGCAGGCGGATTTCCTTGTCGTGTTCTTCCAGGTGGGCGGCCAGCAGGTCCGCCGCCGAACGGGCGCTGACGTGCAGGGTCTGGCCGCCGAAGTCGGCCAGTTCCTCGGTGGCGATGTGGCCCACATACAGTCCCACGCAAAGCAGGGTGGCGAGGGACAGGCCGCCGAACCAGAGTGTCAGGCGGCCGCGGAAACTGCCGGGGATGTAGAGACGGGCCCAGGGTAAGGTCATGGTTCGGCGTTCCTTGCGCGCACACCTTGTGCGGCAGTGTATGCCGAAACGTCTGCCCCTTTTCAGGCTGGGGACAGTACCTCGGCCCGGGTCAGCAGGCGTTCCACCAGATCGCGCACGCTGCGGATCTGCGCGCCGAAGGGCAGGGCACCCACGCCGCGGAAGAACAGGCCCTTCTTGACATCGCCGCGCAGCGCGGCGGCGAGCTGGTTGTCGATGCAGAACTGGCCCCAGCCGGGCAGGCCGTCACGCAGGCCGCACTGGGCCAGGCAATCAAAGCTCTTGGTGCAGCGGTTCTTGGTGTGGGCCACGGCCTGCAGCTTGTGCTCGATCTTCAGGTAGGCGCGCAGCCAGGGGGTGGCCACCGCGCGTGCGGGCAGGCCGGCCACGCTGGTGAACTCCACCATCTCGTCTTCCCTGGCCTCGGCCAGCACGCGCTTGAATTCCGCGTTGGCGTCGCTCTCGGTGGTGACGGCAAAGGGCGTGCCCAGCTGTACGGCGGCGGCGCCCAGTGCCTGCACGCGGGCGATGTCCTCGCAGCTACGGATGCCGCCGGCGGCGATCAGCGGAATTTCTTTTTCGATGCCGGCCGATTTCAGGAAGGCGATGGACTGGGGGATCACGTTCTCGAAATCGAAGCGGGGGTCGTTCAGGTCACTGATCTTGGCCGCGCCCAGGTGGCCGCCGGCCAGGCGCGGGTGTTCGATGACGATGGCGTCGGGCAGGCGCTTCTTGCGCTCCCACTTCTTCACGATCAACTGCACGCCTCGTGCGTCCGAGAGGATGGGGATCAGGGCCGTCCTGGGGTGGTCCTGCGCCAGGTCGGGCAGGTCCAGCGGCAGGCCGGCGCCCACCACCACGGCGTCGATGCCCGCTTCCAGCGCGGCGGTGACGGAATGGGCGTATTCGCTGACCGCCCGCATCACATTGATGGCCAGCAGGCCCATGCCCTGCGACAGGGTGCGCGCGGCGCGGATCTCGCGCCGGATCGCTTCCAGGTTGGCGGCGTCGATGGCCACCTTGGCCGCGTCGCCGGCCTCCAGGTGGCCAGTGGCCTGCATCAGGTCCGGGTGATGGCGTCGCAGGTCCACGGAGGAGAGTGTGCCCACACCGCCGAGCGCAGCCACGCTGCCGGCCAGGCGGTGCGCCGAGATGCCTATGCCCATGCCGCCCTGCACCACCGGCAGCAGGGTGCGACCGGCCAGGGCGAGCGGGCGCAGGCCGCTGCGCGCCAGCCAGGCCGCGCTGTCGGCGTGCAGGTGGGGAAAGGGAAGAGCAGCATTCATGGTGGTGGGCGGCGCGCAGGCGGGCAGGAGCCCCGCCCCCACGCAGGGATGAGATGGTCGCTAGCTTAGGCGCAAGGCCTGCAGGGGGTTTTGCGCTGGGTCAAGGTTTGCGCGGAGTTGGCCGGCTTTGGCGGGGCTGTTCCGGGCCTTGTTGCGCAACGGGACGCGCTATAAACTGAAATGCCATGCCCCGGGCCGTGGGCGTGCAAGTGACGTGGGCGAAATCACCCGCCAAAAGGATCTTTCATGAAATTCAACAATCTGCGCGTGGCCCACAAGCTGTGGCTGGTCATCCTGGGGCTCATGCTGCTTCTCCTGATCGTGGCCATCTGGGGCCAGCTGCGGTCCCGGCAGGAAACCGACGCCACCTTGGAGAAGGTGGCCTTCTACGAGACGGCCATCACCACGGCGGTGCGCTGGCGCGGCCTGGCCGAGGTGGCGGTCACCATGTCTTCGAGCGCCGCCACGACCACCGACATGGCACTCAAGGCGGATTTCGGTACCCGTGTGGCGGCCCTGACGGCCCGCATCACGCCGGTGCAGGAGGAGATCAACAAGTCGGCCACGTCGGCTCGGGACAAGGAAGCGCTGGAATTTGTGGGCAATACCCGGGCGAGCCTGCGTGCCCTTGGACCCAAAATCAAGGAGCTGCAGGATGCCGGCGACGCGGCGGCCGTGCAGGCCTTTGTCGACAAGGAATACAAGCCCAGGATGGTGGCCTATCTGGACGCCATCGACAAGTTCGTCACCGTGCAGGAGCAGCAGCGTGACGAGATGCTGCGTGAGGTGGACAAGGCGCGCCAGGGGCGCATCGTGGTGGCGGCCATCAGCCTGGCCGCGGTGTTCGGCCTGGGCGTCTTCCTGATCCTGGTGCTGGTGCGCTCCATCACGGTGCCGCTGGACCGCGCGGTGCAGATCGCCGGCGCCATTGCCGACGGCGACCTCACGCAGGACATCCATGAAGAACGCAAGGACGAATTCGGTGTCCTGTCGCGGGCCCTGTCGACCATGGTGGGCAAGCTGCGCGGCGTGGTCGCCGACGTGCGCAGCGGTGTGGAGGCCGTCTCGACCGCCTCTGTCGAGATCGCCAACGGTAACAACGACCTCTCGGCCCGCACCGAGCAGACGGCCTCCAACCTGGAAGAGACCGCGGCCAGCATGGAAGAGCTCACCAGCACGGTGAACCAGTCGGCCGACACCGCGCGCGAGGCCAATCAGCTGGCCAACAAGGCGGCCGAGGTGGCCGCCCGTGGCGGCGAGGTGGTGGGGCAGGTGGTGGTCAGCATGCAACACATCACCGAGTCCTCGCACAAGATCGGCGACATCATCGGCACCATCGACGGGATCGCCTTCCAGACCAACATCCTGGCGCTCAATGCCGCCGTGGAAGCGGCGCGCGCCGGCGAGCAGGGCCGCGGTTTTGCCGTGGTGGCCGCCGAGGTGCGCGCCCTGGCCGGCCGCAGCGCAGCGGCGGCCAAGGAAATCAAGGAGCTGATCAGCACCTCGGTCCAGAGCGTGGAGTCGGGCTCGCAGCAGGTGGAAGAGGCCGGCAAGACCATGGGCGAGATCGTCAGCAGCGTGCAGCGCGTGGCCAGCCTCATGGGCGAGATCACCACGGCGACGACCGAGCAGCGCGACGGCATCGCCCAGGTCAACCAGGCAGTGGGCAATCTGGACCAGATGACGCAGCAGAACGCCGCGCTGGTGGAAGAGTCGGCCGCGGCGGCTTCGGCCATGCGCGACCAGGCCCAGCATCTGGCGCAGGTGGTGGCGGTCTTTAATGTGGGCCACGCAGGCGCGCGGCCTCAACTGGCGCTAACCTAGGCGCAAGGGCGCGCCGCGGCCGCCGGCCAGTGTACGGGCCTGCACTTCGAGCTGGCGGGCCGTGGTGGCGGATGCGTGCAGGCGGCCGGCCTGGTCGCCTGCCCTTTGCGCCAGCTGACCCAGGGTCAGCCGGAGTTCGTCCAGGCCGGCATCCTGCGCGCGCGCGTGCTGCGTGATCTCGGCCATGGTCTGTGCGACGCGCTTCACCTGTTCCACCACCTCCTGCATGGTGTGGCCAGCCTGTTCCACCAGCTTGCCGCCCTGGGCCACGCTGCCCACCGAAGCTTCGATGAGCTGCTTGATCTCCTTGGCCGCCGCCGCGCTGCGGCCGGCCAGGGCGCGCACCTCGGTGGCCACCACGGCAAAACCGCGACCCTGATCGCCAGCACGTGCGGCCTCCACCGCGGCATTGAGTGCCAGGATGTTGGTCTGGAAGGCGATGCCGTCGATGGTGCCGATGATGTCGGCGATGCGGTCGGATGATTTGCGGATGGCCTGCATGGTGTCCACCACCTGGGTGACCACGGTGCCGCCGCGTTCGGCCGCCTCGGCCGCCGTGCTGGCGAGTTGCTGGGCCTGGCGCCCGCTCTCGCTGCTCTGTTTCAGCGTGCCGGCCAGGGCCTGCATCTGGGTGTTGGCCTGTTGCAGCCGGGCCTGCTGCGGGGCGCTCTGCACGGTCTCGCGCTGCGCGGGCCGCGCCAGCTCCTGCGATTGTTGCTCCAGCTGCTCGGCCTGCTGCTGCATGTGGGTTACGGTCTCGCGCAGGCGTTGCTGCAGGTCGCGCAGCGCAGCCTGCAACTGGCCGGCCTCGCCCGGGTCGCTCACTTCAATGGGGCTGTCCAGATCGCCCGCGGCCAGCTGGCGCGCGGCCTGCACCGTGCCCACGAGGCTGCGGTTGACGGGGTGCAGCACCCACCAGGCCCAGAGGGTCGACAGCAGCATGGCCACCACGCCGGCCACCAGCAGCAGGGTGCGCGCGGTGGCGATGCTGCCGCGCTCCACGCTGCGGCGCTGCTGCGTGGTGAGGGTCTGGATGGAAGCCTGCAGCGCGTTGAGCGCGGGCAGGGTCTCGCCGATGAAGAGCAGGGAGGCCTCGGGGCGCAGGTTTTCGTCAACCAGCTTGAGCACGCGCTCGGCCGATTCGGTGTGGGCGCTGCGTTGTTTCTTCAGGTCGGCCAGCAGCTGGCTGCCGGCGCTGCGCTCCAGTGTGGTGAGCGCGGCATCGAACTGGCGGTTGGCGGCCTGCTGCCCGGCTTGCAGCGGTTGCGCAGGCGCGGCGATGGGCGCCTTGATCACGTCCATCACCACGCGCGACATGGCCTCGGTGGCAGCGAGCAGCTGGCCTGCGGCCTCGGCCTGGGCGCGGTCGGCCGCACCCATGCGTTCCGCGGACTGTTCGATGTTGTGCAGCTGCGCGGTGGCCAGCCAGGCATAGGCCGCCAGCAGGATCAGGGGCAGGCCCAGGCCCAGCAGCAGGCGGGTTCCGGTGGACCAGGGGGCGCTACGCATGCTTGTCTCCCGGGCCGTGCAGCACGGCCGTGCTTGGTGTTGAAACAGGGGTCACGATGTCCGGACCATTGTGACACCGGCCGCCTCGACCGGTCCAGCGCCCGGAGCGCGGAAAAGACAGTTGCTTTCAGCTTTTGTGGCTGGCCGGCTGTGTCTGGGGCTGGTAGCTGGCGTCGATCTCGTTGAACAGAGGCTGGGCCATGGTGTCGGCATCGGCATCGGCATAGGGGCCGGTACCGCTGTGGGTGGCGCTGGAAGCGGGCACGAACTCCCCGCTCCTGACGTCGAACACATGCACTTCGCCCTCTTCGATCACGTAGTGCCAGCCGTGTAGGGCCAGCTGGCCGGCCTCCACACGCTCACGCACCATGGGGTAACCCATCAGGCGCTCCAGCTGCAGGATCACGGCGCGCTGTTCGGTGCGGCGCAGGGCCTCGGGGGATTCCTGTACCGGCAGCACGGCCTCGCGGCCCAGCTCCAGCCAGGCGGCCAGGTTGATCGCTTCTTTGGGCACGCCCTCGTAGAGCGCGCGGATGCCGCCGCAGTGGCTGTGGCCGCAGACGACGATGCGCGAGACCTTGAGGCTGAGCACGGCGAACTCGATGGCCGCAGCCGTGCCGTGGTAGCCGGTGAAACGCCGTGCGGCACCCAGGTAGGCGCCTTCGGGCGAGATGTCGCCCGAGGGCACAGGCAGCATCCCGTCGTGGGGCGGCACGAAAGCTGCGACGTTGCGCACGATGAAGAGGTCGCCCGGCCCGGTGCCCGTGAGCAGGTAGGGCACCAGGCGCGAGTCGGAGCAGCCGATGAAGAGGATGGTGGGGTGCTGGCCATGCTCCACCAGGTCCTGGAACTGGTCCTGCACGCCCGGAAAGGTCTGGTCGTGAAAGCGCCGCAGACGCTCCAGCAGTTCGTCAGGCATAAATGAACTTATCCGGGTTGGTTCGGTAGGCCTACCCCAGGATGCTCCGCGTGACGTGGCCCGAGTCGGGAACGCCGTGGAACCGGCTTTGCCGGGCCGCTGGCGTTGCCCCCTGCAAGGGGGGTGGCGTAGCGAACGTAGGGAGCGGAGCCTGGGGGTGTGCCATTACTGCACGAGGGGGGTGTCGGCTGCGTCGAGTTCCACCCCTTCCAGCTCGGCCTGCCCGGCCAGCAGGGCCAGGTACTGGCGCAGCGCGGTCACATAGGTCTGCTGGCGCAAGGTCATGGCCACGGCGCCGTGTACGGATTCGAAAGGCTGGTCGGCTCCGGCCTCACGCTGGCGCACGTCCACCACGTGCAGGCCGAAGCGGCTGTGCACCAGGCGCGGCAGCACGCCCACTTCGCTCTGGCCGAAGATCTCGCGCGCGAATTCGGGGGCGCAGTCCTGCGCCGTGAGCCAGCCCAACTCGCCACCCTCGGCGCCGCTGGGGCAGTTGGACAGGGTGCGGGCGGCTTCGACGAAGGGGTCCCCCGTGCCGTCGTGGCTGCGCACATCGAGCAGGGCACCTTCGGCGCGTTTGCGCAGCGCCACCACGTCCACGCCCGGCGTCACCGCGAACAGGATGTGGCGCACATGAGCCCGCTCGCCGATGCGGTAACGCGCAGCGTGGGCCGCATGGTGGCGGCGGCAGGCTTCTTCCGAGGGTTCGGGGATCTGCAGGCTTTGTTCGAGCACCTGCTCGATGGCATCGACCGCCGCCTCGCTGGGCACACCGTCGGCCGCGCTGTCGTCCGCGGCCAGCAGGCCGGCACGCTGCGCCGCCTGGCGCAACAGCTCGGTGCAGGCGCGCTGGCGCAGCTCGTTGTCGCTGAGTTTCTCATCCGCAAGGTGCAAGGCGACGCCGTTGACCCGCGCGATGGCGACGGGGGCGGCCACGGTCGTGTCGGCTTCAGCGCTGGCGCAGCCGCAGCTGGGGGAGCAGGGGGTGCTCTTTGGTGCCTCCGTGCTACGCACTTCGGTGCGAGCCCCCTTCGGAGCGGCCGGGCGGGGGCTCATACACGGGCTCCCGGTTGACGCGGCAGGTTGTGGCCGGCGGGCAGGTTGAGCCGGCGGCTGCGGACGACCTGGTAAGGGCGCACCAGGTAGCCTACCGAGGCAAAACCGCTCCAGACGTGCACCAGGCGCGTGAAGGGGAAGATGAAGAAGATGCTCATGCCCAGGAACATGTGCGCCTTGAAGACCCAGCTGGCCTCGGCCAGAAGTTCCACCGCGCCGCCGCGGAAGGTGACGATGCGCTGGGCCCATTCGGCCAGCAGCAGCATCATGCCGCCGTCCAGGTGCTGGGCCGAGAGCGGGATGGTGGCCAGGCCCAGGGCGAACTGCAGCCACAGCAGGAGCAGCAGCACGATGTCGCTTGCTTTGCTGGTGGCGCGGATGCGCGGCTCGAAGAGGCGGCGGTGCAGCAGCACCGTGACGCCGATGAAACCCAGCACCCCGAAGAGGCCGCCCGAAACCATGGCCATCAGCTGCTTGGCGCCCGCCGTCATGAAGGGCTCGTAGACGAAGTGCGGCGTCAGCATGCCCACCGTGTGACCGAAGAACAGGAAGAGGATGCCGACGTGGAACAGGTTGCTGCCCCAGCGCAGCTGGCCGGCCTTGAGCAGCTGCGAGGAATCGCTTTTCCAGGTGTACTGGTCGCGGTCGAAGCGCACCAGGCTGCCCAGCAGGAAAACCGTGAGGCAGATGTAGGGATAGATCCCGAAGACGAACTGGTTGAGGTAGTTCATGTTCATGCTCCTGGCGCAGTGGGCTGCGCAACATTCCTGACGATGCGGATGGGCTGGGGCTGGCCCGGCTTGGCCTGGCCCTGGGTCGAACAGCCGTCAAAGGCCATGGGCTCTTCCCAGGCCTGGTCCAGCGGCTCGTCTTCCACCACCTTCACGGCCTGGGCGCGCTCGCCGGCGATCTCCAGCAGGGCGCCCAGCACGCTGGCGTAGGGGCTCTCGCGTTTGACCAGGGCGCTGAAGATGGCGTTGAGGATGTGGGCGATCTCACCCAGGAAGGCGCGCGCCTCCTTGGCCGGCTGGGTGGAGACGAACTCCAGCACCACCGGCAGGTAGTCGGGCAGCTCGCCCTCGGCCAGGTACAGGCCGGCCTTCTCGTAGGTCTGGGCCAGGTCGATCATGGCCGGGCCGCGGTCGCGGCTGTCGCCGTGCACGTGCTCGAACAGGTGCAGCGAGGTGGCGCGGCCGCGGTCGAACAGTTGCACGTAGTCGGCTTCCATGTCGATCGGGTCGCGCGTGCGCATGGACTTGAGCAGCGCGTCCAGCTCGCCCAGGCGGGTTGCGCCCAGGGCCTGTTCGCTGTGCAGCGCGGCACCCAGGTCGCCCAGGTGGCTGCGCAGTTCGGCGTCGGGGTAGCCCAGCAGACGGGCCAGCACGCGCAGGGTCAAAGTAGCGTTGTGGGTCATGGTCAGACTCCTGCCTTGATGGGGATGGTGCGGCGTTTGCCGCTGCCGAACAGGCTGGTTTCGCTGGCGCCGTCGGAACAGCCGTTGCCGAACGAGAAGCCGCAGCCGCCGCGCATGTCGAAGGTGTTCTCGGCGTACTCGCGGTGCGAACTCGGGATGACGAAACGGTCCTCGTAGTTGGCGATGGCCATGGTCTGGTACATGTCCTCCACCTCGGCCTGCGTCATCTGCACCTGGTCCAGCGCGCTGGTGTTGATGCGGCCTTCCACGTGCTTCTCGCGCTGGTAGGCGCGCATGGCGAGCATGCGTTCCAGGGCGCGCTCCACCGGCATGGTGTCGCCGGCGGTCAGCAGGTTGGCCAGGTACTTGACCGGGATGCGCAGCTGCTTGACGTCCGGAATCTCGCCGTTGATGCCGATCTCGCCGGCGTTCGCCGCCGCCGAGATGGGCGAGAGCGGCGGCACGTACCAGACCATGGGCAGGGTGCGGTACTCGGGGTGCAGGGGCAGGGCCACCTTCCACTCCACCGCCATCTTGTAGACCGGGCTCTTGCGTGCCGCGTCCATCCAGGCATCGGGGATGCCGTCGGCGCGCGCCTGCTCGATCACATGGGGGTCAAAGGGGTCGAGGAAGATGTCGAGCTGGGCGTTGTAGAGGTCGCGGTCGTGCTCCACGCTGGCCGCTTCCTGGATGCGGTCGGCGTCATAGAGCAGCACGCCCAGGTAGCGGATGCGGCCCACACAGGTTTCCGAGCACACGGTGGGCTGGCCGGCCTCGATGCGCGGGTAGCAGAAGATGCACTTCTCGGCCTTGCCCGATTCCCAGTTGTAGTAGATCTTCTTGTAGGGGCAGCCCGAGACGCACATGCGCCAGCCGCGGCACTTGTCCTGGTCGATCAGCACGATGCCGTCTTCCTCGCGCTTGTAGATCGAGCCCGAGGGACAGCTCGCCACGCAGGCCGGGTTCAGGCAGTGCTCGCACAGGCGCGGCAGGTACATCATGAAGGTGTTCTCGAACTGGCCGTAGATGTCCTTCTGGATGTCGTCGAAGTTCTTGTCCTTGCTGCGCTTGCTGAACTCCCCGCCCAGGATTTCCTCCCAGTTCGGGCCCCACTCGATCTTCTCCATGCGCTGGCCGGTGATCAGGCTGCGCGGGCGTGCCGTGGGCGCGGCCTTCATCTCGGGCGCCGATTGCAGGTGGTCGTAGTCGAAGGTGAAGGGCTCGTAGTAGTCGTCGATCTGCGGCAGGTTGGGGTTGGCGAAGATCTTCATCAGCAGCTTCCACTTCGCCCCCTGGCGCGGCTCGATGCTGCCGTTCGACTTACGGACCCAGCCGCCGTTCCACTTGTCCTGGTTCTCCCATTCCTTGGGGTAACCGATGCCGGGTTTGGTCTCGACGTTGTTGAACCAGGCGTACTCGACGCCGGGGCGGCTGGTCCACACGTTCTTGCAGGTCACGCTGCAGGTGTGGCAGCCGATGCACTTGTCCAGATTCAGGACCATGCCAACTTGTGCGCGGATCTTCATGCGCCTTCTCCTTGGGCTTGCACGATCTCGGCGCGTTCGTCGCCGAGCGGGGTGTCGAGCCAGTCGACCTTGTCCATCTTGCGCACCACCACGAACTCGTCGCGGTTGGTGCCGATGGTTCCGTA
>JBEIPS010000041.1:0-23636 GCA_040376915.1 Hylemonella sp.
CACGGCGGCGCCAACGAAGCCTGCCTGAACATGCTGGAAGACATCCAACGCCAGGGCGGTGTTTCCAAGGTCGGCGAGTTCATGGAGAAGGTCAAGGACAAGAATTCCGGCGTCAAGCTCATGGGCTTTGGTCACCGGGTCTACAAGAACTACGACCCGCGCGCCAAACTCATGCAGGAAACCTGCAAGGAAGTTCTGCAGGAGATGGGCCTGGAAAACGACCCGCTGTTCAAGCTGGCCATGGCCCTGGAAAAGATCGCCCTGGAAGACGACTACTTCGTGCAGCGCAAGCTCTACCCGAACGTGGACTTCTACTCCGGCATCGTGCAACGCGCCATCGGCATCCCGGTCAACCTGTTCACCGGCATCTTCGCCCTGGCCCGTACCGTGGGCTGGATCGCCCAGCTCAACGAGATGATCAGCGACCCCGAGTACAAGATCGGCCGTCCGCGCCAGCTCTTCACCGGCTCGCCGCGCCGCGACGTGCCGCCGCTGGCCAAGCGCTAAGCCGCACCGGACAACCCGCCGCACGGCAACGTCGGCGGGTTTTCTTTTGAGCCCCCCCTATGAAACTGATCCGGAGCGCCGATGAGTTGCGCGCCCTGCAGACAGAAGCCGCCAGCGCGGCCCCGTGCGACTGCGGCCTGGGCGCCTACACGGGCTGGACCAGCCTGACCGAAGAACGCTGGCCCGCCGCGCTCATGACCCAACTCGCCACCCTGCGCGACCCCGAGGTTTACGAGCCCACCTTCGAGGAATACCACCCGGCCGGCACACGTTATGACGACCCCGCCGCTCCGGTGGCCCTGGCCTGGTTCCCCTACAACCGCTGCGATGTCTGGCGTTGCGGGACTTGCCGGCGCCTCGCATTGCGCTACACCGAATTCGGCGGCTACTACGTGGACCACCGTGTGCGCCTGCTGAACCCGGCCTTGATCGTCGACTGAGCCCTTGCGCTGGGGACCCGGCGGCCCCCGCAGGGCAGCACAGCCATCGCAAAACACGATGGCCAACAAGCCTCTCATAACGGAAAATGGAAACCTCATCGTCAAACGCGATGACCAACCCGTATCCGCCCGATGAAAACCGCCGACCGCAGCTTCGCCCGCCGCATGGACCTCACGTCCCTGCAGCTGTTTGTGGCTGTCTGCGAACTCGGCAGCATCGGCAAAGCGGCCGAGCGTGAATTCATCGCCGCCTCGGCCATCAGCAAGCGCCTGGCCGACCTTGAGGCCACACTGGGCACCCCGCTGCTCTACCGCCACACGCGCGGCGTCGACCTCACGCCGGCCGGCGAAAGCCTGCTGCACCACGCGCGCTCCGTGCTCTACAGCCTGGAAAAGATGCAGGGCGAGCTCAGCGAGTACGTGGACGGCGTGCGCGGCCATGTGCGTGTCCATGCCAGCATCTCGGCCATCGTGCAGTTCCTGCCCGAAGACCTGGGCGCCTTCATCCGCGAGCACGAACAGGTCAAGATCGATCTGGAAGAGCATCTGAGCACCGAGGTCGTGCGCGCCGTACAGGAGGGTGCGGCCGACCTGGGCATCTGCAATGTGGGCGTCGGCACGGGCGAGCTGCAGACCCTGCCCTACCGGGAAGACCAGCTCGTGCTCATCGTGCCCCGGGGCCATGCGCTGGCTGCCGCCGGCGCCATCGACTTCGTGCAGACCCTGGACTGGGACCACGTGGGCCTGCACGCCACCAGCTCCATCTACCTGGCCATGCGCGAGGCCGCCGCGGCTGCGGGTCGCAGCATCCGCCTGCGCATCCACGTCACGGGCCTGGACGCCATGTGCCGCATGATCCACAACGGCCTGGGCGTGGGCGTGATGCCGCGCCGCGCTTTCGAACTCATGCAAGGCGTGGGCGCCCTCGCCTGCGTACCCCTGAAGGACAACTGGGCGCACCGCCGCATCGCGCTCGTCGCCCGCGATTTCTCCACCCTGCCCGTCACCGCGCGGCTGCTGGTGGACCACCTCACGGCCACGGCGGCCACCGCCTAAAATTCAAGACCTGCCAAGGAAAACACCATGGGACGCACTCTTTACGACAAGATCTGGGACGAACACGTCGTCCATACCGAAGAAGACGGCACCGCCGTGCTCTACATTGACCGCCACCTGGTCCATGAGGTGACCAGCCCCCAGGCCTTCGAAGGCCTGCGCCAGGCCGGCCGCAAGGTCTGGCGCGTGAGCTCCATCGTGGCCACAGCCGACCACAACACCCCGACCACGGGCTGGGAACAGGGCTACGACGGCATAACCGACCCGATCAGCAAGGAACAGATCACTACGCTGGACGCCAACATCAAGGAATCGGGCGCGGCAGCCTTTTTCCCCTTCCTGTCCAAGCGCCAGGGCATCGTGCACGTGATCGGCCCCGAGAACGGCGCAACCCTGCCCGGCATGACCGTCGTCTGCGGTGATTCGCACACCTCCACCCACGGCGCCTTCGGCGCACTGGCCCACGGCATCGGCACCAGCGAGGTTGAGCACGTAATGGCCACGCAGACCCTGCTGGCCAAGAAGGCCAGGAACATGCTGATCAAGGTCGAGGGCAAGGTGGCCGCTGGCGTGACCGCCAAGGACATCGTGCTGGCCATCATCGGCAAGATCGGCACGGCGGGCGGCACCGGCTACACCATCGAATTCGCCGGCTCGGCCATCCGCGCCCTGTCCATGGAAGGCCGCATGACGGTCTGCAACATGGCCATCGAAGGCGGCGCACGTGCTGGCCTGGTGGCCGTGGATGACAAGACCATCACCTACGTCAAGGGCCGTCCGCTCTCGCCCACCGGCGTGGAGTGGGACCAGGCCGTGGCCTACTGGAAGAACCTGCAGTCCGACCCGGACGCCAAGTTCGACACCGTGGTCGAACTCGACGCGACACAGATCCTGCCCCAGGTCACCTGGGGCACCTCGCCCGAGATGGTGCTGGGCATCGACGGCCGCGTGCCCGACCCGGACAAGGAAAAAGACGCCAACAAGCGTGGCGCCATCGAACGCGCGCTGACCTATATGGGCCTGGAGCCCGGCAAGCCGCTGGCCGACATCAGCATCGACAAGGTTTTCATCGGATCCTGCACCAACAGCCGCATCGAGGACATGCGCGAGGCCGCGGCCGTGGTCAAGAAGCTGGGCCAGAAGGTCGCCAAGAACGTCAAGCTGGCCCTGGTCGTGCCCGGTTCGGGCCAGGTCAAGGAACAGGCTGAGCGCGAAGGCCTGCACGAGATCTTCAAGGCCGCGGGCTTCGAATGGCGTGAACCCGGTTGCTCCATGTGTCTGGCCATGAACGCCGACCGCCTGGAGCCGGGCGAGCGCTGCGCCTCCACCAGCAACCGTAACTTCGAAGGCCGCCAGGGCGCCGGTGGCCGCACCCACCTGGTCAGTCCGGCCATGGCCGCTGCGGCAGCCGTGCACGGCCACTTCATCGACATCCGCAAATTCTCCTGAGATCCATCATGCAGAAATTCACCGTGCACAAAGGCCTCGTGGCCCCCATGGACCGCGAGAACGTCGACACCGACGCCATCATCCCCAAGCAGTTTCTCAAGTCCATCCGCAAGACCGGCTTCGGCCCCAACCTGTTCGACGAATGGCGCTATCTGGATGCCGGTTATCCCGGCCAGGACCCGGCCAGCCGCAAGCCCAACCCGGACTTCGTGCTGAACCAGCCGCGCTACGCCGGCGCCTCCGTGCTGCTGGCACGCAAGAACTTCGGCTGCGGTTCTTCGCGTGAGCACGCGCCCTGGGCGCTGGACCAATACGGCTTTCGCGCCATCATCGCGCCGAGTTTTGCCGATATCTTCTTCAACAACAGCTTCAAGAACGGCCTGCTGCCCATCGTGCTGCCCGAGGCCACGGTGGCCCAGCTGTTTGACGAATGCCTGGCCTTCCCCGGTTATCAGCTGACGCTGGACCTGGAGCGCCAAGTCATCGTGAAACCGCAGGGCGAGGAGATCCCCTTCGACGTTCAGGCCTTCCGCAAATATTGCCTGCTCAACGGCTTCGACGACATCGGCCTGACCCTGCGCCACAAGGACAAGATCGCCGCCTTCGAAGCCCAGCGCCTGACGCAAAAACCCTGGCTTGCGCATACCATGCTCGGCTGATAGCTCTCAATTCAATAGCAAACCTACATCATGAAAATCGCAGTTCTGCCGGGTGACGGCATCGGTACCGAAATCATGGCCGAGGCCGTCAAGGTCCTCAAGGCCCTGGACCTCAAGTTCGAGATGGAAACCGCTCCCGTGGGCGGCGCCGCCTACGAAGCCGCTGGCCACCCCCTGCCCGAAGCCACGCTGAAGCTGGCCCAGGCGTCCGACGCCATCCTCTTCGGCGCCGTCGGCGACTGGAAATACGACAAGCTGGACCGCCCTCTGCGCCCCGAGCAGGCCATCCTCGGCCTGCGCAAACACCTGGGCCTGTACGCCAACTTCCGTCCGGCCATCTGCTACGAGCAACTGGTCGGTGCCTCCAGCCTCAAGCCCGAGCTGATTGCGGGCCTGGACATCCTTATCGTGCGTGAACTCACAGGCGACATCTACTTCGGCCAGCCGCGCGGCCGCCGCACGGCCGTGGACGGCCACTTCCCCGGCGCCGAGGAAGCCTTCGACACCATGCGCTACAGCAAACCGGAGATCGAGCGCATCGCCCACACCGCCTTCCAGGCCGCGCGCAAGCGCAACAGACGAGTCACCAGCGTGGACAAGGCCAATGTGCTCGAAACCTTCCAGTTCTGGAAGGACGTGGTCACCGAGGTGCACCAGCAGTACCCTGACGTGGAACTGAGTCACATGTACGTGGACAACGCTGCCATGCAGTTGGTCAAGGCCCCCAAGAGCTTCGACGTGATCGTGACCGGCAATATGTTCGGCGACATCCTCTCGGACGAAGCCGCCATGCTGACCGGTTCCATCGGCATGCTGCCCTCGGCCAGCCTGAACAGCAAGAACCAGGGCCTTTACGAACCCAGCCACGGCAGCGCCCCGGACATCGCCGGCAAGGGCGTGGCCAACCCCCTGGCCACCATCCTCTCCGCCGCCATGATGCTGCGCTTCAGCCTGAACCAGGAAGAAGCCGCGCACCGCATCGAAACCGCCGTGCAGAAGGTGCTGGCCCAGGGCCTGCGCACTGCTGACATCTGGAGCGCAGGCACGACCAAGGTCGGCACCGCGCAGATGGGGGATGCGGTGGTCAAGGCGCTGGGCTGACCGGTCCACCAACAGCGTTCACGCCCAGGGGCGGCCGCGCGGCTGCCCTTTTTCTTTCGACGTCCCATCCGCTACAATTGTGGCCATGTTTGCCGCCCGCCCGTTCCCTCTGAACACCGCTTCTGCCGCCCCGGCAGGCGAGGCCGCGCGCGCAACAACCATTAAAACCACGACCATTAAGGGCTGATCCGGCCTGGTTCGTCGTGCGCCCTTCCCGGCCAGACGAGCCGGGGCAGACAGTCCGGCAGGCACTGTTTTAGATATTTGAAAGGGCATGTAATGAGCAAGGTAGGTAATGTCGTAGGTCTCGTCGGCTGGCGGGGCATGGTGGGTTCGGTCCTCATGGACCGCATGCAGGCCGAGGGCGACTTCGGCCTGATCGAGCCCCTGTTCTTCTCGACCTCCAATGCCGGCGGCAAGGCCCCGGCGCTAGCCAAGAACGAAACCACCCTCAAGGACGCCAACAGCATCGAGGACCTCAAGAAGTGCGACATCGTCCTGACTTGCCAGGGCGGTGACTACACGAAAGAGGTCTACCCCAAGCTGCGCGCTGCCGGCTGGAAGGGCCACTGGATCGACGCTGCCTCGGCCCTGCGCATGGCCGACGACGCCGTCATCATCCTGGACCCGGTCAACCGTCACGTGATCGACCAGTCGCTGGCCCAGGGTGGCCGCAACTGGATCGGCGGCAATTGCACCGTCAGCCTGATGCTCATGGGCATGGGCGGCCTGTTCAAGGCCGGTCTGGTCGAGTGGGTCAGCGCCATGACCTACCAGGCCGCCTCGGGGGCCGGCGCGCAGAACATGCGCGAGCTGCTGAGCCAGATGGGCGCCCTGCACGACGCCGTCAAGGCCGAGCTGGCCGACCCGGCCTCGGCCATTCTGGACATCGACCGCAAGGTGGCCGCCACCATGCGCGACGCCAGCTTCCCGACCAGGAACTTCCGCAACACGGCCCTGGCCGGCAGTCTGATCCCCTGGATCGACGTGCCGGTCGAGCACGGCCAGAGCAAGGAAGAGTGGAAAGGCGGCGCCGAGTGCAACAAGATCCTGGGCAACCCGGCCTTCCGCAGCGCCGGCAGCATCCCGATCGACGGTCTGTGCGTGCGCATAGGCGCCATGCGCTGCCATTCGCAGGGCCTGACGGTCAAGCTCAAGAAGAATGTACCGCTGGCCGAGATCGAAGGCCTGCTGGCCGGCGCCAACGACTGGGTGAAAGTGGTACCCAACCAGCGCGAGATCACCGAACGTGAACTCACGCCGGCCGCCGTGACGGGCACGCTGACCGTGCCGGTGGGCCGCCTGCACAAGCTGGCCATGGGCGATGACTACCTGGGTGCCTTCACCGTGGGTGACCAGCTGTTGTGGGGTGCGGCCGAGCCGCTGCGCCGCATGCTGCGCATCCTGCTGCAGGCCTGAACCCCAAGGGCCCCGCACTCGTTGCCATTGAACAACAAATGCCCCCCCGGGAAGGCCGCCTGGCTTAGGTCGAGAAGGTTAAGCGCTTCCTTAGCTTGTCAGGCTAACATATTGATGTTAAGGTACTTTTCTAGTTTCAAAGGTCTTGTTCGATGAACATCGGGCATGACTGTTTACGCTTTTTGTCGCCCGATCATCGGAGGCCCCTAAATTGATTTCCAAAACACGCTGGCAAAGAACCGCCTTGGCCCTGGCCTCTGCCTCGGTTCTCGGTTTGTGGGGGTCACAAGCGGCGGCGCTATCGCTGGGACGCGTCATGGTCCAGTCAGCGCTGGGTGAACCACTGCGCGCCGAGATCGAGATCCTGGAAATCAGCGAAGACGAAGCTTCTTCGCTCAGGCCCCGTGTGGCCCTGCCGGACACCTTCCGTGCCAGCGGCATGGAATACAGCGCGGCCCTCAACGGCCTGCAGATCTCCCTGCAGAAGCGCGGCAACGGACAGCAGTACCTGCGCCTGAGCAATGCGCGGGCCGTCAACGAGCCCTATGTGGACCTGATCCTCGAGGCCAACTGGTCCTCCGGTCGCATCGTGCGTGACTACACGATGCTCTTCGATCCGCCGCTTCTAAGCGCTGCCCAGTCTGTCGCGCCGCAGGCGCCCCAGGTCAGCTCGGTGCCGATCCGTATTGCGCCGCCCCCGGCCTCCGCTGAAGCCGCAGCGCCGGCCACCGCGCCCGCACCAACAGCAGTTGCCGAACCGGCACCTGCGGCCCCCTCCGCTGGAGAGCCGGCAAAACCTGCTGCTGAGACTGCCAGCGCCCCGGCGGCTGCCGAGTCCAGCCCTCCCCCCATAGCTGCCACCGAGCCCGCGAAGAGCACAATGCCGACGCCGCCCGCCGTGGCAGGCCGGCAGTCCGTCACGGTCAAGGCCGGTGATACCGCCGGCAAGCTGGCACTGGCCCAGAAATCTGCCGAGGTGTCCCTGGACCAGATGCTGGTTGCCATGCTGCGCGGCAACCCTGAGGCCTTCATTGGCGGCAACGTCAACCGGCTGCGCACGGGGGCCGTGCTGGACATGCCTGGCACGGAAGAAGCACAGGCCACACCGGCTGATGAGGCCCGTCAGATCCTGCTAGCCCAGAGCAAGGACTTCAACGAGTTCCGCCGACGACTGGCCAGCAGTGCTCCGGCCAGCCCGGAAGCAGGGGCAGACCGCAAGACTGCGGGTGCCGTGCAACCCCAGGTCGAGGAGAAGAAACCGGCCGCCGTGGCCCCCGACAAGCTGACCCTCTCCAAGGGCGCCGTCCAGGCCAAGGCCCCGGAAGACAAGCTCGCCAAGGAACGCAGCGCCAAGGATGCCGCGGCCCGGACCGAAGAGTTGTCCAAGAACGTGGCCGAGCTGGAAAAACTCAGCAAGGCCGCCACACCGGCTCCGGCACCCGCTGCGCCAGCCGCCAAGCCCGCCGCGCCGACGGTGCTGGCTCCGGTTGCTTCGGCACCGGCAGCAACGCCGGCTCCGGCACCCCAGGTCGCCGCAGCCCCCGTGGCGCCCCCGGCACCCGCACCCGCACCCGCACCCGCACCCGCACCCGCACCCGCACCCGCACCGGCACCGGTCGCCGCCGCATCGGCCCCAAAAGCCGCTGCACCGGCGCCCGCGCCGGTCCCTGTCGTCGAAGAGCCCTCACTGCTCGACGAACTGATGGACAACCCGCTGATCCCGGCTGCGGCCGGTGGTCTGGTAGCCCTGCTGGCCGGGCTGGCCTTCTATCGCAGCCGCCAGCGCAAGAATTCAGGACAAGTCGACAGCGCCTATCTGGAGAGCCGTCTCCAGCCTGACTCTTTTTTCGGCGCAAGCGGCGGACAACGAGTTGACACCAATGACAACGGTGCCAGCAGCAGTTCCTCGTCCATGGTCTACTCGCCCAGCCAGCTCGATGCTGGCGACGATGTCGACCCCGTCGCTGAAGCCGATGTCTATCTCGCTTATGGCCGTGATCTGCAGGCCGAGGAGATCCTCAAGGAAGCGCTGCGCAACCATCCGAGCCGCGTCGCCATCCACCAGAAGCTGCTGGAGATCTACGCCAAACGGCGCGATGCCAAGAACTTTGGCGTGATCGCCAAGGAAGCCTACAAGGTGACCGGTGGCAATGGTCCGGAATGGGATCAGATCTGCGAACTCGGTCGCGGCATCGATCCGAACAACAGCATGTACCAGGGCGGCGAGCCGCCGGCCTCTGCGCCGGCTCCGCTGCAGGCCACCCCCAGCGGCAGCTACTCAGCTACCCAGCCGGTGCGACAGGCCGCGCCAGCCGCCGCCGCCGCCGCGAGTGGTGGCATGGATCTGGATCTGGACCTGGACTTCTCGCTCGACGAAGCCGAGTCACGTACATCCTCGCCTTCGGCCTCCACCATGCCCGCACCGATCGCCTCGGCTCCGGACAACAGCCTGGCCTTCGAGGCGCCACCCCTGCCGCAGATCAGCAGCCCGGCGGCAGCACCGGCCCCTGCCGGGAACAACCTGATGAACTTCGACATGGGCGGGCTCTCGCTCGACCTCGGCACGCCTTCCGTGGAACCCGGCACCGACTCGGACGACCCGCTGGGCACCAAACTGGCACTGGCCGACGAGTTCAAGGCCATCGGCGACACCGACGGTGCCCGCGCACTGATCGAAGAAATCATTGCCGAAGCCTCTGGCGACATGAAGGCCCGCGCCCAGAAGGCCTTGGCTCAGCTCGGCTGATCCGGCCGGACCCGGCCATGCAGGACCTGTCGTGAGGGTCGCCCTCGGCGTCAGTTACGACGGCCACCCCTACGACGGCTGGCAAAGCCAGCCCTCGGGCCGCACGGTCCAGGACCAGCTTGAAAAGGCGCTGGGGCAGTTCGCCAACCAACCCGTCTCCACCCTCTGCGCCGGCCGCACTGACGCCGGCGTGCACGGCCTCATGCAGGTGGTCCATTTCGACACCATGGCAGAACGTGAGTCCCATGCCTGGGTACGCGGCACCAACAGCTTCCTGCCACGCGACATTGCCGTGCAATGGGCGCACATCGTTCCGCGAGAGTTCCACTGCCGGGCCAGCGCCAGTTCACGCCGTTACGCCTACCTGCTGCTCGAATCCCCGGTACGCCCCAGCGTCGATGCGCACCGCGTCGGCTGGGTCTTCCAGCCCCTGGACCTGGAACGTATGCAGGAGGCGGCCCGGCACCTGCTGGGGGAACATGATTTCACGTCCTTCCGCGCTTCGGCGTGCCAGGCCCTGTCGCCGGTCAAGAACATGCTGCGCATCGAGATCAGCAAGCGCGGCGCCTACTGGCGCTTCGAGTTCGAGGCCAATGCCTTCCTGCACCACATGATCCGCAACCTCATGGGCTGCCTCATCGCCATCGGTCAGGGCAAGCAGCCCCCGGACTGGATGGCTGCGGTGCTGGCCGCGCGCAGCCGCGATGCCGCCGCCCCAACCTTCGCGCCCGACGGCCTGTACTTCCTGGGGCCCCGCTACGAGGCCCGCTGGGGCCTGCCGGATCGCACCCCTGCGTATGATTGGCTGCCATGAACAGCCCTTCCCGGACCAGGATCAAGATCTGCGGCCTGACGCGTGAGCAGGACGTGGAAGCGGCCGTGGCGGCCGGCGCCGATGCCGTGGGCTTTGTTCTCTATGGCAAGAGTCCCCGTTTCGTCACGGCCCAGCGTGCCGCCGAACTGGCCCGTCGCCTGCCGCCTTTTGTCACCCCCGTGCTGCTGCTCGTCAACGCCAGCCCGGATGAAGTACGTGCCGCTTGCGAACTTGTACCCACCGCCACCCTGCAGTTCCATGGCGACGAAACGCCAGTCCAATGCCTGGAGGCCGCCGGAGCCCGCTCTTTCCTGCGCGCCGCACGCATTCCGGTCGGCGAGGCTGGCCGCGGCTTCGATCTCGTAAAATACGCTCAGGACTACACAGCCGCCCAGGCCATCCTGCTCGACGCCCATATCGAGGGATTCGGGGGCGGCGGCAAATCATTCGAATGGTCACATCTGCCTCCAAGCGTCAACGCTCACCTCGTCTTGAGTGGTGGACTCACGCCTGCAAACGTGGCCGATGGCATACGGCAGCTACGGCCGCGCTGTAAGTCGCTGGCCGTGGACGTGAGTTCCGGCGTGGAACAGGCCAAGGGCATCAAGGACGCCGGCAAGATCAACCAGTTCGTCGCGGCCGTACGCGCCGCCGACGCCAGCTAAACAGGTTCAGCATGTTCGACTATCAACAGCCCGACCCCTCGGGCCATTTCGGCATTTACGGCGGCAGCTTCGTCAGCGAGACGCTGACGCACGCCATCAACGAGTTGCGTGCAGCCTACGCCAGATACCAGCACGACCCGGCCTTCATCGCCGAATTCAAGTACGAGCTGGCCCACTTCGTCGGCCGCCCCTCGCCGGTCTACCACGCGGCGCGCATGAGCCGCGAGCAGGGTGGTGCGCAGATCTTCCTCAAGCGGGAAGACCTGAACCACACCGGTGCGCACAAGATCAACAACACCATCGGCCAGGCCATGCTGGCCCGCCGCATGGGCAAGACGCGCATCATTGCCGAGACCGGCGCCGGCCAGCACGGCGTGGCCACGGCCACCATCTGCGCGCGCTACGGCCTGGAGTGCGTGGTCTACATGGGCTCGGAGGACGTCAAGCGCCAGAGCCCCAACGTCTACCGCATGAAGCTGCTGGGTGCGACCGTGGTGCCCGTCGAATCCGGCAGCAAGACCCTCAAGGATGCGCTCAACGAAGCCATGCGCGACTGGGTGGCCAACGTGGACAACACTTTCTACATCATCGGTACCGTGGCCGGCCCCCACCCCTATCCCATGATGGTGCGCGACTTCCAGAGCGTGATCGGCGAGGAATGCCTGGTGCAGATGCCCGAAATGCTCCAGCGCACCGGTTGCAAAAGCGCCCAGCCCGATGCCGTGGTCGCCTGCGTGGGCGGCGGCAGCAATGCCATGGGCATCTTCTACCCCTACATCCAGCACGAGCAGACGCGCCTGATCGGCGTGGAAGCCGCCGGCGAGGGTATGGACAGCGGCAAGCACTCCGCCTCGCTGCAGCGCGGCAGCCCGGGCGTGCTGCACGGCAACCGCACCTATGTGCTGCAGAACGAGGACGGCCAGGTCACAGAAACCCACAGCATCAGCGCCGGCCTCGACTACCCCGGCGTCGGCCCCGAGCACGCCTACCTGAAGGACATCGGCCGCGCCGAATACGTGGGTATCACGGACAAGGAGGCGCTGGAGGCCTTTCACTACCTGTGCCGTACCGAAGGCATCATCTCGGCCCTGGAATCCAGCCACGCCGTGGCCTATGCCATGAAGCTTGCCAAGACGATGCGGGCCGACCAAGCCATCCTGGTCAGCCTATCCGGCCGGGGCGACAAGGACATCGGCACCGTCGCCGACCTCAGCCAGGCCGACTTCTACTGCCGCCCGAGCTGCAAGGGCCAGGCCGTCAAGGGCGGGATCGAACAAAAAGTTGAGCTGAAAAAATGAGCCGCATCGCCTCCACGTTCGCCGCGCTGCAAACCAGCAAGCGCAAGGCCCTGATTCCTTTCATCACGGCCGGCTACCCCTACCCCGACATCACGCCCGAACTCATGCACGGCATGGTGGCGGCCGGCTCCGACGTGATCGAGCTGGGCGTGCCTTTCTCCGACCCCAGCGCCGACGGCCCGGTCATCCAGGCGGCGGGTGACAAGGCCCTGGCCGCCGGTATCGGCTTGCGCCAGGTGCTGGAGATGGTGCGCATCTTCCGCCAGAAGAACAGCACCACCCCCGTGGTCCTGATGGGCTACGCCAACCCGATCGAGCGCTACGACCAGCTGCACCAGGCCAGCGGCCCCAACGCCTTCGCGCGTGATGCCGCCGCGGCCGGCGTGGACGGCGTGCTGGTGGTGGACTACCCGCCGGAGGAGTGCGAGGGCTTTGCCGCCGCGCTCGAGCAACACGGCCTGGACCTGATCTTCCTGCTGGCTCCCACCAGCACGGATGAACGCATGGCCCAGGTGGCCCGCGTGGCCAGCGGTTACGTCTACTACGTCTCGCTCAAGGGCGTGACCGGTGCCGGTACCCTGGACACTGCTGCCGTGGAAGCCATGCTGCCGCGCATCCGCCAGCACGTGAAGGTGCCGGTAGGCGTGGGTTTCGGCATCCGTGATGCGGCCAGCGCCAAGGCCGTGGGCCGGGTGGCCGATGCCGTGGTGATCGGCACCCGCATCATCCAGCTGATCGACCCTCTGCCACGGGCACAAGTCGTTGCCGCAGCCTCGGATTTCCTGCGGGAAATCCGGCAGGCTTTGGATAGCTAGGGCCTGTCCACGCTCATTTCTCAAGATGCGTTGCGGATCAAAAAAGTCATGCGGTAGGCGCGTGGACGCCGCCGGGGTCAACCCCGGCAAGTCCGCGCAACACCCCGCATGGCCTTTTTTGGCCGCAACCCGTAGGGAACGGGGTGAAAACAGCGCCACTCGTTGTTGCACTCCTAGCCCAGGCGGCCAGCCTGGGCGTCGTCGCGCGCCTAGATTGGCGCTGTTTTCACCTCGCTCGCACTTGAGAACTGAGCGTGAACAGGCCCTACAATGCCGGTCTTGCGCCTGACCGCCGTTGGAATCTGACCCCAATTAAAGGAAGCATCCATGAGTTGGCTCGAAAAACTTCTGCCCCCGACCATCCAGCACACCGACCCGGCGGATCGCCGCAGCGTGCCCGAAGGCCTGTGGATCAAATGCCCGAGCTGCGAGTCCGTGCTCTACAAGACCGATCTGGAACAGAACCAGAACGTCTGCCCGACCTGCAGCCACCACCATCGCATCGATGCGCGCACGCGCCTCAACCTCTTCCTGGACAACGAAGGGCGTTTTGAAATCGGCCAGGAAGTGCTGCCGGTCGATGCCCTGAAGTTCAAGGACAGCCGCAAATACCCCGAGCGCCTGAAAGAGGCCCTGGAAGCCACCGGCGAGACCGATGCCCTGGTGGTCATGGGCGGCGCCGTGCACGGCATCAGCCTGGTGGCGGCCTGCTTCGAATTCGGCTTCATGGGCGGCTCCATGGGCTCGGTGGTCGGCGAGCGTTTCGTACGCGGTGTCGAGACCGCCATCGAGCAAAAAGTGCCGTTCCTGTGCTTCACGGCCACCGGTGGTGCCCGCATGCAGGAAGGCCTGCTCTCGCTGATGCAGATGGCCAAGACCAATGCGGCCCTGACCCGCCTGGCCAAGAAGAAACTGCCTTACATCAGCGTGCTGACCGACCCGACCATGGGTGGCGTGAGCGCGGGTTTCGCCTTCCTGGGCGACGTCGTGATTGCCGAGCCCAAAGCCCTGATCGGCTTTGCCGGCCCGCGCGTGATCGAGTCCACCGTGCGTGTGAAGCTGCCCGAAGGTTTCCAGCGCGCCGAATTCCTGCAGGAGAAGGGGGCCGTGGACCTCATCTGCGACCGCCGTGAACTGCGCAAGACCGTGGCCAACACCCTGGCCATGCTGCAGCGCCAGCCGGCCGATGCCGTGATTTGACACACACGGCCACCACGCCCCCTAGCCGGCCTCGCGCCGGCTTTTTCTTTACAGCAGCGCCAGTCCCTGCAGATGATTCAGCACGATGGCCGCCACCTGCAGCAACACCAGCAGCACCAGGGGCGACAGGTCCACCCCACCCACCAGCGGCACGAAGCGGCGGATCGGCGCCAGGAAGGGTGCCACGAGGCGCTCGATGATGTCGGACAGCACCGTATGGGACTGCACCCAGGACAGCACGGCATACACGATAACCAGGCCGGTCAGGCCGGAGATCACCAGCCGCACCACGCCAAAGGCAGCCAGAATCAGCACCGAGACATAACTGGCCACAAAACTGGTGAAGACCCAGATGAGCGAGAACATGGCCAGTTCGACCAGCCAGGCCGCCAGCAGGCTGGACAAGTCCCAGCGGCCGGCCGACGGCACGAAACGGCGCAGCGGCAGCACCAGCCAGTCGGTCAGGGCAAAGACAAAACGCCCCAGCGGGTTACCCGAACGCGCCGACATGGGAATGCGCTGGTACTGCATGTACAGGCGCAAGAGGCAGGCGCCACCGAGCACGCCGGCCACGACTTCGAGCAAGAGGGAAAAGATCTGGAACAGCATGACGGGCCCGGTCAGTAGGGAAAAAGCTGAGGGGATGATAGCGTCATTAAAATAGCGGGTTCTGGCCCTCTCTCAGGGCCACCTCCAACCCGGCTCTCTCATGTCTGAACATACCACCGTTGCCCCCGCCCAGGACGAAAACCAGCTGATCGCCGAACGACGCGAGAAGCTCAAGGCCATCCGCCAGCGGCAGGCCGAGGGCAAGGGCCCGGCCTTCCCCAACGACTTCAAGCCGGCCAACCGCGCCGCCGACCTTTTTGCCGCCCACGCCGGCCAGACCCCCGAGGGCCTGCTGGCCCAGGCCAGCCACGCCAGCATTGCCGGGCGCATGATGCTCAAGCGTGTCATGGGCAAGGCCAGTTTCGCCACCCTGCAGGACAGCAGCGGCCGCATCCAGATCTACGTCAAGCGCGACGAGATCGGCGAGGAGGCCTATGAGGCCTTCAAGCACTGGGACCTGGGCGACATCGTGGCCGCCGAGGGCCTGGTCTTCAAGACCAAGACCGGCGAGCTCTCCATCCAGGCCACCAGCGTGCGCCTGCTGACCAAGAGCCTGCGGCCCATGCCCGACAAGTTCCACGGCGTGGCCGACCAGGAGGTCAAGTACCGCCAGCGTTACGTGGACCTGATGACCGACGAGGAGGCACGCAAGCGCTTCGTCGCGCGCAGCAAGGCTGTGAGCTCGATCCGCGAATTCATGGTCGCGCATGGCTTCCTGGAAGTCGAGACGCCCATGCTGCACCCGATTCCCGGCGGCGCCAACGCCAAGCCCTTCATCACGCACCACAACGCGCTGGATCAGGAGATGTTCCTGCGCATTGCGCCAGAGCTGTTTCTCAAGCGCCTGATCGTGGGCGGCTTCGAGCGCGTGTTCGAGATCAACCGCAACTTCCGCAACGAAGGCATCTCGGTACGCCACAACCCCGAGTTCACCATGATGGAGTTCTATGCGGCCTACTGGGACTACCAGGACCTCATGACCTTCACCGAAGGCCTGGTGCGCCACGCTGCCCAGCAGGCGACCGGTACGCTGCAACTGAGCTATGGCGGCAAGCCGGTGGACCTGGCCCAGCCTTTCGAGCGCCTGACGATTCGCGAAGCCATCATCCGCCACAGCGAAGCCGGCAGCGCCTTTGTCGACGACAGCGCCTGGCTGGTCAACGCCCTGAAGAAACTCGGCATGAACGAGGAGAAGAACAAGCTCTCGACCCGTTCGCTGTCCAGCCTGCAGGTGCTCTACTTTGAAGAAGTCGTGGAAGAGAAGCTCTGGCAGCCCACCTTCATCTGCGAGCACCCAGTGGAGATCTCGCCGCTGGCACGTGCCAGCGACACGCGCCCGGACGTGACGGAGCGTTTCGAGCTCTACATCACCGGGCGCGAGTTCGGCAACGGTTTCTCCGAGCTGAACGATGCCGAGGAACAGGCCGCACGCTTCCACAGCCAGGTAGCGGCCAAGGACAGCGGCGACGACGAGGCCATGTTCTTCGACCACGACTTCGTGCGCGCGCTCGAATACGGCATGCCGCCCACGGGCGGTTGCGGCATCGGCATCGACCGCCTGATGATGCTGCTGACCGACAGCCCCAGCATCCGCGACGTGATCCTCTTCCCGGCCTTGCGCCGCGAAAGCTGAGCGCGGCCGGGTGAAATACCTCGCGGGCTACCCCGAGCCCATCCTGGCCCAGGTGCGCCAGCTGCTGGCCCAGGACCGTCTGGGTGAGTTGCTGCGCGGCCGCTACCCCGGGCGCCACGACATCCGCAGCGACCGGGCCCTGTTCGACTACGTACAGGCCCTCAAAACCGAATTCCTGCGCAGCGCCGAGCCCTTGAACAAGGTGTGCTTCGACAGCAAGCTGCACGTCATCCAGCACGCCCTGGGCACACACACGAGCGTGTCACGCGTGCAGGGCAGCAAGCTCAAGGCCAAGCGGGAAATCCGCATCGCCGCCCTGTTCAAGGACGTGCCCCCGGAGTTCCTGAAAATGATCACGGTGCACGAACTGGCCCACCTCAGGGAGAAGGCGCATGACAAGGCCTTCTACCAGCTCTGCACCCACATGGAACCGGACTACCACCAGTACGAGTTCGACCTGCGCCTGTACCTGACGCAGGTAGAGGCCGCGGGACGGATGGACTGGGCCGCTTCCGGAGCCGACTGAGGCCACGCAACGCCCTCCGCCCGGTGGAACCCAGGCTTCAGGGGACCAGATCCAGTGCGTGCATATAGGCTGGGCTGACCATCAGCTCATCCCAGTCGGGCGCCGGTGTCTGCGGCAGCAGGGCCAGGCGGCGGGATTCACCCGCCTCGTCCGGCTGCCACCGGCCCCTGACCTGTGCCTCGGTCATGCCGATGATGAGCTCATCGACAGCCTGGCCGCCATCCAGCGACTGGTTGCACAGCAGCGCCATATCGCAACCGGCATTCAAGGCCGTCACCGCGGCTGCGGTGTAGCTGACCTGGCGACCGTCGATCAGGCGTGCTCCCGCCATGCTGAGATCGTCACTGAAAACAGCGCCCTGGAAACGCAGACGATCGCGCAGGATCTCACCCAGCCATTTCTGCGAAAAACCGGCGGGCCGCGCATCCACCCTGGGATAGATCACGTGCGCCGGCATCACGCTGTCCAGTGAGGTGCTGAGCCACCCATAAGGGGCGGCATCGTCGGCCAGGATGGCCTTGAGACTGCGCTTGTCCACCGGGATCTCGGTGTGCGAATCGGCCTTGACATACCCGTGCCCCGGGAAATGCTTGCCGCAGCTGGCCATGCCGGCCAGGCGCAGGCCATGCATCAGGCTTTTGGCCAGCAGGGCCACCACGCGCGGGTCACGGCCGAAGGCACGGTCACCGATCACACCGCTTTCGCCGTGGTCCAGGTCGAGCACCGGGGTGAAACTGAAATCCACACCGCAGGCCCGCAACTCGCTGGCCAGCACCTGGCCGCAGGCGGTGGCGGCGTTGGTGGCACCGAGCGGATCCCTCATCCAGCGCTCGCCCAGGGCACGCATGGGCGGCAGGTGGGTGAACCCACCCGTCCTGAAGCGCTGCACGCGGCCGCCTTCATGGTCCACACAGATCAGCAGATCATCGCGGATGCGCTTGATGTCGGCACACAGTGCGGCCAGCTGGAAGCGATCCAGCCAGTTGCGGCTGAACAGGATCAGACCGCCCACCAGGGGATGGGATAGACGGCGGCGGTCGTCAGCACTCAAGGCCGTGCCGGCGATATCGATGATCAGGGGGGCATGCTGGCTCATAGGCTACTCTTCAGAGATGGGGCGTCGCGTCAGGTATTTTCTCGACCACCACGAAACTGGCCGCGTAGTCGACTTCGTCGGTGACGGTCACATGGGCGCTCAGGCCCTGCGCCTCGAACCAGTCCTTGAGCTCCCCATGCAAGACGATGACAGGCTTGCCGCTGGGCAGGTTGGCTATCTCGCAGGAGCGCCAGGTCATGGGCATGCGCATGCCCATGCCTATGGCCTTGGAGAAGGCCTCCTTCGCCGAGAACCGGGTGGCCAGGTAGCGCAAACCGCGCTCGGGCCAGCGCAGGCTGCGCGCCTTCCAGGTCGCAAACTCGGCGTCACTGAGCACACGCAGGGCAAAACGCTCACCGTGCCGCTCGACACTGAGGCGGATGCGCCGCACGTCGCAGATGTCGGTGCCGATCCCGTAAATCATCTGGAAGCTTCGGCGATGCAGCGCAGGTAGTCCTTGACCGTGGCGCTGTAGCCCAGCTCCAGCGCGTCAGCGATGAGGGCATGGCCGATCGAGACCTCGGCCACGCCAGGGACCTGGCGCAGGAAGGCGCCCAGGTTGTCGCGGTTCAGGTCATGGCCGGCATTCACGCCCAGACCGGCGTTGAGCGCCGCCTGGGCCGCCCCGGCATACCGTTGCAGCTGGGTGGCCTGAGCGGCCTGCCCCCAGGCCGCAGCATAGGGCTCGGTATAGAGCTCGACACGGTCGGCGCCCGCCGCCCGGGCCAGGGCCATTTGCCCCGGCATCGGATCCATGAACAGGCTGACACGCACGCCCAGATCACGGCATTCGGCGATCAGCGGGCGCAGGCGCTCGGCATCCTGCGGAAAACTCCAGCCGTGATCACTGGTGAACTGACCCTCGGCATCGGGCACGAAGGTGGCCTGCTGCGGCCGCACCTGACGGATGAAGTCCATCAGATTGTGGAAGGGATTGCCTTCGATATTGAACTCACGGTCCGGCCAGTCCTTCATGAGGGCAGCCAGCTCGAAGACGTCCTGGGCCCGGATGTGGCGCTCGTCGGGCCGCGGGTGCACGGTGATGCCATGCGCCCCCGCCTGCAGGCACAGGAAGGCTGCACGCGTGACGCTGGGAATACCGAGGTGTCGGGTATTGCGTACCAGAGCCACCTTGTTGACGTTGACGGACAGTGCGGTTTGGGAGGTCATAGACTTTGGATGTCCACCATCATCTGCCGGGTTCGCAGCGTGGACACCCCGCAATGGTAATGGAGCAGTGCACGCAGCTGTGGCTTCAGCTCGTTCATCACGGCTGCGCAGGCACGCAGGGTATCGGTAAAGGGGGCTCCGGATTCCAGCGTCTGTTGCAGGATCTGCCATTGCGTACCACTCAGACCGATGCGATCCGTCTCGTTGCGGGTGCGCAGGCCACCTTCGGGAACCAGCGCATACTGGGTGTCCGCTTGCAGCGGTGCCAAAGTCAGGGTCTGATGGTCCAGGCGCGGCAGGAGGCCGATCTCGCGCAACAGCAGCAGTTCAAAAGTACGCAGGGCCGCCTGCAGCACTTCATCATGCTCGGAGGCGAGCACACGCACCACATTGGCATAGACATCGAAGAGGGCCGGGTGGGGATCGTCGCGCGCCAGCAGTTGCAGCAGCAGCTCGTTGAGATAGTAGCCCGACAACAGGGACTCGCCAGTGGGCATGACATGCCCTCCCATCCATTCCGCGCCCTTGAGCGTGCGTATCTCGGCCTCGCCGCCATAACTCAGTTGCAGGGGCTGCAGCGGAAGCAGTATGGGGCGGAAGCTGGAACTGGGCCGCTTGGCCCCCTTGGCCACCAGGGCGATACGGCCATGGTGGCGCGTGAACACCTCCAGGATCAGGCTGGTCTCGCTCCAGTCATAGCGATGCAGGACGTAGGCCGGCTCTTCGGAAATGCGTTTCGTCGCCATTGCGCTAGCCGGCCTGGCGGCCACTCACTCGTAGCCGAAACTGCGAACGCGAGCCTCATCATCCGCCCAGCCAGAGCGAACCTTGACCCACAGCTCCAGGAAGACCTTGGCATCGGCCAGCTTCTCCAACTCCACCCGGGTTTCCATGCCGATGCGCTTGATGCGCTCGCCCTTGTCCCCGATCACCATGGCCTTGTGGCCATCGCGCTCCACGACGATGGTGGCAGCAATGCGCAGCAGGCGCTTCTGCCCTTTCTTCTGCGGTGGTTCTTCTTCAAACTTGTCGATCACCACAGTAGAGGTGTAGGGCAGCTCGTCGCCAGTCAGGCGGAACAGTTTTTCACGCACCAGTTCGCTGGCGAGGAATTTTTCGCTGCGATCGGTCAGCTCGTCTTCGGCGTACCACCACTCCTGCTCGGGCAGATATTTTTCGCAAATTCCCAGCAGGCGCTCGATGTCCTTGGGGTTCTTGGCCGACATGGGCACAAATTCTGCAAAGGGGTGCTTGGCCTGCATCTCCTGCAACCAGGGGGCGATGTCACCGCGGCGGTGCACGTTGTCGAGCTTGTTGGCCACCAGCAGCGCAGGAATGCCTTGCCCCACGAGGGCCAGCACGCGCGCATCTGCAGGGGTGAAGCTGCCGGCCTCCACGACCAGCAAGATCAGGTCCACGTCGGACACCGCGCCCACCACCGCCTTGTTCAGCGATTTGTTGAGCGCATTTCCGTGCACGGTCTGGAAGCCCGGCGTATCCACAAAGACAAACTGGGTGGCACCCTGGGTCCGCATGCCGGTGATGCGATGGCGCGTGGTCTGAGCCTTGCGCGAGGTGATGCTGATCTTCTGCCCGACCAGGGCATTGAGCAGGGTGGATTTGCCGACGTTGGGCTTGCCTACGATGGCCACGAGGCCACAACGGTGTGGCGACTTGGAAGACGGGAGTTCAGCTGTATTTTCCATGGGGTCAGCCCTTGTCCTGCGTCTTGAGGGATTGCAGCATGGCGGCAGCCGCGGCCTGCTCACCGGCGCGGCGGGAATTGCCGATGCCGCGCTCGCTGAGGTTCAACTCGGAGACCTCGCATTCGATGTCAAAGGTCTGCCGGTGCGCCGCGCCCAGCGTGCCCACCACACTGTACAGGGGCAGCTTGAGCTTGCGCGCCTGCAGCCATTCCTGGAGTTCCGTCTTGGCATCCTTGGCACTGGCCTGCATCTGCGGATTGATTTCGACGGCCTGGAAAAGGCGGTGCACGAGCCCCTGGGCGGCGGCATAACCGGCATCGAGGTAGACCGCACCGAGCAAGGCCTCCAGGGCATCGGCCAGGATGGATGGCCGGCGGCTGCCGCCGGAGCGGACTTCGCCCTCCCCCAGGCGAACGACCTCCGACAAGCCCAGCCCAACGGCCAGCTGGTGCAAGGTATCCTGCTTGACCAGATTGGCACGTATACGAGAAAGGTCGCCTTCAGGCAAGGCGCTCAGCCTCTGGTACAGCAGGTCCGCCACAGCCAGATTGAGGACGGAATCCCCCAGGAATTCCAGGCGTTCGTTGTGATCGGCCGCGAAGCTGCGGTGCGTAACCGCGCGCGCCAGCAGTGCTGGATCAGAAAAATGATGTTGCAGGCGCTCCTGCAACGCGGTCAATCCATCAGCCACGCTATTTGGTGCTTCCTTCGTACTTCAGGGTAAGCCAGGCCGGACCGGCGAGGTGGATCTCGCGCTCATAGGCGAAGCTGACGACCACCTTGTCGCCGACCTTGGTCACGGTCAGATCCTTGCCTTGGACAGACTTGATGTCGTCAATCTGGGCCGCCTTGTCGAAAACGACCCGAACATCGGCCACGGTCCCGGCTTCGGTTGCCGCTTTCTTGGCAGCCTTGTGGATCGCCTGCAGCTCGATCAAGGTCGGAACGACCTGCGCAAAAACGACTCCGGTCACCGCCAGGATGCCGCCTATGAAAAGCAGGCCGATAAAGGTGATACCACGCTGTCCCGACTTCAGTTGCCTTGCCATAGTTTCCCCCAAATAGGTATTGTCGATGTCAGTTGAATGCCCCGATGCGCTTGAGGCTGCCGAAATTCATCCAGACAAAAAAAGCCTTGCCCACGATGTTCTGGTCCGGCACGAAGCCCCAGTAACGCGAATCCAGCGAATTATCGCGATTGTCACCCATCATGAAATAGTGCCCCTCGGGCACCTTGCAGACTACTCCTTCGACGCTGTAGCGGCAACTCTGACGGTATGGAAAATCACCGATTTCGGCCTCGGAAAAACCGCCGCGCCGTTCGCTGTCGACAATCACGCGGTGCGGATTCTCCCCCAGGGTCTCACCGTACTGTTTGAAGTAGCGCATGGCTTCCTCGTCGAAGAACTCGGGCAGTTCAGTGGTCGCCACCGGCTGGCCATTGACGGTCAGGCGCTTGTTCAGATAGGCCACCTCGTCACCTGGCACGCCGACGACACGCTTGATGTAGTCCTGGCTGGGTCGCGGGGGATAACGGAACACCATGACGTCGCCACGCCGAGGCTTGTTGCCTTCGGTGATCCTGGTGTTGAGCACAGGCAGGCGGATGCCGTAGTGGTATTTATTGACCAGGATCAGGTCGCCCACAAGCAGGGTGGGGATCATGGAGCCGGAGGGAATCTTGAAGGGCTCGAACAGGAAGGAGCGCAGCAGGAAGACCACCACGATCACCGGGAACAGACCGGCCGTCCAGTCCAGCCACCAGGGCTGCATCAGCAAACGTTCGCGCGCCTGGGCCAGCTCTCCGCCTTCGTCCACGGCAATGCCCTGCTCTTGCAGGCCCGCGCGACGCTGCAAGGTCTCGGCCTCCAGCCTGGCCGCCGCCGCCTGGCGCTGCGGCAGGAAATAGAAGCGCTCGGCCAGCCAGTACAGGCCGGTGACGACCGAGGCCAGAAAAAGCAACAACGCGAAGTTGCCCTCGACGGCACCGAAGTACCAGGCACCGATATAGCCGGCGAAAGCCGCCAGCACAATGGAGGTCAGTATCTGCATCACTCCTCCACCTGCAAAATCGCCAGGAAGGCTTCCTGGGGCACCTCGACGGATCCGATCTGCTTCATGCGTTTCTTGCCTGCCTTCTGTTTTTCGAGGAGTTTCTTCTTGCGGCTGATGTCGCCACCGTAGCATTTTGCCAGCACGTTCTTGCGCAAGGCCTTGATGTTCTCGCGCGCGATGATGTTGGCACCGATGGCGGCCTGGATGGCCACGTCGAACTGCTGCCGGCTGATGATCTCGCGCATCTTGGCGGCCACGGCACGCCCGCGGTAAGTCGCCTGACTACGGTGCACGATGATGGACAGGGCATCGACCTTCTCGCCGTTGAGCAGGATGTCGACTTTCACCACGTCCGAGGCACGGTATTCCTTGAACTCGTAGTCCATGCTGGCGTAACCGCGGCTCACCGACTTGAGCTTGTCGAAGAAGTCCAGCACGATCTCGCCCAGCGGCAGCTCATACGTCAGCATGACCTGGCGACCGTGATAGGCCATATTGAGCTGCACGCCGCGCTTCTGGTTGGCCAGGGTCATGACCGGGCCCACATATTCCTGCGGCATGTACAGGTGCACGGTGACGATCGGCTCACGGATCTCCTTGATGCGGCCGAGGTCGGGCATCTTGGAAGGGTTCTCCACCCGCAGCAGCGTGCCATCGTTGAGTTCGACCTCG
>JBEIPS010000065.1:0-11917 GCA_040376915.1 Hylemonella sp.
CCCATGACCGCCGCGCTGGAGACGGCCGAGCGCATCCGCCGTGTCATCGCCGCGCAGAGCATGCCGGTGCAGGTGGCCGAGCCCCTGCGCATCACGGTCTCCATCGGCGCCGCCCTGCTGCCCGGCGCGGGTGAGGGCGACGCCGCCGTGTCGGCCGCGGCCCTGGTGCAGCGCGCCGACCAGGCCCTGTACGCCGCCAAGCAGGGCGGACGCAACCGCGTGCTGGCCGCTGGCCAGTCCTGAAGGTTTTCATCATGGCCCGTCGACGTGTCGGCGGCATGGGGTGGGCGATGCGCTGCGTGTACTCATTCAGCTTCAAGTATCCTGACCCGTTCTACGACAAGCTGGAGCTGGACATGCGGACAAAGATGGCAGATGGTTCGGAGAGTCAGGCATGAGCGGCGCTGTGCGTTCCGTGGCGCTCTTGCTCTGGGCCGCCGATCTGTCCGCGCCGCAACGCCTGGCCACGCCCTTTGTGCTGGCCCAGGCCGCCGCCGTGATGGACCTGGACGTGGAGATCTATTTCACCGCGCAAACCGTGCAACTGCTCACCCCCCAGGCGGGCGCCACGCCCGTGGGCTTCGGGCCCGAGCAGCGCCTCCTGGCCGACTACCTGGCCCAGATGCAGGAACTCGGCATCGGCCTGTACGCCTGTGGCCAGGCCCTGCACGCGGCCGGCCTGACGCGCGCTCAGCTCATCCCCCTGTGCAGCGGCATCGGTGGCTCGGTGCAGTTCATGGGCCGTGCTGCCGATCCGGCCTGGCGCACCCTGGTGTTCTGACCGCCTGCTGGCGCTGAACTGGCGCCCGCAGGACCGGGGCGAACTCACCACCGGCCGCACCGGGCCTGAGGGCATGGCCCCGCGGTCTTTGCTTCAGAATCGGGGCATGAACCGCGACACAGGCTACGCCCTGCTGGCTGCCGCACTCTTTGGCGCCAGCACCCCCCTGGCCAAGCTGCTGCTGGGTGAGATTTCGCCGCTCCTGCTGGGCGGTCTGCTTTATCTGGGCAGCGGGGCAGGGCTGGCGCTGGTGCGGCTCCTGCGTGACCGCGCCTGGCTGGCCTCGGGCCTGGCCGCGGGCGAATGGCCCTGGCTGCTCGGTGCCATCTTCTTCGGCGGCGTGCTGGGGCCGGTTGCCCTGCTGTTCGGCCTCACCCAGACCAGCGCGTCCATCGCTTCGCTGCTGCTCAACCTGGAGTCCGTGCTCACCGCCGTGCTCGCGTGGATGGTCTTCAAGGAAGGCGCGGACCGCCGCATCCTGCTGGGCATGCTGGCCATCGTGGCGGGCGGCGTGGTCCTGTCCTGGCCCGGGGCCCGGACCGACTGGACCCAATGGAGCGGGCCCCTGCTGATCGCGCTGGCCTGCCTGTGCTGGGCCATCGACAACAACCTGACGCGCCGGGTATCGGCATCCGACGCCCTCTTCATCGCCGGCAGCAAGGGCCTGATCGCCGGTGCCGTCAACGTGCTGCTGGCCTGGTCGCTCGGGGCTGCCCTGCCGGGCGCGGGCATCGGCCTGGCCACCCTGGCGGTCGGGCTGCTGGGTTATGGCTGCAGCCTCGTGCTCTTTGTGCTGGCCCTGCGCGGCCTGGGCACGGCGCGCACCGGGGCCTACTTTTCCACCGCGCCCTTCATCGGCGCGGCCCTGTCCTTTGCCCTGCTGGGCGAGTCGGCGAACGGTGCCTTCTGGCTGGCCGCGGGGCTGATGGCCCTGGGTGTCTACCTGCACCTGACGGAGCGCCACGAACACGAGCACAGCCATGAACCCCTGGCCCATGCCCATCCCCATGCGCACGACGCCCATCACCAGCACCCGCACGACTTTGCCTGGGACGGCCACGAGCCGCACGCGCACTGGCACAAGCACCCTGCGGTGACGCACAAACATCCCCACTACCCGGACATCCACCACCGGCACAGGCATTGAGGCCGGGCGGCCGGCCCGGGCAGGTCAGCCCGCAGCCGCCATCACCACGCCCGCTTCGTCCACCGCCGCCATGGCGGTCTGGCCCGCTTTCAGGCCGTGGCCGGCGGCTGCAAAACCCACCAGCTGCACGCCGCTGCCCAGGCGCAGGCTGACCTCGCCGCCAGCGGCCGCACGCGAAGCGCGGGTCACCACACCCTGCAGCACATTGCGCGTGGGGGAGGGGGCGATGCGCTGCGCCACCTGCACCGCCGTGGCCTTGCACAGGGCCAGCACCGGCAGGCCGGCCTGCAGGCCCAGCAGCTGCACGCTTTCGCGCGTGATGCGGGCATGGAGCATGGCGCCGTCGGCCAGCAGCAGCTGCACGCGCACCAGCCCCTGCAGCGGTTTGATCGCGCCGACCGTGCAGGGAAACTGGTTGCGCATGCTGGTGCGCAGGGACAGGGCGGCGCGCCCCGGGGCGCTGACGCCCGTGCCGAGCTGCGCCAGCACCTGCTGGCGCGCGCGGGCCAGCACCTCGGCCGCCTCCAGCACGCGCTGGCCGGCGGGGGTCAGCACCGCGCCGCCGCCGCCGCTGCCGCCCACGGCCTTTTCCACCAGGGGCGTGCCGGCCAGGTTGGCCAGCGTTTCCAGCGCCTGCCAGGCCGCCTTGTAGCTCACCCCGGCGCCGCGCGCCGCCTCCGAGATGGAGCCCGCCTGCCCGATGCGGCGCAGGATGTCGATGCGCTTGTCGCTGGCCTCGAATCCCAGCACCTCGGCCAGTGGCAATGTCTTGCGGTTCATGCGGAAGTTTCGCTATTCATGGAGTGAATAGCGTAGCAGATTCCATGCTACAGTTTCGCTATTCATATTTTGAATAGCGAGGTCCTGCATGCAACGCCTGGGTTGGGTTCTTTCCGTTTTCTGTCTGGTGTCCGCGGCGCAGGCCGGCGAGGTCTCCGTCGCGGTGGCGGCCAACTTCGCCGCGCCCATGCAGAAGATCGCCCCCCTGTTCGAGGCCGACACCGGCCACAAGGCAGTCCTGGCCTTCGGCTCCACGGGGCGCTTCTACGCGCAGATCCGCAACGGCGCACCCTTCGAGGTGCTGCTGGCGGCCGACGACGAGACACCCGCCAGGCTGGAACAGGAAGGGGCGGGCGTGGCCGGCACGCGTTTCACCTATGCCATCGGCCGCCTGGTGCTGTGGAGCAAACAAGCCGGCCTGGTGGACGACAAGGGCGAGGTGCTCAAGACGGCCGGCTTCGACAAACTGGCCCTGGCCGACCCCAGGCTGGCCCCCTACGGCCTGGCCGCCGTCGAAACACTGACCAGGCTGGGCCTGCTGGAGGCGCTGCGGCCGAAGTTCGTCCAGGGCGAGAACATCGCCCAGACGCACCAGTTCATCGCCACGGGAAACGCGCCCCTGGGTTTTGTCGCCTACTCGCAGGTGCTGGCCGAAGGCCGTCTGCAGGGCTCGGCCTGGCTGGTGCCCGCGGAACTGCACAGGCCCATCCGGCAGGACGCGCTCCTGCTCGCCAGGGGCAAGGACAAGCCGGCCGCCGCCGCCCTGCTGCAGTACCTGCGCGGCGAGAAGGCGCGTGCCATCGTCCGCTCTTACGGCTACGATCTGTAGATGCCCTTCAGTCCGCAAGCCCTGCAGGCCGTCTGGCTCACCCTCGAGCTGGCCGCGCTCACCACCGTGCTGCTGCTGCTGCTGGCCACGCCGCTGGCCTGGTGGCTGGCGCAGACCGCTTCGCGCTGGCGCGCGCCCGTCAGCGCCCTGGTCACGCTGCCCCTGGTGCTGCCGCCTTCGGTGCTGGGCTTTTACCTGCTGGTGGCCATGGGCCCGCAGGGGCCGCTGGGCCAGCTCACGCAGAGCCTGGGCTGGGGCCTGCTGTCCTTCACCTTCACCGGCCTGCTGATCGGCTCCATCGTCTACTCGCTGCCTTTTGCGGTGCAGCCCCTGCAACACGCCTTCGAGTCCCTGGGCAGCCGCCCGCTGGAGGTGGCGGCCACCCTGCGCGCGCGCCCGCTGGACGCCTTCTTCACCGTGGCCCTGCCACAGGCCCGCGCCGGCCTGCTCACCGCCGCCATCCTGAGTTTTGCGCACACCGTGGGTGAGTTCGGCGTGGTGCTCATGATCGGCGGCAACATCCCGGGCCAGACCCGTGTGGTCTCCACGCAGATCTACGGCCATGTGGAGGCCATGGAATACGCCCAGGCCCACTGGCTGGCCGGCGGCATGGTGGTCTTCTCCTTTGTCGTGCTGCTGAGCCTTGCCCTGCTGCGCCGGCGCAGCACGCGGGTGCTGCCATGAGTGTGGAAGACCTGCAGATCAGCCTCACGCTGCCGCGGGCCGACTTCGATCTGCATGTCAGCCTGACCCTGCCCGCGCGCGGCATCACCGTGCTGTATGGCGCCTCCGGTTCGGGCAAGACCAGCCTGCTGCGTTGTGTGGCCGGGCTGGAACGCGCCCACCATGCACGCATCGTCGTCGCCGGTGAGGTCTGGCAGGACGATGCCCAGCGCCTTTTCCTGCCCACGCACCGCCGCGCCCTGGGTTATGTCTTCCAGGAGGCCAGCCTCTTCGACCACCTGGACGTGCAGGGCAATCTGCGTTACGGCATGCAGCGCGCCCGCGCGCCCGGCGCCGAACTCACCCTGCACACCGCCGTGCAGCTGCTGGGCATAGGCGACCTGCTGCGCCGGCGCACCGACCAGCTCTCGGGCGGCGAGCGCCAGCGCGTGGCCATCGCGCGGGCCCTGGCCACCGCCCCCAAGGTGTTGCTGCTGGACGAACCCATGGCCGCGCTGGACCAGGCGCGCCGCCAGGACATCCTGCCCTGGCTGGAGCGGCTGCGCGACGAACTGCGCATCCCCATGCTCTACGTCACCCACTCGGCCGACGAGCTGGCCCGCCTGGCCGACCAGCTGGTGGTGCTCGAACGCGGCCGCGTCCAGGCCTCGGGCCCCGTGCAGGAGGTGCTCGCCGCCATCGACAGCCCGGTGGTGGTGGGCGAAGACGCGGGGGCCCTGCTGGGCGGCAAGGTGGCCGAACGCGACGCGCACTGGCAGCTGGTGCGCGTGGCCTTCGACGGTGGCAGCCTCTGGCTGCGCGACAGCGGCGTGCCCGTGGGCCAGGCCGTGCGCCTGCGCGTGCTGGCCCGCGACGTGAGCCTGACCACCACGGAGCCCCAGCACACCAGCATCCAGAACCACCTGCCCGGCACCATCGAATCCATCGCGCCCGATGCCCATCCCTCGCAGGTCCTGCTGCGGGTGCGCTGCGGGGCCTCGGTGCTGCTGGCCCGCATCACGCGCCGCGCCGTGGATGCCCTGGGCCTGCAGCCGGGCCGTGCGGTCTGGGTGCAGGTGAAGTCGGTGGCGCTGGTGCAATAGGCCGGGCGGGTCGGGGCCCCGGTGTGGAAATGACTTGAAACACTCTTTCCCGACCCGGCCATGTAAAGACGTGTATCGTGGTGCGCAAGTGACCGATATCAGGGAAGAATAGGCGTCGGCACACCAACAGGCCATGGAGACCGTGCACCGGCTCTGGTGCCTGGTTTTGTGTTTCGCGTACAACCCACCCCTGAACATGTTCGGTCTCTTCAAGCAGAAGCCGCCTTCGGCGCCCCGCACGCCTTTCGGCGAGGGTCCCGTCACCGACATCGGGCCGCGGCGCATGAGCCTGGAGGAGCGCAAGCAGGTGCGCCGCGAGATGGTCTACCAGTCCGTGCGCGAAAACCTGCTGCTGCTGGAAATCATCTCGGGCATGTACAAGTTCAAGGCCGTGGGCCTGGACGAGCGTCAGCACCGCTTCATGGTGGTGGTGGACGTGGCCACCGGTTTTGTCGCCCGACGCGGCGGCACGGTGCTGCGCCTGAACGATGTGGAAAAATTCCTCAGCGAACGCACCTACGCCCAGTACGGCGTGCGCATCGATGCCATCTACTGGCGCTTCCATCCGGGCATCACCAACTTTGTGCGCGGCGCCCGGCCTGGTGACAGCGGCAAGACCGTGGTGCCCAAAGCCGCGCCGGCTCCCGCCCCGGCCATGGCCGCCCAGTCGCGCGCCGTCAAACCGGTTTCCCGCCATGAACCGGTAAGCCCGGAAGAGATGCGTGCCTTCGAGCAGGCCATCGCCCACGGCGTCAAGCCGCCGCCGCTGCACCTGGGCGAGCTGGAGTACCAGTCCGACCTGATGCCGCTGGAGTCCCAGCCCGCCTCCGGCGGCACCCAATACGGCTCGCTCTGAGACTCACGCTTCGTCGGCCGCCGGCCTGATCCGCTCGCGCAGATCGTTCATCAGCTGCGCCAGCGCCTCGCGTTCCCCGGCCCCCAGCCCGCCGAACAGGTCCGTGGCCATGCTGGCCTCGATGGCCAGGAACCAGGCGCATTCCTTCTCGCCGGCGGGCGTCACGTTCAGGCGCCAGACCCGGCGGTCCTGGGCGTCCGGGGTGCGCGCCAGCCAGGCCTCTTCCTCCAGCTCGCGGATCAGCCGCGTGATCTGCCCCTTGTCCCGGCCCATCGCCTGGCCCAGCTGTTGCTGGGTCCAGCCCGGGTGACGCTGGCACAGGGTGAGGGCGCGCAGGTGCACCGGGCCCAGGGCATGGCCGTCGTCCTGCTGCATGCGGTCCTTCATCACCTGCCGCACGCTGCCGAACAGGGTCATGAAAGCCTGGAAGGTGGCCAGGGCGGAAGCGGTGTCACGGCGGCTGGGTCTGTTCATGGTCGGTTGAAGGTTGACAAGGTCAACCATCTGTTACAATGTTGCTATTGTCAACTATTCAGGCCGCCATGAACACTCCCCGTCCCGTCGCCCCTCCCGCCGCCCCGGTGCGCACCCTGCGCAAGCTCCTGCCCCCGCTGGTCATCATGCCCTCGGTGGCCCTGGTCCTCAGCGCCTTCATGACCTGGGCCAACGTGGGTTTTGGTGCGGCCTATCTGTCCACCTGGCTGCGCAGCTTCTGCAGCAGCCTGGTCATCCTGCCCCTGGTGCTGGCCAGCCTGGGCCCGCTGGAGCGCCTGGTGTTCAAGCTCTTTCCCGCCATGCACGGCTTCGCGCGCAAGATCATCGTTTCCCTGCTCACGGCCTTCGCCATCGAAAGCGTGCTGGCCCTGGCGGTCACCCTCATCAACAGCCCCTGGGGCAGCGACATGGGCCACTACTGGTGGACGGCCTTCAGCCGCTCCCTGCCCGTGGGCGTGCTGATCGGCTTCTTCATGGCCTTCTACGTCAAGCCCAGGCTGCAGCGCATGATGCAGGCCGCGCAGGCCTGAACTCAGGCGGCCTTGGCGGCGGCCAGCTGTTCTGCCAGCGCACCGATGGGCATGGGCCGGGCATAGAGCCAGCCCTGGGCGTAGGGCACACCGTGTTCACGCAGGTAGTCGGCCTGGGCCTGGGTTTCCACGCCTTCGGCAATCATGCGCAGATGCAGTGAGCGTGCCATGTCGATGATGTGGAACACCACGTGCGAGGTGGCCGAGCCCGTGCCTATGCTGCTGACAAAACTCTTGTCGATCTTCAGGTAGTCCACCTCCAGCGAAGTCAGGTAGGAGAGGCTGGAGTAGCCGGTGCCGAAATCGTCGATGGCCACATGGAAGCCCATCTTGCGCAGGTCGCGCAGATTGTGTTTGGCCGTTTCCGCATTCATGAACACACGCTCGGTCGCCTCCACGTGCACGTTGTCCGCGCGTATGCCCATGTCGCGCACCGTGCGGCCCAGGCGCTCCACATTGGCCGGGTCTTCCAGATCGGCTGGCGCGAAGTTCAGGCTGATGAAAAATTCCGGCCGGGCCAGCAGCAGGGCGGCGGCATCGCGCGCAAAGGTCTTCAGCACATAGGCGGTCAGTACCTGGGCCATGCCACGCCGCTCGGCCATGGGAATGAAGATATCGGGGCTTACCATCGTTCCGTCGCGCAGCTGCCAGCGCAGCAGGGCTTCGGCGCCCACCCAGCGGCCGTCGCTCAGGTCCACGATGGGCTGGTACAGCAGAAAGAGTTCACCGGTTCTCAGGCCATGCCGCAGCTGGGCCGGCATGCCGATCTGCTGCAAGGCCCCGAAGTAGATGCACAGCACCAGGACGATGCCGGCGATGGTGCCTATCGGCAGCATCCACAGCAGATGCTGCCGGCTCCGCTGGGCGATGACCTTGGCCGGCATGGCCGCATAAGCCGCGTAGTTGTAGGCCGTCGAGCGCTTCATCGCCACGACGTAATCCCGGTCCACCCAGATCGCCTGCAGGTCCGGGCCCAGCTTGTCCAGCCACTGCGGCTGCCAGACGCCGTGCTGGAAGAGCAGCTGCTTGCTGCGCAGACCGACCAGGCCCACGGCCAGGTCCGGATCGTCCAGCGTCATGGTGGAGGCAAGCTCGACGTGGGCAAAGGCGGCGTACCCGCTCTTGGCCGAGGCGCTCACACGGAAGGTGCTGGTCGCGCTCAGGGGCAGCTTCACGTCCTTGCGCACGTAGTAGCCGAAGATGCTCAGGAAATCGGGCGGCCCCAGGTCCAGCCCCTGCTCGTGCCGACCCAGGGAAGAACACATGAGCCGGTTGCTGGCGACGTAACCCACCACGTGCAGTCGGCTGGAGGTGAGCATCAGCTCGCGCATGAGCGCAATGCTGGCATCGGAACAGGGATCGGCGGCGTTGGTGGTTTCCAGTTTGCGGACCACGCCGACGATCTGGTCAGAGATGGTGACGTTGTCGCTCAGGACCTCGGTGGCGATCGCGTAGGCGCGTTCTTCCAGTGCCAGGCGGCCCTGCCGGTCGGACAGCATGAGCGAGACGACGATGGGCGTGACAAATGCCAGCAACCCCATGCCATAGGCCAGCGTCAGGACAACCATCCGCCTCATGCAGTCTCCCCGAAGTTTTTCTAGGTATGTCGCTCTGTAGGGCCGGTTGTAGCATGTATCGGCAGGCGTGACCAGTGCAGGGCGGCGCAGGACGCGCCGGGCTGACAACCTCCCTTCTGCCTGTAAGGTTGGCATTGCAGCCAGCCTGCAGAGTGGGTAATCTGCGGGCGAACCATTACCCCAAAGGCGATGATGAAAGCTGGTTCCTGCCACCTGCCCCTGGTCCTGTCTGCCGGTCTGATGCTGCCGGCCGGGGCTTCGTGCGAGGAAAAGAACTGGAGCCTGGGCGCCTACGGCGGCCAGTACTACGACTCCGAGCCTGCCGGCCTCACGCAGGGCCGCGCCAACTTCCTCAACCAGTACATCGTCGCCCTGACGGCCAGCAAGACGCTCTGGCGCGCTGAAGGCTGGCCCCTCTCGCTGGAAGTGGATGGCATGGTCGGCCACCAGTTCGGCACGGCGACCCTGCAGGAATTTGCCATTGCGCCGGTGCTGCGCTGGAGCGGTTTTCCCTGGAGCGGGGTGCTGCCCACCAGCATCCGTGCCGGTCCCCTGGGTTATTCCTACACCACCATCGTGAGCCCGCTGGAGCGCAGCGCCACGGGCGACGGCAGCCGGCATCTGAACTTCCTGATGCTCGAGCTGACCTTTTCCCCCGCCCAGGCGAAGGAACACGAGGTCTTTGTGCGGCTGCACCACCGCTGCACCATCTACGACCTGCTGAACAACTACGGCGCCAACGGCCAGGATTTCCTGGCCCTGGGCTACAGGCGCTTCTTCTGAGCCGGTGCCGCCGGTTTCTTCAGATCGAAGTGGCCCTGCGCCACCGTGAGGCCGTTCACCAACAGTTCCACCGGGTGCCGCCCCGCGTAGTGCACGCGGGTCGTGAAGTCCGCGATGGTCTGGTTCCGGGTGACGGCGATTTCGCCCTGACCCTCCAGCACCAGCGTACGCAGCTTGAAGACCTTGCGGCTGGTCTCGCCGTTTTTCTTCACATAGTGGATGGCGTAGTCGATCACCAGCTTCTGTGCCTGTCGCGCGGTCGAGCGCAACGTCGCGTTCAGCTGCAGCGTCTGTCCGAGGCGCAGCGTGGCGGGACTCACCTCGAAAGACGCCAGCCTGACCTTGGCGCCATGCGTGACCCCCACGAGCTTGAGCGCACGCGGGTGGCCGGCCTTGATGAGGTTGCGCAGCGCGTGTTTGACGATCCATTGCGTCCCGGCCTGCTCCCGGGGCCAGCCCTCCAGCAGGTCCAGCACCCAGTCGGGGTGGTCCTTGGCCATGTCGTTGAGGTGGTTGGCCACCGAGCGGCGCACATAGTCGCTGGGGTCGGCCCTGAGCTTTTCCAGAATGGGCCGGGCGCGCTGCGGCTCGGCCATCAGCAGCGGCAGGCGTCGGGCCCAGGGCAGGCGGGGGCGGGTGCCTTCGCTGGCCAGGCGGCGCACGTGTTCGTTGTCGTCCTCGGCCCAGCGCAGGGCCAGGGCCAGCACGGCCTCCGGGTCCTGCGCAATGTAGGGCCGGATCGCGAACTCGGCACTGCTGTAGGGCGTGAGCTCGCGCAGCGCATCCAGCGACAGTTCGAAATGGCCCAGCCCGTGCCGCCCCACGAACTCGGGCAGCACCATGTCGGCAAACCCGCCGGGCAGCAGCGGCGCCATCCTGCGCACCACCTTCAGCGCCTTCGTGTAGTCAGGGGGCAGGTGCGCGCGCAGGCTGTCGGCTGCGCGGCTCATGCGCTGCATGATGGACAGATCGGCCAGCCCCTCGCGCGCCATGGCCAGGTAGGCCCGCTCGTCAAAGCCCGGGTGCGCCTGCGCCGCCGCACGGCCGATCTTGGCCAGGGCCTGGGCGTTCAGCAGGTCTTTCAGCAGCGGGGCGGATTCCTTGTCCTGGGCCATCGTCGTCCTCAGCCTGCGTGGGCCTGGGCCGCGCGCACTGCCATGTGGGTATGGGCCAGGCGCAGCAGGTCCATGGTCAGGCCGGCACGCTGGCCGCGCCGCACCATGTCGCCCAGGATGTGCCCGTGCTCCGTGCGCTGCCCGCCCTGCAGGTCACGCAGCATGGATGCGGTGAAGGCCGAACCCTTTTGTGTCAGCATGGCCAGCGCCTTGCCCTGCTCCTCGGCGCTGATCGCATGGCCGCCGGCCTGTGCCACTGCGCAGCATTCGGCAAACATCTGGCGCGTGAGCGCCTCGCCCTCCGCCGTGGCCAGGATCTCGCCCACGCTGCCCTGGCATGCCGTGGTCATGCCCGCCAGCGTGGCCAGGAAGACCCACTTGTTCCACAGCACCTGCTCGATGTCCTCGCTGTAGGCACTGTCAAAGGCGGCCTGAGCGCACAGCGCGATGAAGTCGCGCGCCAGGGCCGCGTGCGCCGCGTCGCGCGGGCCCGCCGTCAGGCGGTGCAGCTCGCTGAGCTGCTTCACGGCGCCCGTGGGCGTGATGGTGGCGGCGATGTGCGCCACCCCGCCCAGCACCCGCGCGCGGCCGTAGCGTGCGTCCAGCACCCGCAGGTGGTCCAGGCCGTTGAGGAAAGGCAGCAGCACGCCGCGGCCATCGGCACCGGCCAGCGAGGCCAGGGCGTCGTCCAGGTCATAGGCCTTGGGCGCCAGCAGGATCAGGTCGTACTCGGGCTTCACCGTGGCGGCCGTCACCGTGCGCGGCTGCACGCTGAAGTTGCCCTTGGGCGTCTCGATCCGCAGGCCCGTGCTGGCGATCAGCTGCTGGCGCTTCTCGCGCACCAGAAAGCTCACGTCCGCGCCGGACTCGATGAGCCGTGCACCGAAATAGCCGCCGATGCCGCCGGCACCCAGCACGAGTATCTTCATGATCCCTTCTTTCCGTCTGTTCAGAGCGCGCCGGCGTACTCGCCGCGCGCCGGGTAGTCCTTGGCGATCGCGAAATCGATCGCCGCCAGCAGTTCGTCGAAACGCGGGCGTGCGAACGGCATGGTCTGCACCGCGCCGTAATACAGCGTACCGTCCGGGCGCACGATGAACACCCCCGGCTCGCTGAAGAGGGCCGGCTCCTCGATGCCGATGGACGTCTTGCCGCGCGAACTGCTGATGTAAAGACCCCATAGCCGCGCCACGGCCAGCGGCAGATCGTAGCCCATGCGCAGCGCCGGCGCGGCAAGCTTGTCGGCCATGGCCTGCGC
>JBEIPS010000127.1:0-4705 GCA_040376915.1 Hylemonella sp.
GCGGCGTTCTTGCCGCCCTTCTTGGCGCGGTACATGGCCACGTCGGCGTGCTCCAGCAGGGTGTGGGCATCGACACCGTGGCCGGGATAGATCGCGATGCCGATGCTCATGGACAGCCCCACGCGGATCTGCTCGTTCAGCGCGACGGGTTGCAGGGTTTCGGTCAGGATCTTGTGGGCCAGCGCGAGGGCGTTCTGTCCGTCCCCGATGTCGGCCAGCAGGGCGACGAACTCGTCCCCGCCCACGCGGGCCAGGGTGTCGGAAACCCGTATGCACCCCTGGATGCGCCGGGCGATCGTGCACAGAACGAGATCCCCGGCTTCATGGCCGTAGTCGTCATTGATGGTCTTGAAGCCGTCGAGGTCCATGTAGAGCAGGGCAAGAGGACCCTGGCCGCGTCGCGCTGCCAGCAGGGCGCGGTCCAGCCGGTCGCCGAGCAGCACGCGATTGGGCAGGCCCGTCAGTGCATCGTGCTGTGCGCCGTGACGGAACGACTCCTCCAGCAGCTTGCGTTGGGTGATGTCCTGGTGTGTGCCATACATCATCAGCGGCCTGCCGTCGGCCGTCCAGCTGGCCACCTTGCCGCGGTCCAGCACCCAGACCCAGTGACCCAGCTTGTGTTTCATGCGCACTTCGCACTCGTAGTGGGGGGATGCGCCGGAGAAATGCTGCCGCAGCCTTTCGTCGGATTGCCGCAGGTCGTCCGGATGCGCCAACTTCGTCCACGTCTCGATCGAGACCGGCGCAAGCTCTTCCAGGGTATAGCCGATGGTTCGGGCCCATTCGCTGTTGAAGGCGGTGGCGCCGGTCTGCACGTTCCACTCCCAGGTTCCCACGCGTGTGCCGTCGATGATGGCGTTCAGGCGTGCCCGTTCGTGCAGCAGGGCCTCGTTCATGTGCATGGCCGTCTGAACGGCGCGGTCGCGGCTGGTCACCAGCGACCAGAAGAGGGTGCAGAGCAGCAGGCTCAGCAGGATGCCGGTGGCCCCGATCATGGCCGGCGTGACGTTCTCCACGCGGCCCAGCATGCTGGGCGTGGCACGTATGCGCACCGTCCAGGCATGCCCCATCATCTCCAGCTTGTGCACCGTTTCATAGGTGGCAACAGGTGAAGAAGCGCTTTGCGGCAAGGCATCGTCGCCGTGCATCAGGGCCTTCGGGTCCAGTGTGTCTCCGTCGTAGATCTCGATCTTCAGGTCGTTTTCGTATTCACCGAAAAGGCCGTGAAGGAAGTCTTCCATGCGGAAGGGTTCGTAGGCCCAGCCGAGGATGTTGGCGCGCCGTTGCCCGACGCTGGTGTTGGGCCGGTCGCTGCGGTACACCGGTTGATAGACCAGGAAACCGGCCTGCTCCTGCATGCCAGATTCCTGCAGGAGGCGCACCTTGCCCGTCATGGTCATGTGACCGGTGTCCACGGCTTGTTGCAGGGCCTTGCGGCGTACGGCTTCGCTGTACATGTCGTAACCGAAGGCACGCAGGTTGCGCCCTGTGAAGGGCTCGATGTAGACGATGGCCGCATACTGCTCGCGCTCGCCGTCGGGGTACACGGTGTAGGCGGGAAAGCCTTCTTCGCGGATGGCCGCCACATGTGCAGCCCGCTGCTGCGTCGACACCGAGACAGCGTAGCCTATGCCCTGGATGCCGGGGTAGTGCTCGGCCAGCTGCAGGCGTTCGGCATAGGTACGGAACTGCTCGCGGTGGACCTGCCCCGTGGCTTCGAACAGGCCGCTCGCGCCGCGCAGCACCTGCTGGTAGGTGCTCATGCGCTCGCTGATGCGGTGCAGAACCTCACGCACACGGAAGTCGAAGTACGAGTGCGCGCGGTCATCCAGCACGCTGACGCGCAGGTTGTAGGCGAAAGCCGTAAGCAGCAGGCCAAGGACCAGGGTCACGACGGGCAGGCTGCGCCAAAGCCGCGCCCACCGGCTGCTGGCTCTGATCGTGTCCACGTTGTCCATGAAGCACCTATGTTTCGCGTCGACGCAGGCGACGCCCCAACCTCGGCCGGGGCCGGGTCATGGGAAGATTTTCCTGCCCTCGGGGGTATTCCGATTTGACAAGGGTCAAGTCGGCTGCGTGGCCCGCTCCAGCCGGGTCAGGTAGATGAGGGCCTCGGCAGCCCCGTTTCCGCACATCTCGGCCGAGGGCGCCAGGCTGCCGCAGACCGCCGGCCGCCCGGGCTGACCGAAGATCAGGCAGCGGCCGGCCGGGTCCAGTTGCACGCAAGGCACCCCGGCCGGTTTGCCCTGGGGCATGCCAGGGATGGGGCTGGAGATGGAAGGCGCGATACAGCAGGCAGCGCAACCGGGGCGGCAATCCATGTTGCTATTGAATTAATAGCGTCGAGTTGAGGCTCAGGGCGTCAGGCGCTGGGCGGCAAACAGCACCTGGTCGATCACGGCCTGCACCGCCTTGCGCGCTGCTTCGCTGACGAGCCGGCCTTCGGCATCAAAGGCCTCGGCGGCGCGGCCGAGGGCGTAGTTGCGTGGGGCCACCCAGCATTGCAGATTGATCAGCAGCGGGACCAGATGGCTTTGTGAACGCAGGCCGCCCAAGGCGCCGGGGGAGGCGCTGAGCACGCCCACCACCTTGCCGCGACTGGACTTGAGGCCCTCGGTCCATTCGGGGTTGGCCTTGACCGGGCTGGAGACCCAGTCGAAGGTGTTTTTCACCAGGGCAGGGTAGCTGGCGTTGTATTCGGGCGTGCAGACAATCCAGGCCGGGTGCTCAAACATGATCTGCTTGAGCCGCATCACGTCGGCCGGTGTGCCCTGCGCTTCCAGGTCGGCGTTGTACATGGGGATGTCGAAGTCGCCCAGTTCGATATGGGTCACTTCCGCCCCGCTGGCCCGGGCCATCTCGGCGGTCACCTTGGCCAGCCTGCGGTTGAAGGAGAGCTGACGGGTGCTGCCGGCAAAGACGAGAAGCTTCATGGTTTCGATTGGACGATAGTCCCTCTGGGGCCAGTTCCGCGCCGCTGGCGAAAAATGAGGCAGCCCGGTAAAATCTCGTCCTCCCGGGCCTCGCGGCCCCTTTGCGCCCGCAGGCGCTGTCTGTCTCCCATGCTCTACCCACAAGAATTCGATGTCATCGTCGTCGGCGGCGGCCATGCCGGTACGGAAGCCGCGCTGGCGTCCGCGCGCATGGGCGCCCGCACCCTGCTGCTGACGCACAACATCGAGACCCTGGGTCAGATGAGCTGCAACCCCTCCATCGGCGGCATCGGCAAGGGCCACCTCGTGAAAGAGGTGGACGCGCTGGGCGGGGCCATGGCGATTGCCACGGACGAAGGCGGCATCCAGTTCCGCATCCTCAACAGTTCCAAGGGCCCGGCCGTGCGTGCCACCCGCGCCCAGGCCGACCGGATACTTTACAAGGCGGCGATCCGCCGCCGCCTGGAAAACCAGCCCAATCTCTGGCTGTTCCAGCAGGCTGTGGACGACCTGATGGTGGAGGGCGACCGCGTGGTCGGCGCCGTGACCCAGGTGGGCATCAAGTTCCGCAGCCGCACCGTGGTGCTGACCGCCGGCACCTTCCTGGACGGCAAGATCCATGTGGGCCTGAACAACTACGCGGCCGGCCGCGCCGGTGACCCGCCGGCGGTCAGCCTCTCGGCCCGGCTGAAAGAACTCAAGCTGCCCCAGGCCCGCCTGAAGACCGGCACCCCGCCGCGCATCGACGGCCGCAGCATCGACTTCTCGTTATGCACCGAGCAACCCGGTGACGGCGTGCCCGGCGGTATGAACGAAGGGCAGGGCGTGCCCGTGTTCAGCTTCATGGGCAAGGCGGCCATGCACCCGGCCCAGATGCCCTGCTGGATCACCCACACCAACGAGCGCACCCACGAGATCATCCGCTCAGGCTTCGACCGCAGCCCCATGTTCACCGGCAAGATTGAAGGGGTGGGGCCGCGCTACTGCCCGAGCGTGGAAGACAAGATCAACCGCTTCGCCGACAAGGACAGCCACCAGATCTTCCTGGAGCCCGAAGGCCTGACGACCAACGAGTACTACCCCAACGGCATCTCCACCAGCCTGCCTTTTGACATTCAATATGAGCTGGTCCGCTCCATGAAGGGGCTGGAGAACGCCCACATCCTGCGTCCGGGTTACGCCATCGAATACGACTACTTCGATCCCCGCTCCCTCAAGGGCAGCTTCGAAACCAAACAAATCAAGGGCTTGTTCTTTGCCGGCCAGATCAACGGCACGACCGGTTATGAAGAGGCGGCGGCCCAGGGCCTGTTCGCCGGCATCAACGCCGCCCTCCAATGCCGGGGCGCAGAAGCCTGGCAGCCGCGCCGGGACGAAGCCTATCTGGGTGTGCTGGTGGACGACCTGACCACCCAGGGCGTGACCGAGCCCTACCGCATGTTCACCAGCCGGGCCGAGTTCCGCCTGCAGCTGCGGGAGGACAACGCCGACCTGCGTCTGACCGAAACCGGCCGCCAGCTGGGCCTGGTGGACGACGCCCGCTGGGACGCCTTCTGCCGCAAGCGCGACGCTGTTTCACGTGAAACAGAACGCCTCAAGGCCACCTGGGTGAACCCCCGCATCCTGTCCGCGGCCGAGGCCGAGCGGGTTTTGGGCACGACCATCGACCACGAATACCACCTCTTCGACCTGCTGCGCCGCCCCGATGTGAGCTACGCCGGCCTCATGTCCCTGGACGGCGGCAAGTACGCCAACCCCGATGTTTCACGTGA
>JBEIPS010000140.1:0-4238 GCA_040376915.1 Hylemonella sp.
GTCCACAGGCCACGTACGGCTGGCGTCACGCGCCCGCCGATCTCCGCCGTCGTCGGCAAGCTGGCGGTATCGCGCCGCTCCCAGGCGCCCAACAGTTGCGTCAGTGCTTCACCGTGCGCCTGCACAGCCAGTCGCTTCAGGGCCGCCTGCGCATGCTCCAGCGCATCGCGCTGGGCGCGGAAAGCCGCATCACCCAGACGAGGGCCTTCACGTTCACGGCCAAATTCACGCCGCCCCTCGCGTTCGGGCCGGCGCTCGTCACGACGCGGTGCATCGCGGCGTTCACCGGGTCGGCCGCGCCCTGCTGGCGCAGCGGGCTCGGCCCGCTTCATGCCCGGACGGTCATCACCCCGCACGGCCACTACAGGCTTGCGCGGCTGGGTGGGGGCCGACGGAGCGGCCTCCCCGCTCGTCGCAGGGGCCTGCTCCTGCGCCGCAGCTGGCTGGGCCTGCGGCGCCGGGCCGGATTCTTTCAGCGCCGCCTCCAGTGCCACCATGGCCGTACGGATGGCCTGCACATCGCCGCTGGCATTGGCAGCATCCAGTGCCTGGGCGGCCTGCAGCACTGCCCGGTCGTGTTCGCTCATGGCCGCAGCCGCCTGTTCGCGGGAGGCGCTCTTGCGCGCGAAGGCCTCGTCGATCGGCTTGCGGAAAGCGTCCCAGAGCTTCTGCTCCTGGCGCCGCTCCAGGGGCACGGCGTGGGCCTCGGCCTGCCAGCGCTGCTGCAGGGCCTTGACCGCGTCGATGCGCAGCACGGGCGCAGCCCCCAGGGCTTCGGCTTCCTCGATCATGGCCTGCCGGGTCTGCAGGCTGAGCTTCTGCGCAGATTCCAGGGGCGCAGCCGCGGCATGCATGGCGGCCTTCCACTGAGGCTGCATCTCGGCAAAGGCCTTTTCACTCAGATGCCCGGCCTCACGCCAGCGCTCGGCGAACTGGTGCAGTTCGCGGTTGAAGGTTTTCAAGTCACTGACAGCCGCAGCCGCCTGGGTCTCGCCCCAGGCCTTGAGCTCCGCGATCAGGGCCAGGCGTTTGGTCCTGTGCTCGGCCGACTCGGCCCGGATCTTCTCCAGCCAGGCCTCGACCACCTTGTAGGCCTGGTTGCAGGCCTCGTCGAAACGTTTCCAAAGTCCGTGGTTGGGGACCCCACCCTGATCGGTCTGCTTCCATGCCTCGCGCAACTCGCGCAGGGACTCCTGCATCTTGCGTCCGCCCAGGGCCTGGCCTTCCGGCCGATGGAGCAGGGCCTCGGCCTTGGCCACCAGTTCTTCACGCAGCTGGTCGGCACGCCAGCGCTGCCAGCCTTCGAGCTCGCCGGCGGCGGCCAGGGCCGCATGGGCCTGGCGGTCCAGCTGACCATCTATATGCCTGCCATGTTCCTTGAGTGCTTGCCGCAGCGCACTGGCAGCACCGGTACTGGCTTTGCCATGGCCTTGTGCCACTTCGGCCTCCAACCGGCCCAGCACCTCGCGCACGGCAGCCGTCGCCCGGGCCCGGGTTTCCGGGTCCACCTTGGGCTTGGGGGCAGCTGCGGCCTCGGCCGGCACACCGCGCGCCTGACGCAGCTCATCGGCCCAGACAGGTACCTGGGGCAGTGCAGCTGTCGGATCGGCGGCAGCCGTCCGCGCCTGGACCAGCGCCGCGCTGAAGGCCTCCCAGACCAGGGTCAGCTGCGCACGAGAAGCCTCCAGCTGCGGGGCAAAACGCAGATCAATGCTGGCCCAGTGCGCATCTGCGGGCAGTGCCTGCGCTTCCGCCTGCCAGTGGCTCACATCGGCCGCCAGGCTTTCGGCAGCCGTCTGGGCGTCGCGCCAGGATTTGGTGGACAGCACTTCTATACGCTGGGCCAGCAGTACTGCGGCCTCGCGCTGCACCTGGGCGCGGTGCTGCACATCCTCGATGGCTTTGACGCGGTCAGCCAGACGGCTCTTGAGTGATGCCAGGGGCTCGCGGCTCAAGGGCGCCCCCGCCTTGGCGGCATCCCGCTGCCAGGCCATGGCATCGGCCACGTTCAGTTTTGCGGCATCCAGCAGCGCCTGCGCCTTCTGTGCCCAGTCGGCCGCCATGCCTTCCTGGTCACGCTGACGCTTGAGTTCGTCCAGCTTCTCGCGCAGGAGCTTGGCGGCCCCCTTGTCCTTGACACTCAATTCGCGATACACCTGCTGCATCTGCTCGATGGCCGGCTCGCTTTGCAGCCAGGCCCTGACGCGCGACGCGCGTTCACTGGCCGTGTGCGCGGAAAAGGCCCCGCCGGTCAGTTCATCAAGGGCTTGGGTATCGTTGCGTTGGGCAGAAGGGGTCGAAGAAGACACTGTACGGACTCGGCTGGCAAATTAAAACGCGATTGTCGCCGTCATTTGCACCGCCCCAGCGGATTTTTGCCGCTCAGCGAGACCGCAAAGAGAAAGCCCGGCCGGGTGGCAGAAGCCAGCCCGCCGGGCCTGACGGCGGGCTGCAAGCCCATGCCGTCTGGGTATCGCAAAGGGGAGAGTTAGGTCCCACTATGCGAAGGAGGCAAGAGATTGCCCCCAGTTGATTGCCAGTTTGGCGCTGGCACCTGCACCCTGTAGGTGTGTGCCGGCTACTTCCAGCAGAAGTGCCTGATGTGACAGGCTTGCTCAGTCTAGCCACACCCACCGGGGAATCAAATCAAGGTATCAATGAGACCCATCCTCCCGATTGAGTCCGAGCAGCCCATGCCCATGGTTCAGAAAAACGACTGTGGATGGCACTGTTACAAAATACAGTGCAGTTCAGGCTGTTTTTGACATGACTTATATAAGTGATTGATTTTAAAGGACTATTTTTTAACTCTCCGTGTCAATTTGACTTTTATATTCAATAAATAATCAATTAAATTGAATTTATATTATTGACCGGTTATATAGAGGACCTTACAATTCGTTTCATCCCAACTAGGGAATACCCCAATCCGCTGCCGACCCCGGCTACATCGGATCACATGCCGGCAACACGTCGCCAGGCCGATCCAGATGGCGTACCAACCCAGACGTGCTGACTGCGGTCTGGTTCTGTGAACAAATCACAGCCCCAGACCCGGCACCACGCGAGATGAGGAAGTGCTATGACAGCGTTTCAAGAAATGGGCCAGGGCCTGCGATCCGTCGCACGCCAGATCTCCCAGGTCTTCTTCGCCACCATCCACAACAGCTTTGCGCTGTTGGGGCTGGCCGTCCTTTTTGCCTCCATTGCCCTGGTAGCCCGTCCTGAGCTGCGCCGGGAAGGTGAAGCCCAGCTGATGGACTGGCTCCAGAACCGCCAATCCGAAACCACGGGCATCGAGCCTGAGCCGGAAGCGGTGGAGCGCGCCACAGCAGCTCACCCGCATGACCTGCCCAAACAGCAGGCGGCTGTAGCCTATTGGCTGAGCAAGAAGTATCGCGTGGCCCCCGAACCCGTTTCGGCACTGGTCATGGAAGCCTATGAGATAGGCCGCCGCACCGATATCGACCCCCTGCTTCTGCTCTCGGTCATGGCCATCGAGTCCAGCTTCAACCCCTTTGCCCAGAGTCCGGTCGGTGCCCAGGGTCTGATGCAGGTCATGACCCGCGTGCACAGCGACAAATACGAGGCCTTCGGCGGCAAGCTGGCTGCCTTCGACCCGGTCGCCAACCTGCGTGTCGGCGCCCTGGTGCTGCAGGAATACATCCGGCGCTCCGGTTCCATCGAGGGGGGCCTGCGCATATACGTCGGTGCCGCCAATCTGCCGGACGATGGTGGCTATGCCGCCAAGGTGCTGGCTGAACACTCGCGCCTGGTGCAGGTCGCCACCGGACGGGCCGTCCCGACCCAGACCACCCAGCCCATCCCGGTGACGGCGCCGGCCAAGCCGGCTGCACCCGAAACCCTGGTCCTGCTCAACTCCTGAACCACCGACCATCCCGGTTGCTGCTCTCCGCTACACTAGCCGGGCACGCAACTGGCGATAGGCGCGCCTGACCTTCCAGGTCGGGTGACGCTGACGTGGACCCACCACCGGGAAGCGTGCCGCGGAATGGGACTCCAAGCCCCATCCTGTGTTCAGCCGTTCGCCTGGGCAGCCCCCACCCCACCGGGGGACACCTGTTTTTTCCGACCGCCATGTACAACCGCAACATCCTCGTCGAACAAACCGACCCCGAACTCTGGGCCGCCATCCAGGCCGAGAACGCCCGCCAGGAACATCACATCGAGCTGATCGCCAGCGAGAACTACGCCTCGCCCGCCGTCATGGCCGCGCA
>JBEIPS010000099.1:0-7217 GCA_040376915.1 Hylemonella sp.
CATCGCCGCCTATCGACTCCGGTTCTCCGGCAGCGGCGGTGAATACTTCCGGGTCTGGATCGTCAACCTGCTGCTGTCCATCGTCACATTGGGCCTCTACACGCCCTGGGCCCGCCGGCGCACCGCGCGCTATTTCTACGACCACACCGAGATCGCCGGCAGCCCGCTGGAGTTCACGGCCCCGCTGCGCAAGATGGTGGTCAGCTTCATCCTCTTCGCCCTGCTCTACGTGGCCTACAAGATCGCGGCCGAAACCGGGCAGGACACCGTGGTCTCCATCTTCATCATCGCCGCCGCCCTGCTGGCGCCCTACATCTGGGGCAGTGCCATGCGCTTTCGCCTGGCCAGCACACGCTGGCGCGGTCTGCAGCTGCAGTTCGCCGCGCGCTGGAAAGACGTCTACGTGGCCAGCTGGCCGATTTTCCTGATGGCCGCGATCTGGGTCGGCATCACCTACGGGCTCGATGTCCTGTCCGCCGACCTGCCGGCCCCTAACTCGCGCACGTCGGGCGGCAACCACGTGCCCGAATGGCCCAACGTGAGCCCGTCCAAGTGGGGCCTGATCGCCATCGGCCTGGTGCTCAGCGTGCTGTGCATCATCCGCGTGGAGTTCAACTACAAGAGCCTGCTGGTACTGCGCGCCGGCATAGGCAAAGAGCGCGGGCGCTGGAAACCGCTCTACAGCGACTTCGTGCGCATCTGGGGCGCCACCATCGTCGTTTTCCTGGCGGGCGTGGCCCTGATCCTGGCGCTGGCCGCCGGCGCGGCCTACACCCTCGAGACCCTGTTCCGCGCGGCCCGCGGACCGGCCATGTTCCTGCTGATCTTCCTGGTCGTGATCGCCGCCCTGCTGGCCCTGGTCCTAGCCTCGGCTCCGGCCCGCGCCTACCGCGAAGCGCGCATGTTCCGGCTGATCTGGAGCAATGTGGGCCTGGGCCATATCGCCCGCTTCAAGTGCGACCTGCAACATTGGGCCTTTGTGCGCCTGCGCATCAAGAACATGCTGCTCACCCTGTTGACCCTGGGTTTCTATCGGCCCTTCGCCCGCGTCAGCGAATACCGCATGAAAGCCGACGCCGTCACCCTGCACGTCAAGGGCGGGCTGGACCAGCTGGTGGGCGAGCTGGTGCGCCAGCAGGACGCGCTGGGTGATGCGCTGGCCGACGTGGCCGGACTGGACATCGTGGGCTGACATGAAGGCGGAGTCGAAACCTGCTGCCGCTCCCCTGCGGGCCAAATGGTTCAACGGCCGCCACAGCCGCGCACGTGATGTGCTGATCGTGCTGGAACCCGGCCCCCGGGGCCCGGCCCTGCATCTGCACGTGGTGGACCTGGCCCATGCGGCCTCGCGTCGCTTTGAAAACGACGAGGTCGAATGGCCGCCGCAATGGAGCGCAGACCGCGCGCCCGCGCGCATCACCGTGGCCCTGCGCGACCACGGCAGCGTGGAAATCGACCAGCCCCAGGCCTGGCAGCAGGCCCTGGCCGCGGCCGGCGCCCGCCCAGGCCTGGCCCAGCGCATGCAGACCCGTTGGCCGGTGCTGCTGGGTGTGCTGCTCGTGGCCGTGGCCAGCCTCTTCGCCTTCTACCGCTACGGCACACCCTGGGCCGCGGCCCAGCTCAGCCGTCACGTGCCGCTGGAATGGGAACTCAACCTGAGCCAGCAGGCCCTGGCCCAGGTGGACCAGGCCTGGCTCAAGCCCAGCAGGCTGCCCCCCGAACGTCAGCAGGAACTGCGCACCGGGTTCACCGAACTGCTCGCACGTATCGGACCCTCGCTCAAGCGTTACCCGGCCTACGCGCCGCGCTACGAATTGCACTTCCGTCGCGGCATCGGCCCCAATGCCTTTGCCCTTCCCGGCGGCACCGTGGTGATGACGGACGAGCTGGTCGAAGCGGCCGCTAAACAAGGCCTGGGCGACGACGCACTGCTGGGGGTGCTGGCCCATGAGGTCGGCCACGTCGAACACCGCCACGGGACCCGCCTGGTGGTGGAACAGGGCGTGCTCAATGTCGGCCTGGGCCTGGCCCTGGGTGACGTCTCCAGCCTGGTGTCGATGGCCAGCACGGTGATGACCGGCCTGGCCTACCGGCGCCAGCACGAAAACGAGTCCGACTGTTTTGCCATCGCGCTGATGGCCGGCGCCCAGCGCCCCACGGCACCGATGGCCGACCTGCTGCTGGGCATGTCCCGGGCCAGCGAGGGCCGGCCGCCGGCTACACAGGGCGAGCCAGCGCAGCAGCGCGGCACCCTGGGGGACTGGCTCAGCACCCACCCCGCCACACCGCAGCGCGCAGAGCTGCTCAAGGCCGGAACACTCTGCCGCTAAGCGCGGAACAGCTGGCCGCGCGCCGCCTGCGTGATGGCTGCCACCGCCGGGTGCTTGATGCGCTGCTCGACCGACACCGCGTAAAACTCCTCGACCAGTTCCTCGCTGCGGCCGATCACCTCCACGCCATAGTGCGCCACCGTCTCGGCCTCCAGCACCGTGGGCGACATGAAAACGCCCCGCCCCTCGCGGCCGAAGGCCGTCATCAGCGCGCCGTCATCGAACTCACCCACAAAACGCGGCTGGATCTGCTGGCGCGCCAGCCAGCCGACGAGCTGCTGGCGCACCGACGAGGCCGCGCCCTGGATCAGCATGGGCGCGCCGTGCAGGCATCGCGGGAAGTCCCCTTGCAGTTGCCCCCGCAGGGCAGGCGCGCAGAAGAAGCTCATGGGCGAGGTGCCCAGCGCGTGGTTGTAGGCCTTGACGCTGATGCGTCGCGACAGAGGCTCGTCGGCAATCACCAGATCGAGCCGGTGCAGGGCCAGTTGCGCCAGGAGGTCGGGGAACTTGCCCTCCACACCGATCAGACGCACCGGTTGCGCCAAGTCCATGGCCGGCTCCAGCAGACGGTAGGCCACGGACTTGGCCACCGAATCCGCCACGCCTACGCGGAAGTCCAGCAGCCGCGCCCCGCCCGTGGGCTGGCGCAGGGCGGCCTCCAGTTCCGCCCCCAGCGTGAATATCTCGTCGGCAAAACCCAGGGCCACGCGACCGTCGTCGGTCAACTCCAGCTGGCGTCCGCTCTTGCGAAAGAGCTTGCGGCCCAGCCGCTCTTCCAGCAATTTGATCTGCCCCGACAGGGTCTGCGGCGTTGTATGTAACTGCTCACCCGCCTTCAATATTCCACCAGATCTCGCGGCAACCCAGAAATAGTGCAGATGTTTGAAGTTCATGAGGTGCCTATACTTCGATTTTTTCGAAGTGTTTTATCCAAAAATTCGAATTTACCGGATTATTGAATACCCCTACAGTTCTTTGTGCGGGTGCCCCCACCTGTACAACGTGTCTGTTGAAAGGAGACTGCCATGCGTTTGAGCGCCAAGAGCCGGTTTGCCGTTGCCGCCATGATCGATCTCGCCCTGCGCGAGACCGGTGGCCCCGTTCCGCTGAATTCCATCGGGATCCGGCTGCAGATCTCGCTGTCTTACCTGGAACAACTGTTCAGCAAGCTGCGCCAGCAGAATCTGGTGGAAAGCACACGCGGACCGGGCGGGGGTTACACCCTGGGCCGCAATCCGCAGCAGATCAGCGTGGCCGACATCATCCGCGCCGTCGAAGGCGCGCGCGCCCTTCAGTCCGAGGAGGCCTCCGAGACCGGCGAGGCCGGCTGGCAGCTGACACAGGACCTGTGGAGCGGCCTGAACAGCCGCATGATGGAACACCTGCAGTCGATCAAACTGCAGCAGCTCTGCGAGGAGCAGCGCGCCAAGGGCGTGCAGGTGGAGACGCGGCCCGCCAGCCGGCGCGGCATCTTCGCCCGGCGCAAACCCGAACCCGTCAAGACCACGGCACCCAACTCGGTGTTCGCCCTGGCCGCTGCGCTGACCGGCAAGCGCTGAGCGCGCAAGCCCCCCTCAGGGAAAATGGGCGCTGCCGGGGCAGCGCCCATCGTTATAAGTGTGAAGTCAGCCGATAAGCCGGATTCTGTGCGCCCGCAGTTGCCTGCGGTGTGACCGCCATTAATCTGGGCCGGGGGTCGCCCCACCGGCTCGGTGCTACCTACCCGCACACTCGGGGGGCCCCGTCAACGTGTGCCTATTTGGTATTGCTGCGCGTAGAGATTGCCCGTTTCACCCGCTGCGGGTTGCCCCATAGCGACTCGTCTCTGTTGCTCTGATCCTCACCTCACGGTGGAGAGGTGTTACCTCCTACGCTGCCCTGTGCAGTCCGGACGTTCCTCCAGTGCCTGGTTTCCCAGATTGCACCAGCGGCGGTCTGGCTGACTTCACAGGCAGGATTATCCCCGCAAGACGGCCATGGCGCCGCCGCGTATCATGGCGACCTCTTCTGCTTGATCAATACAAGCCAAGGAAAACCATGATCCGACTGACCGAACTCAAGCTGCCGCTGGAGCACGCGCCCGAGGCGCTGACCGCGCTCATTACCCGGACCTTGGGCATCACGCCCGCCGACATCCGTGGCCATACCGTCTACAAGCGCAGCTTCGACGCGCGCAAGGCCGAGCTGCAGCAGGTCTACATCGTCGACGTCGACGTCACCCCCGAACTTGAAGCAGACCTGCTGGCACGGTTCAAGGGACAGCTCCATATCGGGCCCAGTCCGGACCTGGTCTACCACCCGGTGGCGCAGGCCCCGGCAGGCCTGAGCGAACGCCCCGTGGTGGTGGGCTTCGGCCCCTGCGGCATCTTTGCCGCGCTGCTGCTGGCGCAGATGGGCTTTCGGCCCATCGTGATCGAACGCGGCACCACGGTGCGCCAGCGCACCCAGGACACCTGGGGCCTGTGGCGCAAGCACATCCTCAAGCCGGAATCGAACGTGCAGTTCGGCGAGGGCGGCGCCGGCACCTTCTCCGACGGCAAGCTCTACAGCCAGATCAAGGACCCGCGCCACCTGGGCCGCAAGGTCATGCACGAGTTCGTGCTGGCCGGTGCGCCCGAGGAGATCCTGGTCGAGGCACACCCGCACATCGGCACCTTCAAGCTGGTCAAGGTGGTGGAGAGCATCCGCGAGCAGATCATCGCCCTGGGCGGCGAGATCCGATTCGGGCAACGCGTGACCGATGTGCTGCTCGATGAAAGTCCCCAGGGCAAGGTCATGCGCGGCCTGCGGGTGCTGGACCAGGCCACGGGACAAAGCCATGAACTGCCGGCTCGCCATGTGGTGATGGCCCTGGGCCACAGTTCGCGCGACACCTTTGCCATGCTCTGGGACCGCGGCGTGAACCTGCTGGCCAAGCCCTTCTCCATCGGCTTTCGCATCGAGCACCCGCAGGGCCTGATCGACCGCGCGCGCTGGGGCAAATACGCAGGCCACCCCCTGCTGGGCGCGGCCGACTACAAGCTGGTGCACCACGCCAGGAACGGCCGCTCCGTCTACAGCTTCTGCATGTGCCCCGGCGGCACGGTGGTGGCCGCCACCTCCGAGCCCGGCCGTGTGGTCACCAACGGCATGAGCCAGTATTCGCGCAACGAGCGCAACGCCAATGCCGGCATCGTGGTGGGGATCGAACCCCCGGATTACCCCGATGGTCTCACCGATGCCGCCGACTGGCAGGCAGCCTTCGGGGAAGAAGATGGCCTGCGCTACGCCCTGCAGGCCGCCGCCATGACCCAGCAGCAGCCCCCGCAGTACCACCCGCTGGCGGGCATCGTTCTGCAGCGCAAGCTGGAGGCCCGGGCCTATGTGCTGGGCGGCAGCAACTACGAAGCGCCGGGGCAGCTGGTGGGCGACTTCGTCGCCGGCAAACCCTCAAAGGATTTCGGCAGCGTGCTGCCCTCCTACAAACCTGGCGTGCACCTGGGGGATCTGCACCCCGCCCTGCCGGCCTATGCCATCGAAGCCGTGCGCGAGGCGCTGCCGGCCTTCGGCCGCAAGATCAAGGGCTTCGACATGGCCGATGCGGTGCTGACCGGCGTGGAGACCCGCACCTCCTCACCCCTGCGCATGCCGCGCGGCGAGGACCTGCAAAGCCTGAACGTGCGCGGCCTCTACCCGGCCGGTGAAGGCGCGGGTTATGCGGGCGGCATCCTCTCGGCGGGCGTGGACGGCATCAAGGTGGCCGAAGCACTGGCACTGGACCTGCTGTCGTGACGGCAACCGCGGTCTGTGCGCCAACCTGGACCCGTCGGGACCGGTATACGCTCTGGTTCTACCGGGTCGGGGCTTATGTGCTGCTCAATGTGCTGGACGAGCCAGCCTGGCTGGCACTGATCTTCTGCTGAGACTCCCGCTCAGGGCGTGGTGGTCTTGGGCTTCGGTGGTGGTGGCGGTTTGTGCGGCTTGCGCACGATGGGATAAGGCGGCGTGTCGGTGCCGGGCGGCACTGGCAGGGCCTCGGGCCCGCAAGCGGCGCGCACCGCCGCCCCGTAAGTCGTCAGCGCGTACTGCGAGGGCTCCATCTTGTTGCGCTTCTTGAATTCGTTGTAATTGGCCCAGGCCTCGTCGCAGCTTTGCGCCGCCGCCCCCAGGGTCACGGCGGTCAGGGCCAGACCGGCCAGGATCTGCCAACGATGCTTCATGGTGTGCCTACTTTCTCGTTCATGAGCCTTGAGGTGGTCTGCGCCATGAAACCGGCAAAGGCCTGGGCATCCATGGGCCGCGCAAAGTGGTAGCCCTGGGCCTCGTCGCAGGCGAACTCGCGCAGCAAGGCCAGGGTGGCGGCGTCCTCCACGCCTTCGGCGATGGTGCGCAGGTTCAGGCTGGCCGCCATCTGGATGATGGCGCGCACGATGGCTGCATCGTCCGGGTCGGTCGCCAGATCGCGGATGAAGCTCTGGTCGATCTTGAGCTTGTCCACGTCGAAACGCTTCAGATAGGACAGGCTGGAATAGCCGGTGCCGAAATCGTCAACGGCCAGCTTCACGCCCATCTGCTTGAGCTGGCGCACGCTGCTGAGCACACTCTCGGTGTCGCGGATCAGGATGGACTCTGTCAGCTCCAGCTCCAGCAAATGCGGATCGAAGCCCGTGCGCTGCAGGGCCTGCGCGATGGACTGCTGCAGATCACCACGACGGAACTGCACCGCCGACAGGTTGACCGCCATGATCAGCGGGGGCAAGCCAGCAGCCCGCCAGGCCATGGCCTGGCGGCAGGCCTCCTGGATCACCCATTCGCCCAGGGGCACGATGAGCCCGCTGTCTTCGGCCACCGGGATGAAACGTGCGGGTGAAATCAGGCCGTCCTCGGGGTGACGCCAGCGCAGCAGCG
>JBEIPS010000097.1:0-7735 GCA_040376915.1 Hylemonella sp.
CCTTGAGTTCCGCGTGTTTCTTCGCGTACTTGGCGACCAGTTTGTCTCGCTTGAGCTCGCGCTCGATCAAAGCTACTTTAGCCACAGGTCACCTCAGTTCTTGAAGGGGAATTTGAAGCCGGCGAGCAGTGCCTTGCACTCTTCGTCCGTCCGGGCCGTCGTCGTGATGCTGATGTTCAGACCACGCAGGGCATCCACCTTGTCGTATTCGATTTCGGGGAAGATGATCTGTTCCTTGACGCCGATGTTGTAGTTGCCACGGCCATCGAAAGCGCGGCCGGAGATACCACGGAAGTCACGCACGCGCGGCAGCGCCACGGTCACGAAACGGTCCAGGAATTCATACATCTGGACGCCGCGCAGGGTCACCATGCAGCCAATGGCCTGCTGTTCGCGGATCTTGAAACCGGCGATAGCCTTCTTGGCCTTGGTCACCACCGGCTTCTGGCCGGCGATCTTGGTCAGGTCGCTCACGGCGTTGTCCATGACCTTCTTGTCGGCGACGGCTTCGCTCACACCCATGTTCAGGGTGATCTTGGTCAGACGCGGCACTTGCATGGGCGACTTGTAGCCAAACTTGGCCGTCAACTCGGGGACCAGCTTCTCGCGATAGTGTTGTTGCAGACGTGCCATGTTTATGCCACCTTGATTTCTTCGCCGCTGGACTTGTAGACACGCACGCGCTTGCCGTCAGCCAGGAGCTTGATGCCGACGCGGTCGGCCTTGCCGGTGGCCGCATTGAAAATGGCCACGTTGGACTGGTGGATCGGCATGGTCTTTTCCACGATGCCGCCGGTCGTACCCTTCATGGGGTTGGGCTTGGTGTGTTTCTTCACCAGGTTCACGCCCTCGACCACCACATGGGTTTCATCCTTGCGCAGCGCGATCTTGCCGCGCTTGCCCTTGTCACGTCCGGCGAGGACGATGACTTCGTCGCCTTTGCGAATCTTGTTCATGGCCGTGTCCTTAGAGAACTTCAGGAGCCAGGGACACGATCTTCATGAACTTCTCGGTACGCAGTTCGCGCGTGACCGGGCCGAAGATGCGGGTGCCGATGGGCTCCAGCTTGTTGTTGAGCAGCACGGCGGCATTGCCGTCGAACTTGACCAGGGAGCCATCGCCACGGCGGATGCCCTTGGCGGTGCGAACCACCACAGCGCTGTAGACCTCGCCTTTTTTGACGCGGCCACGCGGAGCGGCTTCTTTGATGCTCACCTTGATGACGTCGCCAACGCTGGCGTAACGACGCTTGGAACCGCCGAGCACCTTGATGCACAAAACGGACTTCGCGCCGGTGTTGTCGGCGACTTCTAACCGAGATTCAGTCTGGATCATTTCAATATTCCCAACTTGCACCAGTAAGCACAAGGCAAACCGGTCAGTCTTGGGCCCGTCGTCCCCGGCATGAACCACTCACACCGCTTCCGCTGGGCAGAAACTTCAGCTTTTTCAAGCGAAGCCCGCAATTGTGCCAAACAAATGGCAGGGCGTCAAGCGTCTTGTTCGGACGGCCAGCTTAAATAGTCCCGGGCCAGGCCCAGGAAGTCGGCCAGGGCCGGGTCCTGCCCGGTTTCCTCGGCCAGTATGGCCGCCACCCTTGGCGCCAGCGTAGCCGCCATGGCCGCGTCCAGGAACAGCCACCGTGAACGCCTGGCAAGGACATCTTCGACAGTTAGTGCATACTCAAATCGAGCTGCAAAACGCACCATGGCCTCGTCCAGGCCCGGCGCCAGCACGCGCCCCGCCCCCGGCAGAGACTGGAGCAGACCCTGCTCACCACCATACATATGTAGGCCGGCGGCAGCGGCCACAGCGGGTCCCGGGCTGCCAGGCACCGGATCCGCCCCCACCAGTTTCAGCTGGTCGCTCACACCGGCCGGTTTTTCGGGCAGCAGCCTGGCCTGGAAACAGCGCGCCAGCACGTCCTCGGCCATGGCCCGGTAGGTGGTCCATTTGCCGCCGGTCACAGTGACCAGGCCGGTAGCGCTGACCAGCACCGTGTGCTCGCGGCTCAGGGCGGCAGTGTCTTCGTCGTCACCCGCCGGCCGCACCAGCGGGCGCAGGCCGACCCAGATGCTCTTCACATCGGCTCGGGTCGGGGGCCGAGCCAGGTAGCGCGCGGCCTCGCCTAGGATGAAGTCGAGCTCCGCGCGCAGCGGCCGCGGCTCGCGCGGCAGGTCGCTGCGCGGCGTGTCGGTGGTGCCCAGCACCAGCTTGCCCAGCCAGGGCACGGCAAACAGCACCCGGCCGTCGGCCGTCTTCGGCACCAGCAGTGCGTGCTCACCCGGCAGGAAGGATTTGTCCACCACCACGTGCACGCCCTGACTGGGCGCCACCACCGGGCCGACGGTACGGCCCTGGACGGCACCATCGAGCTGGCGCAGCGCGTCCACCCAGACCCCGGTGGCGTTGACCACACAGCGGGCGCGTACTTCGTAAGCCTGCCCACTCATCGCATCACGGCAGCACAGGCCAGCCACGCGGCCTTTTTCGTGCAGCAGCTCGGTGACCGGGCAGTAGTTCAGCAGCAGGGCGCCCTCGCGCGCGGCCGTGCGCGCCAGCGCCAGCGCTAGGCGCGCATCGTCGAACTGGCCGTCCCAGTAGGCCACACCGCCGCACAGGCCCGCGGCTTGCAGATTGGGCATGGCAGCCAGCGCCTGCTTGCGGCCCAGGAAACTCGTTGCGCCCAGGCCGGCGCGGCCCGCCAGCAGGTCATAGAGCTTGAGGCCTATGCCGTAAAAAGGCGTCTGCCACCAGGCGTAGGACGGCATGATGAAGGACAGCCTGGAGGCCAAATGCGGCGCGTTGCGCAACACGGTGCTGCGCTCGTGCAGAGCCTCGCGCACCAGCGCGATATTGCCCTGCGCCAGGTAACGCACGCCGCCGTGCAGCAACTTGGTCGAACGCGAGGACGTGCCGCTGGCAAAGTCATGTGATTCCAGCAGCACGACCGAGAGGCCGCGTGCCGCCGCGTCCAGGGCCACGCCCAGGCCGGTGGCGCCGCCACCGACCACGGCCAGGTCCCAGGTGAGCGGTTCGGCCAGCCTGGCCAGCAGATCGGCGCGTTGGGTTGGAAGGGGTGTGGTGCTCTGCATGTTCACCCCCGGTCCCAGCCGCGCGCGCGGTCCACCGCCTCGCGCCAGCGGGCCAGCTTGGCCCGGCGCGCCGCCGCCGGCAAGCGCGGCTCGAAACGACGCTGCAAGCGCCAAAGGGCCGACAGTTCCTCGGCACCCGACCACAGGCCGGAGGCCAGACCCGCCAGACCCGCGGCACCGAAGGCCGTGGTCTCGGTGAGTGTCGGGCGCAGCACCGGCACGCCCAGGTAATCGGCCTGCATCTGCATCAGCAGGTCATTGCGGCTGGCACCGCCGTCCACACGCAGCTCGCGCAGCGGCACGCCGGCGTCCTTGCCCATCGCATGAAAGACATCCGCCGTCTGCAGGGCAATGGCTTCCAGCGCGGCGCGCGCAATGTGGGCCCGTGTGGTGCCCCGGGTCATGCCCACCAGGGTGCCGCGCGCATGGCCGTCCCAGTCGGGCGCGCCCAGGCCGGCAAAGGCCGGCACCAGGTAGACATCCTGGGTGTCGGGCACGCTGGTCGCCAGGGCCTCAACCTCGCTGGCCGACTCGATGATCTGCAAGCCGTCGCGCAGCCACTGCACGGTAGCGCCGGCCATGAAGACCGAGCCCTCCAGCGCATAACAGGCCGGCGTACGCGGGCCCAGCCAGGCCACCGTGCCCAGCAGACGGTGCTGGCTGGTCACGGCCGTGTCCCCCGTGTTCATGAGCATGAAACAACCGGTGCCATAGGTGTTCTTGGCCATGCCCGGCGCAAAGCAGGCCTGGCCAAAGGTGGCCGCCTGCTGGTCGCCCGCGATGCCGGCCACGGGCACGGTCGCGCCCAGCAGGCTGGGCTCGGTCTCGCCGAACACGCCACTGGACGGGTGCACATGGGGCAACACCGCATGGGGAATGTTGAAGAGGCGCAGCAGCTCATCGTCCCACTGCAGGGTGTGGATGTTGAACAGCAGGGTGCGCGCGGCATTGCTGGCGTCGGTGGCATGTACGCGCCCGCCCGTCAGGTTCCACAGCAGCCAGCTGTCGATGGTGCCGAAGGCCAGCTCACCGGCTTCGGCCCGTTTGCGCGCGCCGGGCACGTGGTCCAGCAGCCACTGCAGCTTAGTCGCCGAGAAATAGGCATCGAGTACCAGGCCGGTCTTGCGCTGGATGCGCGCCGCCCAACGCGTGCGCAGGGCATCACATTGCGCAGCGGTGCGGCGGTCCTGCCAGACGATGGCCGGTGCCACGGGCTCGCCCGTGCGGCGATCCCACAGCACCGTGGTCTCACGCTGGTTGGTGATGGCCAGCGCACGCATCTGGTGGGCACCCAGCCCCGCGCGCTGCAGGGCCTGGCGCGCCACGGCCAGCTGGCTGCTCCAGATCTCGGCCGCGTCGTGCTCGACCCAGCCGGCCTGCGGGAAATGCTGGCCGAACTCCTGCTGTGCCATGGCGACGACCTGGCCCTGCCGGTCGAACACCAGGGCGCGTGAACTGGTGGTGCCTTGGTCCAGGGCGAGGATATGGTTCATAGGGCAAAAGCCTAACGCAAACTGCGACAATGGAAGCAGGAATTTTCCCTCACGCCCCACGCCTTTGGGCGATCAGACCGAAAACAATATGAACGAACGCATTGCAATCATCGGCGGCGGCAATATGGCCAGCGCCATCATCGGCGGTCTGATCAAGAAGGGCCTGCCGGTCGCCCGCATCGAGGTGGTGGACACCAACCCCGAAGCACAGCAGCGGCTCAAGGACAACTTCGGCCTGGTGGCCCATGCCGAACCCGGCCCCTTCCTGAAAGACTTCCCCATCGTGATCTGGGCCGTCAAGCCGCAGACCTTCAAGGAGGCCGCCCAGCCCGTCGCACCCCATGTGCGCGAGGCCCTGCACCTGAGCGTGGCCGCCGGAATCCCCAGCGGCAGCATTGCGCGCTGGCTGGGTACCGAGCGCGTGGTGCGCAGCATGCCCAACACGCCAGCGCTGATCGGCCGGGGCATCACCGGTCTGTACGCGCGCGCCGCCGTGAGCGCGCAGGACCGCGCCCACATCGAACACATTGCCTCGGTCATGGGCGAGTTCGTCTGGGTCGAGCGCGAGGAACTGCTCGACGCCGTCACCGCGCTCTCGGGTTCGGGCCCGGCCTATGTGTTCTATTTCCTCGAGGCCATGGCCGCCGCCGGGGTCGAGATGGGCCTGAGCCATGAACAGGCATACCACCTAGCCGTGGACACCTTCCGCGGCGCTGGCGAGCTGGCCAAGTTCTCGGACGAAGCCCCCGAGGTGCTGCGCCAACGCGTCACCTCCAAAGGCGGCACCACCTACGCGGCCATCACGATGATGGAGAACCAGCAACTCAAAGAGAAGTTCGGTCAGGCCCTGCATGCGGCCGAGAAGCGCTCCAAGGAACTGGGCGCTGAGTACGGCAAGGACTAAGCGCTAGCTGAACGCGTAGCCGGCCACGATGCCGGCAAACAGCGTGAAACCCAGCCAGTGGTTCAGGCGGAAGGCCTTGAAGCAACCTTCACGGCTGCGGTCCCGGATCAGCCGGTGGTGCCAGACCACCTGGGCCCCGGCGACCAAGAGCGTCAGGAACCAGGCCCAGGGCGCGAGGCCCTCGACCAGCAGCACCGTCCAGAGCAGGAGGTGGATCACATAGAAACTCGTGATCGCCACCACATCCCAGCGCCCCAGCGTGATGGCCGAGGTCTTCATGCCGATGCGCAGGTCGTCGTCGCGGTCCACCATGGCGTATTCGGTGTCGTAGGCGAGCACCCAAAACAGGTTGCCGACCAGCAGCCCCCAGGCCAGGGCCGGCACCTCGCCGCGCACGGCCGCAAAGGCCATGGGAATGCCGAAGCTGAAGGCCACGCCCAGCACGGCCTGCGGCATGGCAAAGAAGCGCTTGGCGTAGGGATAGATGATGGCCACGGCGAGTGCCGCGAAGGACCAGGCCACCGCCACCGGGTTGGTGGTGAGCACCAGGCCGAAGGCCAGCAGCGCCAGCACGGCGCCCAGCCACAGCGCCTCGCGCACCGAGACCTGGCCGGCCGTCACCGGGCGTTGCGCGGTGCGCTTCACATGCTTGTCGAAGTCCCGGTCCGCCACATCGTTGAGGCAGCAGCCCGCACTGCGCATGAGGATGGTGCCGAGCACAAACACCGTCACCAGATGCCAGCCCGGAAAACCGCCGGCCGCCACCCACAGCGCACTCAGCGAGGGCCAGAGCAGCAGCAACCAGCCGGCCGGCCGGTCCCAGCGGATCAGGTCCAGATACAGCGAGAGCTTGCGCGCAACCATCAGAGGCCGAGTTGTCGCAGGTCCAGCCGACCCTCGCGCAGCGGCGGGCACCAGAAATAGGCCCCGTTGACGGGTTTGGAGAAGCGGAACAGCGCGTCGACGATGCCGTCCTCACGTCCCGCCATGCGGCCCATCTGCGCCTCGAAGGCGTCGAAGCTGTGCCCGAAGGCCACGAACATCAGGCCGGCCTGGCGCGACTGGGCCCAGGGCATGGAGCGGCGCAGCACAAAGGCCTCGGGTGTGAAGCTCTCCTGTGCCGTGCGCTTGACGTGGGCCGAGGCCGGGGCATCGGCCAGCTCCTCGTTGTCGCTGCGCCGCCGGCCCATGGCCAGGTCCTGGGCGGGCTGGCCCAGCCCCTCGAAGGCATCGAAGTCGTGCACCCACTGCTGCACCACGGCCATGCTGCCGCCGTCGAGTCCGGCGCGGGCCCCCTGCACCAGGGCTGCGGTTTCGGCCTCGGCACCCTCGGGGTTCTCCGTGCCGTCCTCGTAGCCGGTGAGGTCGCGGCCATGGCCGTTGGGGCCCCGGCCATGCCTGAAGGCATCGATGACGCGGTCCAGATGAAACGCGGGGGCCAGCTGCTGTTCGAGTGTGTGGGCGAGCCGCACCAGATCACCGCGGTCCTCGCCGCGCAACCAGCAGCACAGGGCCGTGGGTGTGGTGGGTACCTCGGCCTCGGGGCCGGAGAGATCGGGCATCTCGTGCAGCTCCGGCACCTGGGCACCCAGCGCCGCGACCACACCCGGACCCAGCAGGGCCACCACGGTCACGCCATCGGCCGCGCCTGCCAGGCGCTGCAACGCGACGCGCAGGGCCTGCGGCTGAACCAGCGAGAAAAAAAGGTAACGCCCCTGGGCCGGAACCGGCTGCAGGATGCCGGCTTGCGCACTGCTCATATCCACCTCAAATTCGAAAATCAGGACAGGCGTTTCACGCCTGGCAGCTCGCAGGCATACACGGCGTTGCGCAGCGAGGCGATGGCCTCGTAGCGCGTGAAGCTGCGCCGCCACACCAGCACCACCCGGCGCGTGGGCGCCTCGCCGCTGAAGGGCAGGTAGCGCACGAAACCCTCGTCGGTGGTCGTCGAGGCCTTGGCCTTGCCCTTGGCCAGCAGCGCCGACTTGGGCACGCTCAGGCGCGGCACCAGGGTCACGCCCATGCCGGCGGCCACCATGTGCTTGATGGTCTCCAGCGAGGACCCCTCGAAGCTCTTGCGTATGCCCTCGGCATTGCTGGAGAAGCGCGCGAACTCGGGGCAGACCTCCAGCACATGATCGCGGAAGCAATGGCCGGTGCCGAGCAGCAGCATGGTTTCGCGCTTGAGCTCCTCGGACGAGATGCTCTCGCGCGCGGCCAGCGGGTGGTTGGCCGGCACGGCC
>JBEIPS010000028.1:0-33033 GCA_040376915.1 Hylemonella sp.
CGTGCAGGCCGTGACCGACACCATCGCCGGCCAGACCCAGGTCACCATGAACGGCATGCTGGCCACCCTGCCCCATGTGCAGAGCGGCAAGCTCAAGGTGCTGGGCATCTCCAAGGCCACGCGCATGCCCCTGGTGGCCAACATGCCCACCCTGGCCGAACAAGGTCTGAAGGGTTTTGAATCCGGCACCTGGCAAGGGGTGCTGGTGCCGGCCGGCACGCCCAAGGCCGTGGTGGACAAGCTCAACGCGGCCCTGATCCAGGTCATCCGCAGCCCCGAGGTGCGCAGCCGCCTGACAGCACAGGGCGCCGAGGTGGTGACCATGGCGCCTGAGGAGCAGGACAAGTTCTTCAAGCAGGAACGCGCCCGCTGGTTGACCGTGGTCAACGAGGCCGGCATCAAGCTCGACTGAGATCGCACCCCGGCGGGGCGGCCTGATCAGAGCGCCGCGGGCCGGCTGAAACCGCTGGTTTCCGGGGCCACGGCCAAGCCGGCATTAAAAAGCCGGTAGCACTTGCGGCCGGCCGCCTTGGCCTCGTACAGCGCCGCGTCCGCGGCCTGCAACAGGGCATCGCTGCTGTCGCCGTCCTTCGGGCCCATGGCGATGCCTATGCTGCCCCCGGCGGAGATCGTCTCCCCGCCTATGGTCACCGGTTGCAGCAGGGCCTCGAGCACCTTGTCGGCGATCAGGGCGGCCGTCTCTGCCGTGTCGACCTCTTCGGCCAGCACGACGAACTCGTCGCCACCGAGGCGTGCCACCGTGTCGATGCCCCGTATGGCTCCCGTGATCCGGCGCGCAACCTCGCGCAGGAACAGGTCGCCTGCGGCGTGCCCCATCACGTCGTTGACGCGCTTGAAGTTGTCCAGGTCGATGAACATCACTGCCACCGACTTCTTGCGCCGTATCGCGTGGTGGATCGCGTGATCCAGACGCTCATGGAAGAGCAGGCGGTTGGGCAGGCCCGTGAGCACGTCGTGGGTGGCCTTGTCGCGCAGCTCCAGGGTCACGTTCTCGCGGCGGGTGACGTCGTAGATCATGCCGTACCAGCCCACGACACGGGCCGTGTCGGCCGCCTGACGGGGTACCAGCGTGACTTCCACGGTGCACCAGACGCCGTCCGGCGCCAGCCTGCGCATGCCGAACTCGACCACATCGCCGCGCAGCACGGCGGACTGGTAGGTCGTGAAGTCGCGCACCGCGCCCCCGCCCAGCAGCTCGACCATGGGCGTGCCCAGCAGGGCCGGGGCGGGTTTGCCGAAGAACAGGGCCAGGCGGTGGTTGACAAAGACGCAACGGCCCTGCGCATCACATTCGAAGATCAGGCCGGGCAGGTGGTCCGCCAGCAGGCGCAGGTCGGTTTCCCGGGCCCGCGCGGCCTGCAGGTCAAGCTGGTTCTGGCCCTGGGCCTGGCGCATCTCGGCATAACGCCCGAGAAAGGCTCCCACCAGGGTCAGTGACAGCACCACGGCCAGCGCCATCACGAGCATCAGGGTTGCGGCCTCGTTGGCCACGAGGACGGGCCCCGCATGGCCGATCCAGCCCGTAGCCTGCCCGACCGCCAGCAGCAGGACGGACAGACAGCTGAGCACAAACAGGGTGACACAGTAGCCCGCGCCCAGCAGCCAGGCCGAAAAGACCAGCAGGACAGGATAGGCCGCGAGACCGGGGAACTGCAGGCCCGCCCCGGTGTAGCTGTACACGGTGATGCACAGCCAGCTCCCGAGCAGCAGCAGGCGCAGGGGCCGCAAGCCGACCCCCAGCCGCGACGCGCGGCCCAGGAATAGCTCCGGGTATTCCTCGGCGGGCGCGCGCCAGACAGGGAATTCCCCGGTTGGACCTGAGTTCATGAGCTCCCTTTGCGTTCGTGCGCAGCATATTAGCCTGCGTCACCGGCGCTGTCACCGGCAGACACCCCGAAACGCAGCGCCCTTACAACGCCCCGGCCGGGTCAGGGAACGAGGGGGGGTCAGCTGCCCGCCACCTTCATGCGCTGGATCAGGATGGAACCCACCGTCTTGGCGCCGTAGTTGTAAGCGTCGGCGCCCACGGCGGTGATGCCCATCAGCATGTCCTTCATGTTCCCGGCAATGGTGATTTCCTCCACCGGGTAGGCGATGCGGCCCTTGTCCACCCAGAAGCCGCTGGCCCCGCGCGAGTAGTCGCCGGTCACGTAGTTCACGCCCTGTCCCATCAGTTCGGTGACGAAGAGGCCCGTACCCAGCTTTTGCAGCATGGCGTCGAGGTCGTCGCCCGGCCTGGTCAGGCGCGAGCTCAGGATCAGGTTGTGCGAGCCGCCGGCGTTGCCGGTGGTTTTCATGCCCAGCTTGCGCGCCGAGTAGCTGCTCAGGAAATAACCCTGAACCCGGCCGGCCTCGATCACGGAGCGGGGGCTGACCTTGACCCCCTCCTCGTCGAAGGGCGAGCTGCCCTTGCCGCGCAGCAGAAAGGGGTCTTCCAGGATGTCGATGTGCTCGGGCAGCACGGGCTTGCCCAGCGAATCGAGCAGGAAGGAGCTCTTGCGGTAGAGCGCCCCGCCGCTCAGGGCCTGTACCAGCGCGCCCAGCAGGCCGGCGGCCAGGGGGGACTCGAACAGCACGGGCACCTCGGTGGTGGCGATCTTGCGTGCCTTCAGGCGGCTCAGCGCCCGCTCGGCAGCGTAACGGCCGATGGCCTCGGGCAGGGCCAGGTCTTCCGGATGGCGGTGCGAGCTGTACCAATAGTCGCGCTGCATGCCATCGCCCTTGCCGGCGATCGGCGAGACCGAGAGGGAATGGCGCGAACTGGCGTAACCACCGCGAAAGCCGCGCGTGTGCGCGCTGAAAAAATGCGACTGCTGGGCCGACACCGCCGCGCCCTCGCTGTTGGTGATGCGCTTGTCGGTGGCAAAGGCCGCGTCTTCGGTCAGGCGCGCCAGCTCGGCGGCCTGCGCACTGTCGATGGTCCAGGGGTGGAACAGATCCAGCTCGCGCTGGGTGTCGGCATGCGATGCGATGTCAGCCGCATCGGGCAGGCCGGCCACCGGGTCTTCGGCCGTGAAACGCGCGATGTCGTAGGCCGCCTGCACGGTCTGCTCGATGGCGGCGCGTGAGAAATCGGAGGTGCTCGCGTTGCCGCGGCGCTGGCCCAGGTAGACCGTGACGCCCAGGGACTTGTCGCGGTTGCGCTCCACGTTCTCAAGTTCACCCTTGCGCACCGAAACACTCAGGCCGCAGCCCTCGGAGGCCTCGGCCCCGGCGTCGGTGGCTCCGACCTTTCTGGCGTGCGCCAGGGCGGCGCCGACCAGTTCTTCAAAGTAGGCACGGCTGTAGCTGAAGCCGCTTTCGGCGCGAGGATCGGGTTTGTTCATGGCGAAGCTATGATACTTGCCCGTGTACGCATCCCTTGCGACACTCTGAATTCACCCCACACATGTCCCGCAAACCCAAAAAAGGCTATTACGTCAAAGGCCAGTTCGTCGCCGAAGGCAGCGAACTCGACCTGGAGCTCAAGCGCGAGCTCAGGGGCGACACGGACATCAGCCGCACCGACCTCAAGCGCGAAAGCACCGAGCTGCAGAAGCTCGGCGAGGCCCTGCTGAACCTGCGTGCCGACCTGCTGACCAGGCTGGAACTGCCGGACAAGCTGCTGGAGGCCATGGCCGAGGCCAGGCGCATCACCAACTTCGAAGGCAAGCGCCGCCAGATGCAGTTCGTCGGCAAGCTCATGCGCCAGCTCGACCCCGCCGTGCTGGACGCTGCCCGCGCCGCCCTGGTCGAGCAGCACATGCCCTCGGCCCGCGAGACCGCCCTGCTGCACACGGCCGAACAGTGGCGCGACCGCCTCATCGCCGACGACGAGGCCGTGGCCGCGTGGATCAAGGACTTCCCGCAGACCGACACCCAGCAGCTGCGCGCCCTGGTGCGCCAGGCCCGCAAGGACGCCATCCCCGCAGACAAGGCCGCCGTGTCGCAGGGCCTGGCCCCGCGCCAGGGTCGCGCCTACCGCGAGGTCTTCCAGCTGGTACGTGAACTGCTGGCCTCGGTCGATGCGGAGGGAGAAGGCGATGAGTGACAGCAACAGCCACGACCCGGTCAGGATCGGCATCGTCTCCATCAGCGACCGCGCCTCCACCGGCGTCTACGAAGACAAGGGCCTGCCTGCGCTGAAAGAGTGGCTCACGCGCGCTCTGAAGAACCCCATCAGCTTCGAGCCGCGCCTGATCCCCGACGAGCAGGCCCGCATCAGCGCCACGCTGATCGAGCTGGTCGATACCGGCTGCTCCCTGGTACTGACCACGGGCGGCACCGGCCCGGCCCTTCGTGACGTCACGCCCGAGGCCACCCTGGCCGTGGCGCACAAGGAGATGCCGGGTTTTGGCGAGCAGATGCGCCAGATCAGCCTGAAGTTCGTGCCCACCGCCATCCTCTCGCGCCAGGTGGCCGTGATCCGTGACAAGAGCCTGATCATCAACCTGCCCGGCCAGCCCAAGTCCATCCAGGAAACGCTGGAAGGCTTGAAGGATGCCGAGGGCAAATCCGTCATGGCCGGCATCTTTGCCGCCGTGCCCTACTGCGTGGACCTGATCGGCGGGCCTTACATGGAAACCAACGACGAAGTCTGCAAGGCCTTCCGCCCCAAGTCGGCCATCCGCCCGCCCAGGACCGCCTGAGCCGTGCCTCTCACGCACATCCTGCTCGCCCTGGCCGTGGTTGCGGTCTGGGGCACCAACTTTGTCGTCATCAAGTTCGGCCTGACCGAGCTGCCGCCCCTGCTGCTGGCGACCCTGCGTTTTGCGCTCAGCGCCCTGCCCTGGCTGCTCTTCATCAAGCGTCCGGCCGTGGCCTGGCGTTATCTGGTGAGCTATGGCGTCTCGATCGGTTTCATGTTCGGCCTGCTCTTCCTGGCCATGCGCAACGATGTGTCGCCGGGCCTGGCTTCGCTGCTGATGCAGTCGCAGGTCTTCATGACCCTGCTGCTGGTGGCCTGGCTGCAGCACGAACGCATGGCGCGTCTGCAGTTCGGCGGCCTGGCCCTGGCCACCCTGGGTTTTGCACTGATCGCCTGGCAGAGCTTCCACCAGACCCACACCGACGTCACGCCCCTGGGCCTGACCCTGGCCCTGGGCGGCGCCCTGTGCTGGGCCTGCGGCAACGTGCTCGCACGCAGCATCGGCAAGGTGGACATGCTGGGTTTCATGGTCTGGAGCAGCGTCTTTGCCGTGCCGCCCCTGCTCGCCCTGAGCCTGTGGTTCGAAGGGCCTGCCGCGATCACCGAAGCCCTGCCGCGCGCCAGCCTGGCGGCTTGGGCGGCCATCGTCTGGCAGGCGGTGGGCAACACCCTGTTCGGCTTCGGCGCCTGGGGTTGGCTGCTGGCGCGCCACCCGGCCGCCACCATCACCCCCATGGCCCTGTTGATCCCGGTCTTCGGCATGGGCAGCTCGGCCCTGCTGCTGGGTGAACCCCTGCAGGCCTGGAAACTCGGCGCCGCGGCGCTGGTGATGGGGGGGCTGGTGGTCAACGTGCTGGGCGCACGCGCGACCGGCAAAGCCTGACGCGACGCCCTACTTGCCGACCAGCTGGTTGAGCTTGTCTTTTTCGAAGTTCTCTTCGCGCGCGGCGTCGCCGGGCACGCAATCGGACATGGGCTTGCCCGAGGACAGTTTCTCGATGGCCTGCCACAGCAGGGCGATCTGGTGCTCCTGCGAACCCGCGTTGTCGATCAGGCCCTTCATGGCCTGGCTCAGCGGATCGTCTTCCTGCGTGATGCCGTAGGCCGTGAACTTCTTCTCGGGTGAGGTCACATCGGCGCTTTCACCCGCCCTGGACGGGATGATGCGCGCCGGGATGCCCACGGCCGTGGCACCCGCCGGCACCGGCTTGATGACCACCGCATTGCTGCCGATCTTGGCGCCATCGCCCACTTCAAAGCCGCCCAGCACCTTGGCGCCCGCACTCACCACCACGTCACGGCCGAGAGTCGGGTGGCGCTTGCTGCCCTTGTAGAGCGAGGTGCCGCCCAGCGTGACGCCGTGGTAGATGGTGCAACCATCGCCCACCTCGGCGGTCTCGCCGATCACCACGCCCATGCCGTGGTCGATGAAGACACGCTCGCCGATCCTGGCGCCCGGGTGGATCTCGATGCCCGTGAACCAGCGGCTGATGTGCGAGATGAAACGCCCCAGCCACTTGAGGCCGTGCGTCCAGCACCAATGGCCCCAGCGGTGCATCACGATGGCATGCAGGCCGGGGTAGCAGGTCAGCACCTCCCAGGCGCTGCGGGCAGCCGGGTCGCGGTCGAGGATGCACTGGATGTCGGAGCGGATGCGGGCAAACATATGGCTAGTCTAGCGCTTGGCCTTGTCCGCCGTCTCCAGCATGGCCTTGGCGACACCTCTGAGGATATGGATTTCCTCTTGCGTCAACTCGGCGCGGTTGAACAGGCTGTTCAGGCGTGGCATCAGCTTCTTGGGCGCATCCGGGTCGAGGAAACCCACGGCCACCAGGGCCTGTTCCAGGTGCGTCAGCAAACCGGCCACCTGGGGCGCGTCGGCCCGCACCACCGGGGCCGTGGCCTCCTGTACGGGGAAACCGCCCAGAGCCAGGCGCCACTCGTAGGCGATCACCTGCAGGGCAGCGCCAAGATTGAGTGAGCCGAACTTCGGATTCGTCGGGATGCTCAGCGCCACGTGGCAGCGGTAGACGTCTTCGTTGCGCATGCCGAAGCGTTCGGAACCGAAGAGAAAGGCCACGCCTGTATGTGGCCCCCACGCTCCACCGCTGCGCGGGTCGCTGCCCCCCGAGGGGGCTAATTCGCCTTGGGGCGGCCCGGCGGCGAATTGTGTCTGTTCCGCCACCAGCTGGGCGAAGTGCTCGCGCGGGGCGCGGGTGGGGGGGCCGAAGTCGCGCGGGGTCATGGCGGTGGCGCACAGGTGGCTCATGCCCTCCAGGGCCTCGTCCAGGGTCTCGACGATGCGGGCGTTCTCCAGCACGTCCAGCGCCCCGCTGGCGCGCTGGATGGTTTCCTCGCGCCGCAAGACATTGGCCCAGCGCGGCGCCACCAGCACCAGCTCATCGAAACCCATGACCTTGATGGCGCGCGCGGCGGCGCCCACATTGCCGGCGTGGCTGGTCCCGATCAGCACGAAACGGGTACGAAAAGGGGTGGTTTGCATGAAAAACGGGCGCTGCGGGTAAAATCTGGCCCTATTGTCGCCGCCCGCATCGCCGGACCGGCTTTCCCGCTCTTCCAGCCTGCCAGGGACTGCGCATCACGCAGCCCCCCAACGCCTCACAATTTATGTCGTCCCCCAATCTGCACCCCATGCTCAACGTGGCCATCAAGGCCGCCCGCGCCGCCGGCGCCATCATCAACCGCGCGGCCCTTGATGTCGAGTCGGTCCGCGTCTCGCAGAAGCAGGTGAACGACTTCGTGACCGAGGTGGACCATGCCAGCGAAGAGACCATCATCGAAACGCTGCTGACGGCCTATCCGGGCCACGCCATCTGGGGTGAGGAGACCGGCCGCACACGTGGCGCCCAGGATTCCGACCACGTCTGGATCATTGACCCGCTGGACGGCACCACCAACTTCATCCACGGCTTCCCCGTCTATTGCGTCAGCATCGCGCTGGCCGTCAAGGGCAAGGTCGAACAGGCCGTCATCTACGACCCATCGCGCAACGACCTCTTCACGGCCACCAAGGGCCGCGGCGCCTACATGAACGAGCGCCGCATCCGCGTGAGCAAGCGCACCATGCTCTCGCAGTGCCTGATCTCCACCGGTTTTCCCTTCCGCCAGGGCGACAACTTCCCAGCCTACCTGGCCATGATGAGCGACATCATGCAGCGCACCGCCGGCCTGCGCCGTCCGGGCGCCGCCGCGCTGGACCTGGCCTATGTGGCCGCCGGTTTCACCGACGGCTTCTTCGAAACCGGCCTGAGCCCCTGGGACGTAGCTGCCGGTTCGCTGCTGGTCACCGAGGCCGGTGGCCTGGTGGGCAACTTCACCGGTGAGTCGGATTTCCTGGAGCAGAAGGAATGCCTGGCCGGCGCCCCGCGCATCTACGGCCAGCTCGTGCCCTTGCTGCACAAGTACAGCAAGTTCGCCGGTGCCGGCGAGAAGGCCGAGGCACGCCAGAACGCCGACAAGCTCAGCCTGTCGTCGGGTAACGGCAACGGCGACGAGCGCGACCAGGGCGCCTTCGAATAATCAGCAGTTGAATGCCGGCCTCAAGCCGGTATGACCGTGTGGCCCAACGGTCCCGGGCGACCGAAGAGGTAACCCTGGAACACCATGCAGCCGCTGTCCAGCAGGAACTGGCGCTGGCCTTCGGTCTCCACACCCTCGGCGACGGCCTGCAGGTCCATGCTCTGCGCCAGGGCCAGGATGGTGCGCACGATGGCCGCGTCGTTGGGGTCGGCCAGCACGTCCCGCACAAAGGACTGGTCGATCTTGAGCTGGTCCAGCGGCAGGCGCTTGAGGTAACTCAGCGATGAATAGCCGGTGCCGAAATCGTCCAGCGCAAAACGCACGCCGCGCTCGCGCAGCAGCGCCATCTTGCGGATGGCGTCTTCCACATCACTGATCAGCACGCTCTCGGTCAGCTCCAGCTTCAGGTATTGCGGGTCGACCCCGGTCTCGTCCAGCACAGCCTGCACCTGGCCCACGAAGTCGCTCTGGCGGAACTGGCGCGCGCTGACATTGACCGCCAGGCTCAGCTTGCTGGTGGCCGGCTGCGCCGACCACGCCACCAGCTGGCGACAGGCCGTGCGCAAGACCCACTGGCCGATCGGCAGGATCAGGCCGGTCTGCTCGGCCATGGCGATGAACTCACCCGGCTGCACCATGCCCCGCCCGGGGTTGCGCCAGCGCAGCAGGGCCTCGTACCCGACGATGCGGTTGCGCCCGTCCACCAGCGGCTGGTAATGCAGCAACAACTCCTCACGCTGCAGGCCCAGGCGCAGATCGGCGTCGAGCGCGGCACGTGCCAGCACGGCCGCCTGCATCTGTGGATCGAAAAAGCGCAGTGTGTTGCGCCCGGCCGCCTTGGCCTGGTACATGGCCACGTCGGCGCGTTTGAGCAACTCGTCCACCCCCAGTACCGCGCCGCAGAACAGCGTGATGCCTATGCTCGGCGAGCTGTTGTGCTCGCGGCCCACGAGCTCATAGGGCGCGTTGAGGCGGGCGATGATCTTCTCGGCCACCAGCTCGGCCTGGCGCGCGGCATCGGTGTCGTTCTCGCTCAGGTCCTCGAGCATCACCACGAACTCGTCGCCGCCGAAACGCGCGGCCGTATCGCCTTCGCGCAAGCAGGAGACCAGGCGCAGCGCCACCTGCTCGAGCAGCAGGTCACCGACATCGTGGCCCAGGGTGTCGTTGAGGTCCTTGAAGTTGTCCAGGTCAATGAAGAGCAGACCGCCGTAGTGACGGTTGCGCGCGCTGGTGACCTGGGCGTGTGACAGCCGGTCCATCAGGAGGCGACGGTTGGGCAGGCCCGTCAGGGTGTCGTAGAAAGCCAGGCGCTGGGTTTCGTCCTCGGCGAGCTTGCGCTTGCTGATGTCGCGGCCGATGCCGCGATAACCCCGGAACTGCCCCTTGCCATCGAAGATCGGTGTGCCGCTGACGGCCACCCAGTAGGTCTGCCCGTCGGCATCGAGCCGCTGCAGTTCCAGGTCGCGGAAGGACTGGTGTGACTCCAGCACCCGGCGGTGCGCGGCCCAGTCTTCCTCGTTGAGGTTCAGCGCGCCGAGTTCCCAGCGCGTCTTGCCCAGGCTGTCGGCCTGGGTCATGATGGACTTGCCGTCGCGGTAACCGACGAAGTTGGTGAAGCGGAAGTTCTCGTCGATCTCCCAGTACCAGTCGGACGACAGGTCGGTCAGGCTGCGGAAGCGCGCCTCGCTGTCCTGCAAGCGGGTCTCGGCCAGCTTGCGTTCGGTGATGTCGGTGATGGACCCGTAGGAGACCAGCTGCCCCCCGGCCTCGGCTCGCGTGATGGCATTGCCCAGCAGCCAGCGCTGGGTATCGTCGCTGAAGCGCAGGCGGAACTCGTGTCTCCAGGTTCCGCCGTCGTAGTACGCCGCGTTCATGCTGGCGAACACCCCCGCGCGGTCCTCGGGGTGGATGGGGGCAAAGATGCGGCTGGCCTCGCGCCGCGCCGCCTGCGGCGAGATGTGGAACATGTCCTGCACGCTGGCGCTGATGAAGGGGAACCAAGACGTGCCGTTGGCCCGGATCTCGTACTGGAACAGCACGTCGGGGATGTGGCTGGTGATCTTCTCGATGAAATCCAGCTTTTCCTGCAGGGCCAGGCTGGCTTCGTACTCGACCGTGACGTCCTGCACCACGCCGATGTCGGTCACGCTGCCGTCGGCGTTGTGCTGGCGATGCAAGCGCGAGCGCAGCCAGTGCACCTTGCCGTCCGGATGCAGCCAGCGGTAGGTGATGAGGCGGCCGTCCATGCTCTGGCGCGCTGCCAGGAAGATCGGCATGTCGTCCGGATGGATGCGGCTGCGAGCCGAACCGCTGGTGCGGGCAGGCTGACCCGAGTCCTCGCCGGCCAGGCTCCGCAGACCGCGCGAGAAAGTGATGGTCTGGGCATCCGGGCTGGCCGTCCAGTGGCCGACACGTGCCAGGCTCTCGGTCAGGTCATAGAGTTCGAGCTGGGCTCTGAGCTTTTCATTGGCCTGGGCCACGGCCATCTCGCCCGAGCGCAGCGACTCCTCGGCCATGCGCTCGGAAGTGATGTCCTTGATGTACATCAGGATGTGCTTCTCGCCATTCACCTCGATCACGGTGCCGTTCAGGCGCACCAGGCGTTTGCCCTTGCCCTTGAGGTGGGCGACGGCCTCGTGGTCACGCAGGCGGCCGCTGACGCGCAGTTCACCGATGGCCGCTTCACGCGTATCCCGGTCCGGCCAGTGCCCGATTTCCACCACGGTATGACCGATGACCTCTTCGCGTGTGTAGCCGGTGACGGCCAGCCACTCCTGGTTGACGTCGACCATCAGGCCGTCGTCCAGGCGCGACAGGCCTATGGCCTCCGGGCTTTCGTCAAAGGCGGCGGTGAAGAGCTGTTGTGTATGGCGCCGCTGGCGCTCCAGCAGCTCCCAGTCGCGCTCGCGCGCCTGCAAACGCAACTCGGCCTCCCGCAGCTGTGCGCGAAGCCGTGAAATCTCATTCTTGTCGTCGTCGGCGGCAGCCATGTCTCGTTTGGTTCTTGCCGCGCCGCGGCAGGCGGGCGGGCGGGCAGGCCCGCGGCCTGTGGAGAACATGGTAATCGACTTGGCACGCCCGCAAGAGCCCGAGACGCTCCGTCAGCCAGCACAAACCCTGCAAAACGGTACTTTGCACAGTTGTGGGTCGGGATCCGGGCACCGGTCCCATCCTCAGGCGCAGGGACCTTGGCAAAAACCGGGCTTTTGCCCTAAGCTGTTGCCATGCCTGCTTTGAACGTACTGGGCGCCGAGCTCATGCCCTGCTCCTATGACCCGCTCACCGGTTTTCACCGCGACGGCTGTTGCAAGACAGACGCGCACGACCTGGGTTCGCACGTCATCTGTGCGCGCCTGACCCAGGCTTTCCTGGACTTTGCCCTGGCGCGCGGCAACGACCTCGTCACGCCGCACCCTGAATACCGCTTTCCCGGCCTCAAGGCCGGTGACCGCTGGTGCCTGTGCGCCCTGCGTTGGAAGGAAGCGCTGGAGGCCGGTGTGGCCCCGCCCGTGGTGCTGGAATGCACGCACCTGCGCGCGCTGGACTACGTCACACTCGAGCAGCTGCGCGCGCACGCGCTGGTGCCCGGCAAGCGCGAACCCCAGCCCTGAGCCTCAGCGCGAGGACACCGCTGGCGCGGCCAGCAGGCTCACGTGCGCGGCCACCACGCGCCAGCCCGCAGGCGTGCGCAGCCAGGTCTGGCTTTGCCGGCCGATGGCCTCGCTGCCGGTCCGACGGAACTCGGTGTTGGCCGTGGCGTAGTCGGTGCCGTAGGTGGTGATCACCGTGCGGGTGAGCTCGCGCGACAGGCCCGCGGACGGGCGCCCCGCGCGAAAGGCCTGGATCTCGGCAAAGCCGTAGAGGTTCTCGGTGGCGCCGTAACGCAGGGTGTGGGGGCTGTTCCAGAACAGCTCGTCCAGCACCTCCACCTTGTTGTGCACCAGCGCGTCCTCGTAACGCGCGAAGGCCGCCGTGACTTCGGCCAGCACGGCCGGCGCATTGATCTCCATCGCCATGTACGCTCCCGCTTCTCGATGATGTCTCAGTGATGTCCCACCTGCTCGCCCAGATAGGCCTGGGCCAGGGCGCCGTCGGCGGCGATCTCCGCTGCCGTGCCTTGCGCCACGATACGCCCTCCCTCGATCACATAGGCCCGGTCCGCCAGGGCCAGGGCCAAGCCGGCCATCTGGTCCACCAGCAGCAGGGTCATGCCCTCGCTCCGCAGCTGGTCCAGCGCGGCGAAGAGTTCGGCAATGATCTTGGGCGCCAGGCCCAATGAAGGTTCATCGAGCAGGAGGATACGCGGCTTCGACATCAACGCGCGCGCAATCGCCAGCATCTGCTGCTCACCGCCCGAGAGCAGACCCGCACGCTGCTGCAGGCGCTCGCGCAGGCGCGGGAAACGCTGCAGCTGTTCCTCCACCCGCGCTTCGCGGTCCGCGGGCTGCAGGAAGGCCCCCAGGCGGATGTTGTCCAGCACGCTGAGTTCAGCAAACACCTGGCGCCCCTCGGGCACCAGCACCACGCCCTGGGCCACCACCTGCTCGGCCCCCAGGTTCTTGAGCTCACGGCCTTCGAGGTGGATGCCCCCCAGCACGGGCCGGTGCAGACCGGCCAGCGCCTTCATCAGCGTGGACTTGCCCGCGCCGTTGGCGCCCAGCAGGGCCACCACCTCACCACGTCGCACCTGCAGATCGATGCCGTGCAGCACGGGCTCGGCGCCGTAGCCGGCCACCAGGGCGCCCACACCCAGCATCTCGGGGCGGGCCGCCACGGCCGCACGCGGTGCGCTTTCGCTGGCCAGGGACTCGCCCAGGTAGGCCTGCTGTACCGCCGGGTTGGCCTGGACCTCGGCCGGTGTGCCTGTCGCCAGGCGCACACCAGCGTCGAGCACCACGACGTGGTCGCTGATGCCCATCACCAGGGTCATGTCATGTTCCACCAGCAGCACCGTGATGCCCGCCACGGCGATGCGCCGCAGCAGCGCACCCAGGCGCTCCTTGTCCTCGCGCGACAAGCCCGCGGCCGGCTCGTCCAGCAGCAGGGCCTCGGGGTCGGTGGCCAGGGCGCGGGCGATCTCCACCAGGCGTCGGTCCACGTGCGGCAGGTCGGCCGCCAGCGCCGCCGGGTCACCCACGTAGCCGCAGAAAGCCAGCAGCTCGGCCGCACGCGCCGTGTGCGCGCTCGCGTGCCGGCGCGATGCGCCCAGCAAGGGGCCCAGGCGGCCGCGCTGCATGGCCAGCACCACGTTGTCCAGCACGCTCAAGGTTCCGAAGAGCTGTGAGGTCTGGTAGGTGCGCGCCACGCCGCGGCGCGCGATCTGCATGGCGCTGCGGCCGGCCAGGGCCTCGCCGCCCAGCGCAAAGGCACCGGCCGTGGGCAGGTAGAAGCCGCCCAGCATATTGAGGGCCGTGGACTTGCCCGCGCCATTGGGGCCGATCAGGCTGGTCACCGCGCCAGCGCGCGCTTCGAAGCTCAGCTCCGAGACCGCGCGCACGCCGCCGAACTGCATGCCCAGGCTCTCGGCCTTCAGGCCCAGGCGCGCGCGCGCCGGCAGGGCCAGACTGCCCGAGGCAGGTACACGCGGCGCGACTACCGGAGCCGGGCGCCACATGGCGCGCAGGCGCTGCAGCCAGCCCACGACGCCGTCGGGCGCCACCCAGAGGACCACCAGCAGGAGCACACCGAAGAACAGCAGGCGGAATTCCTCCAGCCCCGAAAGCAGTTCGGGCAGCATGCCCACCAGCAGCGCCCCCACCAGGGGCCCGGCCACCGAGCCGGCGCCGCCCAGCATGACCACCAGCACGAAGAGGATGGACTGCAGGAAACCGAAGGTGTGCGGTGTCACGAAGCCCGAGAGCGGCGCAAACAGCGCACCGGCCGCCGCCGCGCACAGGGCCGAGACGGCAAAGGCCGCGGTCTTGATCACCAGCGGGTTCAGGCCGACCGATTCGGCCGCGGTCTCGGCGTCGCGCACGGCGCGCATCGCCGCGCCCCAGGTGCCGCGCGCCAGCCAGGCGTAGGCCCCCAGCCCCAGGCCGGCCGCGGCAATGGCCAGCAGCGCCGCGGCTCGTTCGCCCTGGGCCAGGCCGCCCAGGGAGGGCGCCGCCAGGCCCATGATGCCGTTCTGCCCGCCCGTCAGCGCGCTGGCTTCTATGATGCCGTTCTCGACGATGAAACCGAAGGCGATGGTGATCATCGCCAGGTACGGGCCCTTCACACGCAGCGCCGGCAATGCCAGCAGCGCGCCGCAGGCCCCGCCGATCACGGCCGCGATGGGCCAGGCCAGCCAGAAACTGACACCGGCCTTGGTGGTGAGGATGGCCACCGTGTAGGCGCCGATGGCATAGAAGCCCACGTGGCCGAAGGACACCTGGCCCGTCAGCCCCACCAGCACATTGAGGCCCACGCCCACCAGGGTCAGCAGTGCCACCTGGGCCAGCACGAAGACCCAGTAACCGTTGAGCGAGAGGGCCAGGCCCGCGCCCAGCCCCAGCACCACCAGCAGCGCAAGAATCTGCAGGGGTGTGCCCAGGCCCAGCAGGGGGCGGGCCGTCTTGTATCCGTTCATACCTTCTTCACCTCCGCACGGCCGAACAGGCCGTTGGGCCGCCAGGCCAGCGCCGCGATCACCAGCGCGAAGGTCAGGATCTGCGTGTAACCCGAGCCCAGGGTGGCGGTGATCATGGCCTCCACCACACCGAACAGGAGACCGGCCAGCATCACGCCCCAGGCGCTCGTGATGCCGCCCAGGATGGCCACGGCAAAGGCCTTGAGGCCGAACAGCGTGCCCATGTCGGAATGCACATTGGTCAGCGGCGCGATCAGCACGCCGGCGATGCCCGCGAACAGGGCCGAGAGCGCAAAGGCCAGGGCCACGGCGCGCCGGATCGGGATGCCCATGAGGCGCGCGGCCGCGCGGTTCTGCACCACGGCCAGCATGGCCGTGCCCCAGCGCGTGCGGCGCGAGAGCGTGTGCAGCACCGCCGCCAGCGCCAGGCCCACGACGGGAATCAGCAGCTGCAGCGGATACACCCCCAGGCCCACACCCGCCACCTCCAGCGGCGACTGCGCCAGCGGCGAGGGCAGGCTGCGCGGCTCCTTGCCGTAGGTGGCCATGATCACGTTGTCCAGCACGATGCCCAGCGCCACCGTGGCCATGAGCCAGGCGTCCGAGCCGCGGTTCACGAAAGGCCGCACCGCCAGCAGTTCCACCAGCAGGCCGTAGGCCGCGCACAGGGCCAGGGCCAGCAGCACCGCCGCCCAGCCCGGCCAGCCTAGCGTCTGCGCGAAGGTGTAGGTGAGCACCGCGCCCAGCATCATGGAGCTCCCCTGGGCAAAGTTGACCGTACCGCTGACGGCATAGGTCACGTAAAAACCCAGGGCCATCAGCCCGTACATGCTGCCCAGTCCCAGGCCGCTGACCAGCGCGGATAACTCCGACATGCGTCTTCCTTCTTCAGCAGATTAAAGGGGGACCCGCCGTCGGACCTCCCGGAACGGATGGCTCCCACCGGGAACCCTCCATGTCTTCACATCACCTGGCGCCAAACTTGTGAAGAAATCGTAGCGATCGGCCCTAGCGCAAGGCGGACGGAGCACAGCCACCGGAACGTACTTGAGGTACGTGAGGATGGCGAGCACCGCCCAACGCCGCGATCGGGCCGCGCAGTAGATTTATTCGCAAGTTTTCAATTCATTCCGACCGGCACGATACGGTTGTCGATGAACTGCGCCCAGACGTAGTCGCTGGACTGCACCGCGTCGTGCACCTCGGCCGTGAAAGGCTTGACGTAGGTCTTGATCAGGCCTTCGTACTTGTCGATCTTGTAATAACCCTGGCGCACCGCGTCACCGCTGGTGGAGCCGGCAGCCTGGATGGCCAGGGCCGTCAGGTGCATGGCGTCGTAGGCATTGGCCACGCCGACCGCGGGCGAGATGTCGCCCGGGCCCTTGATGGCCGGGTACTTGGCCATCAGGGCCTTGATCACGCGTTCGCCCACGGGCGTCTGCTTGCCGAAGAAGCTGTAGGTCTGCACGAAGTGCACGTCCTTGGCCATGGCGCCGGCCAGTTCGGTGAAACGGCCGCCGGCCGGACCCCAGTGCGACACCACCGGTACCTTCCAGCCCATGCGCTCCAGCGACTTGACCACCTGGGCCGAGGGGCCGACGTTGCCCACCATGAACAGGGTGTCGGCGCCCGCAGCCTTCAGGCGCGTGAGCTGCGGCACCATGTCCACATCATTGCCTTCGAACTTCTCCACGCCGGCGGGCGTCACACCCTTGGCGGCCATGGCGGCCTTCAGGCCCTTTTCATTGCTCTCGCCCCAGGGGTTGTTCACGAGGATCAGGCCGGGCTTGGCCGCCTTGAAGTTCTTCTGCGCGTAGGCCAGCATGCCCACGTCGACGATCTCGTCCACCGCGGAAACGCGGAAGGCGAAGTTGGGGTTGGCACCGTTCTTGGTGATGCCCGTGCCGGCGGCCCAGGGGCCCATGAAAGGCACCTTCTCCTGATTCATCAGCGGCACGATGGCCATGGACACCGGGGTGTCCAGGCCGCCGAAGACCACCGCCACTTTTTCGCGGTAGATCAGTTCGCGCGCGGCCACCACACCCTTGGCGGGGTTGGCCTCGTCGTCGCGGCGCACCAGCTCCAGCTTGCGCCCGCCCAGCAGGCCGCCCTTGGCATTGATCTCGTCGATCGCCACCTGCATGCCGCGCGTGATGGCTTCACCCGCCAGGGCCGACTGGCCCGACAGCGCCGTCACCAGGCCGATCTTGATGGGTTCATTGGCCAGCACCGGGCCGGCCGCAGCCAGGGCCAGGCCGGAGGCCAGCAGCGCGCGACGCAGCGCGGAGAAAGAGCAAGGGTTCATGGCGGTACTCCTATGGGTGGAAGGACAGAAAGCGGGTCAGCCCGCGGGCTCTTTCAACATGCAATTCGCGTGCCAATGTCTGCACGATGATATTTACTTTGTTTTCATATATATGATTAGATTGTCGACAATATGGCATATCTTTTGCAAGCACTTTAATCGTACACGCCCAGCAGCCCTGCATGGTGCACCCGGCACCAAAAGAGGGCCTACCGAGAGGAAAACGACCATGGAAACCAAGACCATGAACCAGACCGAGGCACCCGCCACCCCCGCCGCCGTGGTGGACGAATACCTGCGCCTGCTGATGATTCCCGAGCCCGCCGCGGCAGCACGCTACGTCGCGCCCGGTCTGCGCATCCGCTTCACGGGCGGGCGCGAGATGTCCGCCCCCGCCGAATGCGCGGCCTTCAACGCCACGCGCTACCAGTGGGTCAAGAAGAAGATCGACGCCACCGAGACCGTGGCCGGCGGCACCGCCGATGAAACCATCGTCTACAGCCGCGGCACGCTCTACGGCGCCTGGCCCGACGGCACGCCTTTCGAAGGCAACCGTTATGTGGACCGTTATGTCGTGAAGCAGGGCCTGATCACGCAGATGGACGTCTGGAACGACAGCGCCGAATGGCTGCTGGTGCGCGCCGGCCTGGCCACCCTGTGAGGCGCATGAGCACCATGCCGGCCCAGTACCTCGGCCCCCTGCCCGACCACGGGCGTTTTGCCTACCGGCCCATCACACGCCGTCCCGGCTACCGCTGGCCCAACGGCGCGGGCCTGGCGGTCTACATCGGCTTCAACATCGAACACTTCGCCTTCGGTGAAGGCCTGGGCGCCATGATCGGCCCGGCCTCGCCCCAGCCCGACGTGCTCAACTACAGCTGGCGCGAATACGGCAACCGCGTGGGCGCCTGGCGCTGCCTGGAACTGTTCGACCAGCTGGGCCTGCCGGCTGCCGCCCTGATCAACACCGCGCTTTACGACCACTGCCCCGAACTCGTGGCCGCCTGCGTGGCGCGCGGTGACGAGATCGTGGGCCACGGCCACAGCAACGCCGAGCGCCAGGGTGTGCTGGACGAGGCCTCCGAGCGCGAGCTGCTGCAGCAATGCGGCGAGCGCATCCAGCTGCGCAGCGGCACCGCGCCGGCTGGCTGGCTCTCGCCCTGGATCTCTGAGAGCCCGCTCACACCCGACCTGCTGGCCGAGACCGGCTACCGCTACACGCTCAACTGGAGCCATGACGACCAGCCCCAGATCATGCGCACGCGCGATGGCCGCGGCCTGTGGTCCATCCCCTACCCGCAGGAGCTCAACGACATCCCCATGATCGTGGGCCGCCAGATGGACGCCAAGGACTTCGCGCAGATGGTCATCGACAACGCCGACGAGATGCTCGAGCAGTCGCGCAGCCAGCCCCTGGTCATGGGCCTGGCCCTGCACCCCTATCTGGTGGGCCAGCCCTACCGCCTGCGCCACCTGCGCCGCGCCCTGCAGCACCTGGTGGCGGCGCGCGACCGCGGCGAGATCTGGTTCACCACCCCCGGCGCCATCTGCCAGCACATGGAGGGCCTGGCCCGCCTGCACCCCGAGGACCACGCATGAATTTCCCCATCACAGACACCGTCGGCGCCTGGGTGCCGCACGGCCGTTTTGTCGTCGACGGCCAGCCCGGCGGCCCCCTGGCCGGGCTGCGCTTTGCCGCCAAGGACCTGTTCGACGTGGCCGGCCACACCACCGGTGCCGGCAACCCCGTCTGGCTGGCCTCCCACCCCGTGGCCACGCGCCACAGCGACGTGGTGGCCCAGCTGCTGGACGCCGGCGCCACCCTCATGGGCAAGGTGCTGACCGACGAGCTGGCCTACAGCCTGCACGGCGACAACATCCACTACGGCACGCCCCTCAACGCCCGCTACCCGGACCGCGTCACCGGCGGCTCCTCCAGCGGCTCGGCCGCCGCCGTCACCGCCGGCCTGGTGGACTTTGCCCTGGGCACCGACACCGGCGGCTCCACCCGCGTGCCCGCCAGCTACTGCGGTCTGTGGGGCCTGCGCACCACGCACGGCCTGGTCTCGGCCCGCGGCCTGGTGCCCCTGCACCCCAGCTTCGACACCGCCACCTGGCTGGCCAGCGAGGGCGAAGTCTTCGAGCGCGTGGGCGCCGTGCTGCTGCCCCCCAGCGACTACGCACCGCGTCGCCTGCTCGTGGCACAGGACGCCTGGGAGCTGGCCGACCCGATCTTCACCGAACCCCTGCAGGCCGTGCGCGACGCCCTGGCGCGGCAGCTGGCCGTCACCCCCGAAGTGGTGCGCGTGGCCGAACCCCAGGGCCTGGCGCAATGGCGCCAGACCTATGTCACGGCAGGTGCCTTTGAGGGCTGGCGCACCCACGGCGCCTGGATCAAGCAGATGCAACCGGTCTTCGCCCCGGCCATCGCCGCTCGCTGGCACAACGCCAGCACCGTCACGGCCGAGGCCGCCGCCACCGCGCGCGGCGCCGCGGCCGCCATGCGCGCCCAGGTGCGCAGCCTGCTGGGCACGGACGGCGTGCTGGTGCTGCCCTCGGCCGCCAGCCTGGCCCCGCTGCGCAACGCCGATCCCGCCGCGGTGGACGCCGTGCGCCTGCGCAGCATGGCCATCACCTGCATCGCTGGTCTCTCGGGCCTGCCCCAGGTCAGCCTGCCTTTGCGCGCATCCTCTGGTGATATGCTGGGCATCTCCTTGCTGGGACCCGCAGGCAGCGACCTGGCACTGATCCGACTGGCCCGTACCCTGCATGCCCAAATCGACTGACACCACCACCCGCGCCAAGCGCCCCCGCCACACGGCAGCGGCCCGCAAAGCCGCCACCGCGCCGCGCGTGGAAGACGCCCTGCTCAAGAACGATGAAAGCGGCGATGTGGAGGAACGCATCTACCGCGCCGTCTTCGACAGCGTGATGAGCCAGCGGCTCAAGCCCGGCACCAAGCTGCCCGAGGCACCGCTGTGCGAACTGTTCCAGGTAAGCCGCTCGGTGGTGCGCAAGGTGCTACAAAAACTGGAGCACGACCACATCGTGCAGCTGCGCCCCAACCGCGGCGCCATCGTGGCCGTGCCCACCCGCGAGGAAACCCGCCAGATCTTCGAGGCGCGCCGCGCGCTGGAAGCGGCCATCGTGCACCTGGTGACCGAACGCGCCACCGCGCGCGACCTCAAGGCCCTGCGCGAACAGCTGCGCGCCGAACACGAGGCCATGCACCGCTACGACCAGCCGGCCTGGGCCCGCCTGGCCAGCGCCTACCACCTGCGCCTGGCCGAACTCTCGGGCAACCCCATCCTGCAGCGTTACCTGAGCGAGATCGTCTCGCGCTGCTCCCTCATCGTCGCGGTGCACCAGCCCCCGGGCAATGCCGCCTGCGAGCATGACGAACATGAGCGCATCGTGGACTGCATCGCCAAGGGTGATGCCGCAGGCGCAGTCAAGCTCATGGACCAGCACCTGCGTGAGCTGGAGCAGCACCTGATGCTGGTGTCGCCTGGGGATGAGCAGAGCCTGGCGAGGCTGCTCGGCCTAGCCTGATTCAGCGCGACATCAGTGCCCGCGTGCCTTGCCGGCCGCGGCGAGGAAACGCTGGCGGTCCTCGGGCTTGTCGATCTGCTGGGCCAGGGCCTGCAGCAGGGCAGCCCACTCGGTCTGCTTCGAGGCTTCGCGCCGCACCAGGGTTTTCGACAGGGGGCCGATGTACTGGCTCAGGGCGCGCTCCAGCGGCTCCAGCTGCGCAGGCTCGAAATTGGGCACGCCACTGCTACCCGTGCGCGTGCTGGTGCGGCCGCTGGTGCTGATGCCGCCCGAATGTGGACGCGAGAGCGGTTGCGACAGGGGCTGGCTCAGCGGATGGCTGCGCCCGGGCGGCAACGTGGTCGACTGGTCCCGCCGGCTGCGGCCCGCCACGAAGGCCGCGCGCGCGACCAGGTCCTGGATGGACACCGACAGCATCTCGCGCAGGGCCTGGGCGTCGGCCGCGCGCGAGACGCTCTTTTTCATGAGCACATGGGCCAGGGGGCCGATGGCCTTGGTCAGCTCGGCCTCGATGGCCTGCACCTCCTCGACGGGAATGGGCGGCAGGTCGGCCAGCAGCAGGGTCGTGGATTCGCTGGCAGCCGCGTTCAGGCGCACGCCGCGCTGGTCCAGCAGGCGGTAGACCTCGTGCGCGCGTTCATGCTTGTCGAAACGCTCGCCGAGGAATTCGAACAGTTCCTCGGCGCCGTCGCTGATGCGCGAGATCACGTCGTAGTAGGCGCGCGAAACCATGATCTGGTTGGGGCTGGAAAAATCCATGATGCGCTGCGCCACGTTGATGCCGTCGCCCACCACGTTCATGCGGTCATTGATGTCCTTGAGCAGACGCAGCGGCCCCAGGTGCAGGCCCACGCGCATGGACAGCTTCTGGTGGTACTTCTGCAGCAGCAGGTCGCGCAACAGTTGCGCCGAGACCAGGGCCTCTTCCGGGTCGCCCAGGAAGCAGATGGCCGCGCCGTCGCCCGTGTCCAGCATGATGCGCGAGGACGTGTCCACGCCGTCGATGGCCTTGCTGATGAGCTCGTTGAACAGGGTCTTGAGCGCCACCTGCTGGTCCACGCTGCGCGTGGAATAGGCCACGAGGTCCAGGAACATGATGGTGCCCATCACGTTCTTGCGCGAATGCTCGTCGCTGCCGGTGCGCGAACTGTTGCGCCCGCTGTCCATCAGCTGGGTCTGGATCTGCGTGTGCAGCTGAGTCTTGAGTTCGGTCGGTGCCAGCTCGGAATTGCGCAGGGCATTGCGCAAGGCAGCCACGCTCTGCGGGCGGTCTTTCTCATGGGGCTGCATCGCCCAGTCGATGGCCTGCAGCAAGGGCAGGCCGAAGGCCGCCCGGTTGGCCAGGTCCACGGCCTTGGGCATGGTGTCCTCGCGCACGCGCGAGGCAGCCTCCACCGGCTTGTTTCCCGTAACCAGCCAGTACAGCACCGCGCCCAGGGAATACAGGTCGGTCCACGGCCCCTGGTTGCCCTTGCTGTGGTACTGCTCGAAGGGCGCGAAACCGGGGCTCACGATATTGGTCATGTCGTGGTCGCTGCTGACACGGCGCGCGGCCCCGAAGTCCAGCAGCACAGGGCTGCCGTCGGCCCGGATGTAGATGTTGTCGGGCTTGATGTCGCGGTGCAGGAAGTTGAGCTTGTGCACGGCCTCCAGCCCGTCGAGCAGGGGGTAGACCAGCTGCAGCAGCGCCCCCTGGTTCAGCCCGGGCTGGCGTGCCGCCCAGTGCTTGAGCGGGTCGCCCGACTCGTACTCCATCACGATGTAGGCGGTGCCGTGTTCCTTGAAGTAGCGCAGCACCCGCACGATGTTGGGGTGCCGGAAGGAGGCCAGGGCCCGTGCCTCGTCCACAAAACGCTCCAGCCCCCAGTCGAAACGCTCCGAGCCCTCGTTTGAGCGCACGCGCACCGTGCGATCTCCGTCGCGCACCGCCACATTGGCCGGGAAATACTCCTTGATGGCAACGGGCAGCTGCAGGTTCACGTCCTGTGCCAGGTAGGTGATGCCGAAGCCCCCGCCGCCCAGCACCTTGTCGATGCGGTACTCGTAGACGGTCTGGCCCGGCTCGAGCGCGGCCACGTCCCCGGAGTTCGTTTTGCCTGTCATGTGCCCGCCGCGTTCCTCACTCGCCGCGGTCGATCATCTGCATGGCCTTGTCCAGGCTGCGGCGCATGCGGTTGAAGGCCCCGCCCAGCACGGCCACCTCGTCCTTGCCGCTTTCGGCGAACTCGGGCACGTCGAAGTCGCCCGTGCTGACCTTGTCGGCCGCCAGGGACATCTGGCGGATGGGGCGCACGATCATCCAGCTCAGCATCAGATTGAGCACCACAAAGACCAGCAGAAAGACACCCGCCAGCGAGATCAGGAAGGTCTTGAGCGCGCGGTCCGCGTTCAGGATGGGCACCTCCATGGGCACCGTGACCACCTGGGCACCGATGATCTCGTTGTGCTTCCAGCCGAAGCCGTTGGATTCACCGTAGAGCTTGAGCATGCTCGCGGGCGCGGCGGCCGGCACACTGTGGCAGGCCAGGCAGGCCGCATTGGTGATCTGGATGGGCTTGGCGATGTAGAGCAAGCGGCCCGTCGCGCCGCTGCGCTCCGAAATCAGCTCCTTGGTCCCCTCGTCGTTACGGAACTGGTTCACGATGTCAGCCTCCCAGTCCGTCGTGCGGTCGCGCGGATTGGTCGGATTGAGGGTGGCTTCCTTGTAGCTGTAACCCGGGTATTTTTTCTGCACCGAATGCAGGGTCTCGGTCGCGGCGAAGGCCGGCACGGTCTGCGGCAGGAAGACCTCCGCCAGCATGGGATCCAGGTGAGGCTTGACCTGGTCCACCGTGTAGGAGCGTACCGCCAGGGCGGCCTCCATCATCAGGCGGGCATTGCGGATCACCTCATCCCGTGCGTTGTCCTGCAGCAGCTGGCGCGAGATCCAGCCCGTGCCGGCGAAACCGACCAGAAAGACCACGACCAGCACCAGATTGAATTTGAGTCTCAAGCCCATGGAACCCCCACTCGTATGTGAATGAACACTTGCAGCAACTTGTGCGTCGCAACAGTGTAACTTTCCGCGAGGGCAAGGGCCATGGGCGGGGCGCCGCGGCGACGTGCGCGCGCCACGGTATCCGGGGCCAGGCCGGGCCGGGTCGCCTGCGGCATTGCCTTAGACTCGCCCGGATGTCCGCAAATCCGGCCGATCTGGCCCTCCACACCCCCATGATGCAGCAGTACCTCGGCCTCAAGGCCGGGTACCCGCAGACCCTGCTGTTCTATCGCATGGGCGACTTCTACGAGGTGTTCTTCGAGGACGCCGAGAAGGCCGCTCGCCTGCTCGACATCACCCTCACCCAACGCGGCCAGTCCGGCGGCAAGCCCGTGGTCATGGCCGGCGTGCCCTTCCACTCGGTCGAAACCTACCTGGCCCGCCTGATCAAGCTGGGCGAATCGGTGGCCATCTGCGAGCAGGTGGGCGACGTGGCCACGGCCAAGGGCCCGGTGGAACGCAAGGTGGTGCGGGTCGTCACGCCCGGCACGCTCACCGATTCCGCCCTGCTCAGCGACAAGAGCGAATCCCTGCTGCTGGCCGTGCACCAGGGCCCGCGCAACAGCCTGGGCCTGGCCTGGCTCAGCGTCACCCAGGGCGAGGTGAACCTGGCCGAATGCAGCCCCGACGAATTGCCCGAATGGCTGGCCCGCATCGCTCCCGGCGAACTGATCTACAGCGCCGGTTCCACCCCCGTTTTCGAGCAACGCCTGCAGGCCCTGAAGCAGGCCGGCGGCATGGCCCTGGCCCTGCGCCCCGAATGGCAGTTCGACAGCGCCCTGGGCCAGAACAAGCTGCAGGAGCTGCTGAAAGCCGCCAGCCTGAGCGCCTGGAGCGCAGCCGACCTGCCCCAGGCCCACGCCGCCGCCGCCGCCCTGCTGGCCTATGCCGAACACACCCAGGGCCGGGCCCTGAGCCACGTGCACAACCTGCGCGTGCAGCGCAACGACCAGCTGATTGACCTGCCGCAGACCACGCGCCGCAATCTGGAGCTGGTGCAGACCCTGCGTGGCGAGGACAGCCCCACCCTCTTCTCCCTGCTCGACACCTGCATGACCGGCATGGGCAGCCGCCTGCTCAAAAGCTGGCTGCTGGAGCCCGCGCGCGACCGGGCCCCGGCGCAAGCGCGGCTGGACGCGCTCACCGCCCTGCGCAGCGGCCCCTGGACCAGACTGCGCGAGCAGCTCAAGGGCTGCAGCGATGTGGAGCGCATCACCGCCCGCATCGCCCTGCGCCAGGTCCGCCCGCGTGAACTCGTGGCGCTGCAGCAGACGCTACAAAAAACAGAGCAACTGGCGCCCGTGATGGCTGGCCAGACGGGCCTGCTGGCCCAGGTCGCCGAGCACCTGCTGCCGCCCGCGGGCTGCGCCGGGCTGCTGGCCCGCGCCATCCTGCCCGAACCGGCGGCCCTGGTGCGCGACGGCGGTGTCATCAACGACGGCCTGGACGCCGAACTCGACGAGCTGCGTGCCATCCAGACCAACTGCGACGGTTTCCTGCTGGAACTCGAAACCCGTGAACGGGCCCGCACCGGCATCACCAACCTGCGCGTGCAGTTCAACAAGGTGCACGGCTTCTACATCGAAATCACCAGCAGCAACCTGGACCGCGTGCCCGAGGACTACCGGCGCCGCCAGACCCTCAAGAACGCCGAGCGTTTCATCACGCCCGAGCTCAAGGCCTTCGAGGACAAGGCGCTCAGTGCCCAGGAGCGTGCCCTGGCGCGCGAGAAGTGGCTGTACGAACAACTGCTGGACCAGCTGGCGCCGCACATCCCCGCCCTCACGCGCACCGCGCGGGCGCTCGCCACGCTGGACGTCCTCTGTACCCTGACCGAACGTTCGCTCACGCTGGAGTGGTGCGCGCCGCAATTCGCCAGCGAGCCCTGCATCGAGATCAGCCAGGGCCGCCATCCCGTGGTGCAGGCCCGCCTGGCCGAAACCAGCAGCGGTGCCTTCATCGCCAACGACACGCGCCTGGGCCCGAAGCAGCGCATGCAGATCATCACCGGCCCGAACATGGGCGGTAAGTCCACCTACATGCGCCAGGTCGCCCTCATCGTGCTGCTGGCCTCCATGGGCAGCTACGTGCCCGCCACCGCCTGCCGCCTGGGCCCCATCGACGCCATCCACACCCGCATCGGCGCCGCCGACGACCTGGCCAATGCCCAGTCCACCTTCATGCTGGAGATGACCGAGGCCGCGCAGATCCTCCACGCTGCCACACCGCAGTCCCTGGTGCTCATGGACGAGATCGGCCGCGGCACCTCCACCTTCGACGGTCTGGCCCTGGCCGGTGCCATCGCCACCCAGCTGCATGACAAGACCCAGGCCTACACCCTGTTCGCCACGCACTACTTCGAACTCACCGAGTTCCCGGCCAAACACCACGCCGCCGTCAACGTGCACGTGAGCGCCACCGAGTCCGGCCACGACATCGTCTTCCTGCACGAGATCCAGCAGGGCCCGGCCAGCCGCAGCTACGGCATCCAGGTCGCCCGCCTGGCCGGCATGCCCGCGGGCGTGGTCAACCACGCACGCCACGCGCTGGAGGCGCTGGAAACTTCCGCCTCCGAGAGCCAGGCCCAGGTGGACCTGTTCGCCCCGCCTCCAGTGCAGGAGCATGCTGCGTCCAGCGCGGTCGAATCACGCCTGGCCGAGATCAACCCCGACGACCTGAGCCCGCGTGACGCGCTCGATGCGCTTTACGCCCTCAAGAAACTCGCGAACCGCCAATGAACTCCCACCTGCCCACCATCGTCTTCTCGCACGCCAACAGCTTCCCGGCCAGCACCTACCGCGTGCTCTTCGCCGAGCTGCGTCGCCGTGGTTTCAAGGTCAAGGCCGTGGACAAGTTCGGCCACGACGAGCGTTACCCCGTCACCAGCAACTGGCCGCACCTGGTGCAGCAACTGGCCGACTTTGCGGCCAACGAAGTCAACAAGAGCGGAGAACCGGCCTTTTTCGTCGGCCACTCCCTGGGGGGTTTCCTCAGCCTCATGGCCGCTGCGCGCCACCCCGAACTGGCCTGTGGTGTGCTGCTGATCGACTCGCCCATCCTGGGCGGCTGGCGTGCCACCAGCGTGAACGTGGCCAAACGCACCCAGCTCATCGGCGCGGTCTCACCCGGCGCTATCAGCAGGGTACGCCGCAACAGCTGGCCCGGCGTGGAGGAGGCCATCGAGCACCTGCGCCACAAGAAGGCCTTTGCCCGCTGGGATCCGCAGGTGCTGCGTGACTACGTGGAACACGGCATGCACGACGAAGACGGCAAACGCGTGCTGAGTTTCACGCGCGAAGTCGAGACCGCCATCTACAACACCATCCCCCACCACCTGGACAACCTGCTCAAGCGCCACCCCCTCAAGTGCCCGGCCGCCTTCATCGGCGGGCGCCATTCGGTGGAGATGAAGCAGGTGGGCATGGCCATGACCGAGAAGGTCACCAAGGGCCGCATCACCATGCTGGACGGTTCGCACCTCTTCCCCATGGAGCAGCCCGTCACCACGGCCGCCGCCATCGAAGCCTCGCTGCTCAATCTGCAGCGCGTGCGCGAACTCAAGGCCGCAACGGCCTGATCACTTCAGCTCTTCGTCCAGGAATCTGAGCATGCGCTCGCGCGAGGCCTCACGCGCCTTCGCGTTGCCACCCACCGTAGCCGTGCCGCTGCGCGTGCTGCCCACGTTGCCGCGTACCCGCACCGGGTTCATGCTGTCGAAGGCGTGGTAACTGCCCGGGTAGACCTCGAGCTCAAAGCGCGGCGCCTGCCTGCCCAGGCGCTCGTGCAAGGCCACGCAGGGGCCGGGGGCCGTCCAGTCGTCCAGCGCGCCCACCTGCATGAGCAGCGGCGCCTGCAGCCGGTAATTCTTGTCCCGCAGAGGCTGGTTGCAACCGGGGTAGTTGGCCACGGCCACACGCGGATGCACGGCACGCGCCCGCACGGCCGGGTCGCTCGTGTCCAGCGCGGCGAGCACGGTCTGCGCCCCGTTCGACCAGCCCAGCAGGACCAGGCGCGTGGCATCCACATCCGGGCGCGCCGCCAGCCAGCGCAGCGCGGCGTCCACGTCATCGCGCCGGTCCTGCAGCGTGACAGGACGCCTGTCCTGCGGGAACTCGCAGATCGAGCGCACCCCCCGCGGATTGAAGCTGTCCAGCACCAGCACATGCATCTGCGCCGCGTTCAGGTCCGCCGCGTATCGACGCTGCAGTTCGCTGAGCCTGCCCTTGCTGTCGAATGCGCCGCTGCAACCGTGCAGGGCCAGCACCGCGGGCCGCGGCCCGGTCGCCGTCACCGGGAACCAGTGGCCCTTCAGGGTCACAGCCGCGGGCACGTGCACCAGCTGCCCCTGGGCCGAGGCAGGCAGTGGTGCGAGCAGCAGTACCCACCACAAGCCCAGGACGGCCCGCCGCACGGTCAGGCACTCCAGCGCACCGCCCCGCTCCAGGCCGTGGCCAGCACCACGCAGCCGAAGACGATGCGGTACCAGGCAAAGCCGTTGAAGTTGTGGGTGGAGATGAAACGCAGCAGCCAGCGCACGCAGAGCCAGGCGCTCACGAAGGAAAAGAACAGGCCCACGCCGAACATGGGCAGGTCGGCCATGGAGAGCAGCGCGCGCTCCTTGACCAGGCTGTAGACGCCGGCGCCGATCAGCGTGGGGATGGCCAGGTAGAAGGAGAAATCGGTCGCCGCCTTGCGCGACAGGCCCAGCAGCATGCCGCCAATGATGGTGGCGCCGCTGCGGCTGGTGCCGGGGATCATGGCCAGGCACTGCACCAGGCCCACCTTCACCGCGTCCTTCCAGTTCATCTGGTCCACGTCCAGGATGCGGGGCGCGGTAGCGGCGCTGGCCTGGCGCTTCTCGGCCCAGAGGATGATGAAACCGCCGATGATGAAGGTCGTCGCCACCACCTCGGCCGTGAACAGGTTTGCCTTGATGGCCTTGCCGAACAGCAGGCCCAGCAACACGGCCGGCACGAAGGCGATCAGCACATTGAGCGTGAACTGCTGCGCCTGGCGCTGCGTGGGCAGGGCCACCACGGTGGCCCGGATCTTCTGCCAGTAGACCAGGATCACCGCCAGGATGGCGCCGGTCTGGATGGCGATGTCGAAGACCTTGGCCTTCTCATCGTCAAAACCCAGCAGCGCGCCGGCCAGGATCAGGTGGCCGGTGCTGGAGATGGGAAGGAATTCGGTCAGGCCTTCGACGATGCCCATGAGGGCGGCCTTGATCAGCAGGGTGATATCCACGGGGACTCCATTGAAGACGGTGGATTATCACCGCCAGCCTCAGCCCTGCGCCAGGATCACCCGGTTGCGGCCCTGCGCCTTGGCCTGGTACAGCGCCTCATCGGCGAGCGCCACCAGGCGATCGGGCTTGTCGTCCGGCCCCGGCAGAACACCGGCCACCCCCACGCTCACGGTGATATGGCCCAGGGGCGATTGCGCGTGCGGCAGCGCAAGTTCCGCCACGGCCTGCACCAGTTTCTGAGCGATGGTCTGCGCACTGGCGCCATCGGTGGCGGGGGCCAGAAAGACGAACTCCTCGCCGCCGTAGCGTGCCACCAGATCGCCGGTGCGCGTCACCGTGGCCAGGAGAGTCCGCGCGATCTCGCGCAGGCAGGCGTCCCCGGCCGGATGACCGTAGTGGTCGTTGTAGGGCTTGAACCAGTCCACGTCGATCACGGCCAGCGCCAGCGGCTGCTGCTGACGCTGGGCGCGCCGCCACTCCTGTCCCAGCACCTCCTCAAAGCGGCGGCGATTGGGGATACCCGTAAGGTCGTCGGTCAGGCTCAGCGTGGCCAGACGGCTGTTGAGCAACTGCAGCTCGACGGTGCGCTGGACCACGCGCAGTTCCAGCTCGCGCTCGGAGCTACGCAGCGTCTCCACCAGCTGCTGCTGCGTCTGCAGCAGCGCTTCCTGCGCCCGGGCCTTGTCACGCCGCATCTGGTTGTAGCGATCAGCCAGGGCAAAAGCCAGTGTCAGCATCTCCAGCGCCGAGCCGAACTGCAAGCCGTCCACGGTAAAGGCGTTGGTTGGCAGAACACCCATGGCGCGCAGCGCAGTCAGCGCCGTGCCCAGCATCAGCAGCAGGAAGGCCACCAGGAAGAAATACGCGCTGCGCTGGCGCTTGTAGGCCGCAGCCAGCCCCACACCCAGGGCCACCGGCACGGTCAGCAGATTGAGCACGATGGCGGCGCGGGCCACGGCCGGCAGGTCCAGGGCATACACCGGCAAGGTACACAGGTAGATCAGCACCAGGCCCAGCAGAGCACGGTCGGTGCGCGGCAGGATGCGCGAAGTGTCCAGCATGCGCCGCATGAAAAGCAGAAAGGACGCCAGCGCCAGTGAGGCGCCGCTCCAGTACGCCACATTGGAGTTGACGAAGGCGCTGCCCGGGAAAAACTCGCCCGCCAGGCCATTCTTGACAGCCAGCGTGCCCACCGAGCAGGCCAGGAAGGTCAGGTAGAACAGATAGATGCGGTCGCGCAGGGCCGCGAAGAGCATCAGATTGAACAGGAACATCGCCGTGGCGATCCCGAAGTACCAGGCCTGCACGCTGTAGTCGCTGCGCTCGTGGGCGTGGAAGGCCTCCGGGCGCCAGAGCTGCACCGGCACCAGCAGGCCGATGGTGGACTGCACCCGCAGATAGACCTCCTGCTCGCTGCGGGCCGGCAGGTTCAGCGGGAAGACAAAACTGCGGTTGGGATAGGCCCGTGTGTCGAATGGCGTGTCGCTGCCGGTGCGGATCGTGCGATCCACCCCCTGCTTGTCGGGCAGGTAGGACTGGACATGGGAGATACGCGGGTTGTCGACGACCAGCATGCGCTGCAGCGGAAGCTCGCCCGGGTTGCGAAGGCTCAGGCGCATCCAGTAGGCAGAGCGGGTGAAGCCCAGGGCAAACGCGGCAGCACCGGACTGCGCTGGCTCGAAACGCGCCGCCTGATCGGGTCGCGTCACATCTTGCAGCGTCAGTTCGCCCTCGGGGTCTTCAAGCAGCGCCACGAAAGGCGTCAGCGGCTCGGCCTGCACGGCGGCGGCATCCACCGCCGCAGCCGTCGCCCGCGCGCCCAGCCCTGCGCCGGCCAGAACCACAAGGACCAGGGTAGAAATCAGCCAGGAACAGCGGAAACGGGGCATGCAGGCTTAGAGTACAGCCTATGATTATCGCCGCCGGTGTGAAGAGGCAGCGTGGCTGCGTCCCCATCCCCTCAACCTGATCCTGCGGCGCGCCACCCGGCCGGCCGGGACGAGCCCGTCCACCGTCCAAGGCGGCCCTTCGCCTACAGCGGCGCGAGCCCCGAGAACTGGCTCTGTTCGGGGTTGAAGTTCGGGTCCAGGCAGGCGTTGGTGAAACCGACCGGCCCGTGATCGACCAGGACCACGGCCCAGGTGTCCCATCGGTTGCGCGGGTCGATGCCGTAGGGATCCATCTTGACTTCCTCCGGGTTGACCTTGCGGCCCACATAGGAGGAAATGACGTCGAGCAACTGGCGGAAATCTTCCACGCGCTGGACTCGCTGCATGGATTGCTCGAATCCGCATCCGGTGGGTCTGAACCTTGGCACTTTCGTTTCCTCGTCGTCTAAGGTCGCTATTCTGCCGGCTCCAGGCGCAGCCGTGTATCAATATGTATGCAGGCAGCAGGGTCTTGTCTCAGCCTACTCGTACCTCAGGGCCTGGATGGGCAGCAGGTGCGAAGCGCGCCGCGCCGGGTAGAAGCCGAAGAACACGCCCACCAGGGCCGAGAAACCCACGGCCAGCACGATGGCACCCAGCGACATGTTCACGTTCCAGCCGGCCAGCACGCCCACGCCCCAGGTCGCCAGCCCGCCCAGCAGCACACCCAGGGCGCCGCCGAAGAGCGAGAGCGTCACCGCCTCGATCAGGAACTGCGCCAGGATGTCCTTGGGGCGCGCCCCCACGGCCATGCGCAGGCCGATCTCCCGGGTGCGCTCGGTCACGCTGACCAGCATGATGTTCATGATGCCGATGCCGCCGATCACCAGGCTGATGCCGGCCACTGCCGCCAGCAGCAGCGTCATGATGCGGCTGGACTCCTCCTGCGCCGCCAGGATCTCGGAGAGGTTGCGCACATTGAAGGTGTCGTCGCCGCCCGGTGGCACCTTGAGGCGCTGACGCAGCAGTTCGCGCACGCTTTCCTCGGCCAGCTTCATGCTCTGGCCTTCGCGCACCTTGACGTGGATGGTCCAGATGCGCCTGACGTTGCCCCCCGCGTTCCAGATGCGGTTGCGGAAGGTGGACATGGGCATGATCACCACGTCGTCCTGGTCCTGGCCCATGCTGTTCTGGCCCTTGCGCGCCAGCACCCCGATCACGGTGAAGGGCGTGCCACGCACGCGGATCACCTGGTCGATCGGGTCCTCCTCGCCGAAAAGCTCGCGCGCCACGGTCTGCCCCAGCCAGGCCACCTTGGCCGAACCCGACTGCTCGGCCGCCTCGAACAGGCGCCCGCTTTCCAGCGACCAGTCGCGCACCTCCAGGTAGTCGTTGGTGGTGCCGAAGATGTTGGTGTTCCAGTTGGCGTTCTGCGCCACCGCCTGCGCCGTGGTGCGCGAAGACGGCGCCGAGGCCTGCACCTCGGGAATCTCGATGGCAATCGCCTCGGCATCCTCTTCCGTGAAGCGCGAGCGCGTCTGCGCCGCCTGGCGCACGCCGGCCGCGCTCAGGCTGCCCGGCAGCACCAGCATCACGTTGGAGCCCAGGCCCTTCATCTGCTCCTGCACGCGCTCGGTGGCGCCGCTGCCCACGGCAATCATGGTGATCACCGCGGCCACGCCGATGATGATGCCCAGCATGGTCAGGATGCTGCGCAAGGTGTTGGCCGCCAGCGCGCGCCAGGCCGTGCGGAAGGCGGCGAACCAGTTCATGCCGCCGCCTCCGCGGGCGTCTCGGCCACGTGCCCCGGCTGGCGCACGTCCTCCACGATCTGCCCGTCGCGAAACACCAGGCGCCGGCGCGCCCAGGCCGCGATGTCGGCCTCGTGCGTGACCAGCACCACCGTCATGCCCTGGGCATTCAGGTCGGCCAGGATGCGCATGATGTCTTCGCTCGTCTTGGTGTCCAGCGCGCCCGTGGGCTCGTCGGCCAGGATCAGCTGCGGGTTGTTCACGAGCGCGCGCGCAATCGCCACGCGCTGCTGCTGCCCGCCCGAGAGTTCGCTGGGCGTGTGCTGCCAGCGCTCACCCAGGCCCACGGTCTGCAGGGCCTGCAGCGCGCGCGCCTTGCGCTCGGCCGACTTTACGCCGGCATAGACCATGGGCAGTTCCACGTTCTCCTGCGCGCTGGTGCGCGGCAGCAGGTTGAACTGCTGGAAGACAAAACCGATGCGCCGGTTGCGGATGGAGGCCAGCTGCTCC
>JBEIPS010000125.1:0-4819 GCA_040376915.1 Hylemonella sp.
CCCGTTCAGGCTGTCCAGCGTCAGGCGGGCCAGGCGGATGTTGTTCTCGGTACGCTCCGTGTAGCGGCCCAGCCAGTAGAGGTTCTCGGCGGCCCGGCTGGTGACCAGACGCTTGCGCTGCGTGAGTGAGGGCGTGGAGTGATGGGGCGCCAGCAGGGTGGTGCGGTCCACGGTGCCATTCGTCATGACCCAGGTGTCGGCGCTGCTGCCGCCGCGCTGCATGGAGGCCATGCCCGCGCTGGCGTTGACCAGGCGCGTCAGGCCGCCGGGCAGCACGCGCCAGGACTGCGGGCCGTCGGCCACCGCGAACACGCGCAGCATGGCCGAGCGCGGCACGATCCTGTCGTCCTGCCAGGTGGGCATCTGCGACGGGGGCAGGTAACTCTGCACCGTGTGCTGGTCACCTTCGCGCAGCAGGCGGCCGGCCCATTCGTCCAGGCCGCTGCGGCTCAGGTTGCGGCCCAGCACGGCCTCGAAGCTGCTGGCCGTGCCGGAGTAGGTGGACTTGATCACGGATTCGCCCAGGCGCGGCAGCGCGTCCTCCAGACCGGCGCGCTCGCCGCACCACCAGGTGGGCAGGGCCGGCAGGGAGAGTTCCTCACCCAGCAGATGCCGGGCCAGGGCCGGCAGGAAACCCAGCAGCGCGCTGGACTCCAGGAAGGCCGAACCGGGCGCATTGGCCACCAGCACATTGCCGGCGCGGATGGCCTGCAGCAGGCCGGGCACGCCCAGGGTGGAGTCGGCTCGCAGCTCCAGCGGGTCCAGGAACTCGTCGTCCAGGCGCTTGAGCAGGCCGTGCACCGGCTCCAGGCCGCGCAGGGTCTTGAGGTAGAGCTTCTGGTCGCGCACGGTCAGGTCATTGCCTTCGACCAGCGTGAGCCCGAGGTAACGCGCCAGGTAGGCGTGCTCGAAATAGGTTTCGTTGTAGGGGCCGGGGGTGAGCAGGGCAATGTGTGAATCGGCACCGGCCGGGCTCATCTGCTTGAGCGACTCGATCAGCGCGCGGTAGGTCGCGGCCAGGCGCTGGATGTGCATGCCCTCGAAGGCCGGCGCGAACTGGCGCGAGATCGAGATGCGGTTCTCCAGCAGATAACCCAGGCCCGAAGGCGCCTGCGTACGCTGCGAGATCACCCACCAGTTGCCGTCCGGTCCGCGCGCCAGGTCGAAGGCGGCAATGTGCAGGTGCGTGCCGCCCACCGGGGCCACGCCGTGCATGGGGCGCAGATACCCCGGGTGGCCCTGCACCAGGGCTGGCGGCAGCAGGCCGGCCTTGAGCAGTTCCTGCGGGCCGTAGACATCGGCCATCACGTGTTCGAGCACGCGCACGCGCTGCAGCACACCGGTCTCGATCTGCTGCCAGCTCTCGGGCGTGATGATGAGGGGGAACAGGTCGAGTGACCAGGGCCGCTGCGGGCCGCTGGCGTCGCTGTAGACGTTGTAGCTGACGCCGTTGTCGCGGATCTGCCGCGCCAGGCTGTGGGCGCGGTGGTTCAGGTCGGCGAACCCTTCCGTGCCCAGGTGTTCGAAGAAGTCGCCCCAGGGCGCTGTCGCATGCTTGCCGGACAGGCCGCCACGCAACTCATCGAAATGGCCGTCGGCGGAGGGGGGGGCCAGCGCCACCGCCCGCTGTGCAGGCGAGGGCAGGGGTTCGGCGTCGAAGAGATCGGGGTCGGCGTGGTCCACTGTGACGATATTGTTACATCACTACCGCATGGCAAGGCTGTTTTCTGGCATCCGGGATGGAGCATCGATGGAAATCGCAGCTTCCTTGCAACTTGCAGGTCTCCGGGGCGCACCATCGCTGTGCCCCAGGCGGAACAAATGCGCCAGGCCCGGGTCGCGGCCCTTCCAATACCTAGGCACTGAACTCTCCGTCCGTGGACAGCGCATGGGGCACATGCTGCGGCACGACGAGTGTCCCCTTCGCATCGGGGATGGCCTCGATCTGCATCAGGGGGGCGGATCCGCGCACACCACCGAAGATGGTGGCGAAAGCGGTGTCGGCCGCGTCGCGTCCGGTACCAAAGCGCACGAAACCCATGGGTATGGCCACACCCGAGGGATCGAAGATGTACCAACGGTCGCCCAGATAGACCTCCACATAGGCGTGGAAGTCGGTCGGCCCCAGGATGGGGTCGGCCCCGTAGTCGATGCCGGTGGCAAAACGGGCTGGTATGTTGACAGCGCGGCACAGGGCAATCATCAGATGGGCGAAGTCGCGGCACACGCCGACCTCTTCCACCAGCGTATCGACTGCAGAGGTGTTGCCGGTGGAAGAGTTGGAGCGGAAGACAACCCGCTGCTGCACCCAGTCGCGGATGGCCTGTACCCTGCTGTAACCCTGCCACAGATGACCAAACTCCTTGACCGCCAGCCGGTGCAGCCGGTCCGACTGGCAGTACCGGCTGGGATAGATGTAGGGCAGGACCGATCCCGGCAGGTTGGCCACGGCCACTTCCCCGATCTGCTCCGGTGGCGCGGTGTGGTGGTTGATGTCCACCGTGGCGTCATAACGCACGGTCAGGGGGCCGGCAAAGGCCTTGAGGCGCAGGAAGCGCGTATGCGTGTAGGGATCGGTCGAGAGATTGGGCAACAGGTTCTGGCTGATGCCCAGCGACTCGCTCACCACGGTCTGGTGCCGGGTTTGCGCGGCATGGATGCTGAAGATGAAATCACTGCCGGGTGGGTCGATTTCGTAATTCAGCTCGATCGAGAATTTGAGTCGGACCAACAGGATCTTTCGGTGAGCGGCCACCTTCTGCGCGGATGCAGGGATGGCCGCGGATGCAGAGGTCTGCTTTCAATTCATCATGAACCCTGCCGCAGATCCAGCGTGAACGGAAATTCGCGGCTGCCCGGCAACTGGCTCGTGGCCGGCGGAGTCTTCATGAGGCCCTGCGTATGGCCCATGCGGAAGAAACGCGCCAGGCGCCGGCTCTCGGCCTCGTAGGAGTTGACGGGGAAGGTGTCGTAGTTGCGCCCGCCCGGGTGGGTCACGTGGTACTGGCAGCCTCCCATCGAGCGTTTCATCCAGGTGTCCACGATGTCGAAGGTCAGCGGCGCGTGCACGCCGATCGAGGGGTGCAGCGAAGACGGCGGGTTCCAAGCCTTGTAGCGCACGCCGGCCACGAACTCGCCCACGGTGCCGGTGGACTGCAGGGGCAGGGCCTGGCCGTTGACGGTGACGGCGTAACGGCTGGGGTTCAGGCCGTTCACGCGCACCTCGATGCGTTCCAGCGAAGAGTCCACATAACGCGCCGTGCCGCCCGAGCTGCCTTCCTCGCCCATGACATGCCAGGGCTCCAGGGCATTGCGCAGGGTCAGCTCGATGCCCATGCTCTGCACCTCGCCCACCAGGGGGAAGCGGAACTCGAAGTGCGGGGCGAACCAGGCGTCGTCGAAGGCGAAACCGGCCTGGCGCATCTCGGTCATCACGTCGGCGAAGTCCATGTGCACAAAGGCGGGCAGCAGGAAACGGTCGTGCAGTTCGGTGCCCCAGCGCGTGGCGGGGGCCAGGTAGGGCGCATCCCAGAAGCGGGCCACCAGGGCGCGCAGCAGCAGCTGCTGCACCACGCTCATGCGGGCATGCGGCGGCATCTCGAAGGCGCGCAGCTCCAGCAGGCCCAGGCGGCCGGTGGCGCTGTCGGGCGAGTACATCTTGTCGATGCAGAACTCGCTGCGGTGCGTGTTGCCCGTGATGTCCACCAGGATGTTGCGCAGCGTGCGGTCCACCAGCCAGGGCGGCATCTCCGCACCGGACTTCTGCCGGTTGGTGTGGATCTCGCGCAAGGCGATCTCCAGTTCATAGAGCTGGTCGTTGCGCGCCTCGTCCACACGGGGGGCCTGGCTGGTCGGGCCGATGAACATGCCGCTGAAGAGGTAACTCAGCGAGGGGTGGTTGTGCCAGTAGAGCAGCAGGCTGGCCAGCAGCTCGGGCCGGCGCAGGAAGGGGCTGTCGGCCGGTGTGGCCCCGCCCAGCACCATGTGGTTGCCGCCACCCGTGCCGGTGTGGCGGCCGTCGGTCATGAACTTTTCAGCCGAGAGCCGGCATTCGAAGGCCGCGTTGTAGAGGTACTCGGTGTGCTCCACCATCTCGCCCCAGTTGTGGGCCGGGTGGATGTTGACCTCGATCACACCCGGGTCCGGTGTGACCTGCAGCAGCTTGAGGCGCGCGTCGCGCGGCGGCGGGTAGCCCTCGAGCACGACCTTCATGCCCAGCTCCTGCGCCGTGGCTTCCACCGCGGCCAGCAGGTTCAGGTAATCCTCCAGGCGCGCCAGCGGCGGCATGAAGACGTAGAGCAGGCTGGACTTGCCGCCGTGTGCGCGCTCGGCCTTGGGGCCGTTGGCGCGCATGGGGTCGCGTGCTTCCACGCACAGCGCGGTGCGGGTGATCCAGTCCGCGGATTCGAAGCGTTGGGGTTCCCGGGTCTGCGCTGCGCCTGCCGCGGCGCCAGTGCCCTGGCCTGCGGCGGCGGAACCTGAGGCCTGGGCGCCGGCCCGGCTTGCCGGGTCCGCTGCGCCGCTGCGCTGGTGCGGCGCGTACTGCGCACGCAGCTGTGCGGCCTGCGGCAGCGGTGTACGCGGCGCGTAGGGGTCCTGCTCGATCAGGTAGGGATAGTCGCCGGGCTTGACCCAGGGCAGGGATTCCAGCGGCAGGCGGTAACCCATGGGCGAGTCGCCGGGCAGCAGGTACATGCGGTCGTCGCGGAAGAACCAGGGCCCGGTGGACCAGGTGGCGCCGGCCAGCGTGGTGTCGTTGGCCTGCAGGGGCAGCACATAACCGACCACGGCGTCGAGCTTCTGCCCGAACACCCGGCGC
>JBEIPS010000188.1:0-2286 GCA_040376915.1 Hylemonella sp.
AGGCTACACCGCACAGGTGATCGCGCCCTGGGGCGACCCGGTGGGCCTGTCCGGCGAGAACCACGCCTTCAAGGAAGACGCCAGCAACAGCGCCGCCCAGCAGGAAACCCAGCTGGGCATGCACCATGACGGCATCCACTATTACGCGCTGAACGGTTCGCTCAGCGGCATGCTGGTGATGAACCACGAGTACACCGACGAAGGCCTGCTTTTCCCCGACGGCATGAAGACCTGGACGCCGGAGAAGGTGCGCAAGTCCCAGGCCGCGCACGGCGTGAGCATCATCGAGGTGGAGCAGCGCAACGGCCAGTGGGCGCTGGTGAACCCCTCGCCCTGGGCCCGTCGTATCACCGCCAACACACCGATGGCCGTGGGCGGACCGGCCGCCGGCCATGCCCTGATGCACACCGCCGCCGACCCGAGCGGGCGTCGTGTGCTGGGCACCATCAACAACTGCGGCAGCGGCATCACCCCCTGGGGCACCTACCTGACCTGCGAAGAAAATTTCATCAACTACTTCAACGGTGGGGATACGCTCACGCCGCACGAGGCCCGCTGGGGTCTGAAAAAGGGCGGCGCCGGCGGCTACCGCTGGCATGAACACGACGCGCGCTTTGACGCCACGAAAAATCCCAATGAAGCCAACCGCTTCGGCTGGGTGGTGGAGATCGACCCGTCCAACCCCAGCTCCACCCCCGTCAAGCGCACGGCCATGGGCCGCGCCGCGCACGAGGGCGCCACGGTGGCGGTCACGAAAGACGGCCGCGCCGTGGTCTATATGGGCGAGGACGCGCGTTTCGAATACATCTACAAGTTCGTCAGCCGCGACCGCATCCAGCCCGGTGGTGCACGGGCCAACGCCACCCTGCTGGACCACGGCACGCTTTATGTGGCCAAGTTCAACGCCGACGGCAGCGGCCTGTGGCTGCCGCTCACGCACGGCCAGGGCCCGCTGACCGCGGCCAACGGCTTTGCCGACCAGGGCGAGGTGCTGATCAGGAGCCGCCAGGCCAGCGACCTGCTGGGCGCGACCCGGATGGACCGCCCCGAATGGATCGACGTGGACAAGAACGGCTGGGTCTATTGCACGCTGACCAACAACAGCAACCGCGCCGTGGGCAAGAACCCGGGCCTGGACGCGGCCAACCCGCGCGCCAACAACAGCATGGGCAACATCATCCGCTGGAAGGAAGACGGGGACTTCCACGCCGTCACGTTCAAATGGAACCACTTCGTGCTGGCCGGCGACCCGGCCAACGCGCGTGCCGAGACCCGCGGCAATGTGAAGGGCGACATGTTCGCCTGCCCGGACGGCCTGTGGACCGACGCACGCGGCGTGCTGTGGATCCAGACCGATATGTCGACCTCGGCCATGGGCAAGGGCGACCTGGCCCGCCTGGGCAACAACATGATGCTGGCGGCCGACCCGGCCACGGGCGAGATCCGCCGTTTCCTGACCGGCCCCAGCGGCTGCGAGATCACCGGGGCCACCGGCACGCCCGACGGACGCACCATGTTCATCAACATCCAGCACCCGGGTGAAAGCCCCTCGGAGCGCAGCGACCCGGCCGAGCCGGGCAAGCTCTCGAACTGGCCTTCGGGCAAGGCCGGTGCGCGTCCGCGCTCGGCCACCGTCGTCATCCGCAAACGCGATGGCGGCGTGATCGGGACCTGACCCCAAACCTGCTTGCGCCGGATTACTTCCAGTAGCCCGGCGCGGGCAGCTCGTTGAAGACCTTGCGCAGCTGCTCACCCCAGCGTTCGCGCAAGGAGGCGAAATAGGGTTCCTTGCTGTCGATCAGGGCATGGCGCTGCACCCGCAGCGCGTCTTTCTCGTAACACAGCAGGTCCAGCGGCAGGCCCACCGAAAGGTTGGACTTCATGGTCGAGTCCATGGAGATCAGGCAGCACTTGGCCACCTCGTCCAGGCTGAGCTGGTTGCCCACCACACGGTCCAGGATGGGCTTGCCGTACTTGGATTCGCCGATCTGGAAATACGGCGTCTCGGGTGTGGCTTCGATGAAGTTGCCAGCCGAGTAGACGTTGAAGAGGCGCGGCTCTTCGCCCTTGATCTGACCGCCGAAGATCAGGCTGACGTTGAACTCGATGCCGAATTCCTTGAGCGACTCGGCGTCCCGCGCGTGCACCTTGCGCACGGCATCGCCGACCATCTTGGCAGCGGAAAACATATTGGGCGCATTGCCCAGGTGCTTTTCGCCCTGGGCCTGCATCTGCACGCGCAGGCCGCTGGCCACGGACTGGCTGACGGCCAGGTTGCCGGCGGTG
>JBEIPS010000205.1:0-1835 GCA_040376915.1 Hylemonella sp.
GATGCCGTTGCGCTGCGCCAGCGCAAAGATCAGCTCGGGCTCCAGCGAGCCTTCGATGTGGATGTGCAGCTCGGCCTTGGGCATGGCCCGCAAGAGTTCAGGCAGCCGCTGCGGAGCGATGTCGGAGATGGACGGCATGGAAAACTCCTGGTCAAACAACAAGGGGCTGCCGAAGCAGCCCCTGATCATCCTCGGATGGGCTTATTTGCCCCCGGGGATCTTGCCTTCCACGCCCTTGACGTAGAAGCTGATGCCGCCGAGGAACTTGTCGTCGGCGACTTCATCCTTCTTCAGCACTTCCTTGCCGTCCTGGCCGACGATGGGGCCCTTCCAGATCGAGAAGCTGCCCGCCTTCAGGCCAGCCTTGATCTCGTCGATCTTCTTCTTGGTCTCATCGGGCACGTCGGCGGCGAGGGACACCATGTCGATCGCGCCTTCCTTCACGCCCCACCAGCTCTGGCCCGTGGCCCACTTGCCTTCCAACGCATCACGCGTGGCCTTCACGTAGTAGGGGCCCCAGTTGATGACGGCCGAACCCAGGTGGGCCTTGGGGCCGTAGGCGGTCATGTCGCTGTCCCAGCCGAAGGCGCGCTTGCCCAGCTTCTCGGCGGTCTGCAGGACGGCCGAGGAGTCGGTGTTCTGCATCAGCACGTCGGCGCCGCCGTTGATCAGGGCGGTGGCGGCTTCGGTTTCCTTCGGCGGGTTGAACCAGTCACCCACCCAGACCACGCGGGTCTTGACCTTGGGGTTCACGGACTGCGCGCCCAGCGTGAAGCTGTTGATGTTGCGGATCACTTCGGGGATCGGGATGGAGCCGACCACGCCCAGGGTGTTGGTCTTGGTCATCTTGCCCGCGATCACGCCAGCCATGTAGGCGCCTTCGTAGGTGCGGCTGTCGTAGGTGCGCATGTTGTCGGCCGTCTTGTAGCCGGTGGCGTGCTCGAACTTCACGCCCTTGGTGTCGGCGGCAACCTTGAGCATGGGCTCCATGTAACCGAAGGTCGTGCCGAAGATCAGGGTGTTGCCCTGGCCGGCCATGTCACGGATCACGCGCTCGGCGTCGGCGCTTTCCGGCACCTTCTCGACGAAGCTGGTGACGACCTTGTCGCCGAATTCCTTCTCGATGGCCTTGCGCCCGTTGTCGTGCGCAAAGGTCCAGCCGCCGTCACCGACGGGGCCCACGTAGGCAAAAGCGATCTTCAGCGGTGCGGCTTTGGGCGCGGCGGCCGGCGCGGCGGCCGCGGGCTCCTCCTTCTTGCCGCAGCCCACAAGGGCGGCTGTGGCCAGGGTGATCAGGGCAGCAGCCTGGAACAGGCGGCGTTGGGTCAGGTCGGTCATGAAGGTCCTCACTGGTTGGAAAAAGACGTAGGGATTATGAACTCGGTGTGAATGATTTGCCCAGAGATGCCGGCATGTTCACACGTATCCAGGCCGGGTTGCGCGAGATCAGGGCCAGCACCACGATGGTGGCCAGGTAGGGCAGCATGTCCAGGAACTGGCTGGGTATGTCCACGCCCACGCCCTGCAGATGGAACTGCAGCATGGTCACGCCACCGAACAGATAAGCACCCAGCAAGACCCGTGCCGGGCGCCATGTGGCAAACGTGGTCAGGGCCAGGGCGATCCAGCCCTTGCCGGCCACCATGCCCTCCACCCACAGGGGGGTGTAGACCACGGAGAGGTAGGCGCCCGAGAGCCCGCACAGGGCGCCGCCGGCCACCACGGCCGCCAGGCGTATGCGCCGCACCGGGTAACCCAGGGCATGGGCCGATTCGGGCGACTCGCCCACGGCGCGCAGGATCAGGCCGCTGCGGCTGCGGTCAAACCAGAAGAGC
>JBEIPS010000096.1:0-7748 GCA_040376915.1 Hylemonella sp.
ACCAGCTTGTCCTCTTCCGGGGGCAGATGGTACAGATCCTTGGTGGCGGCTTCGCCCGGATGGATCTTGTTTTCCACGCCGTCCAGACCGGCCATCATCAGGGCCGAGAAGCACAGGTAGGGGTTGGCAGACGGATCGGGGAAACGTGCCTCGATGCGGCGACCCTTGGGATTGGCCACGAAGGGGATGCGGATCGATGCGGAACGGTTGCGCGAGCTGTAGGCCAGCTTCACCGGAGCCTCGAAACCGGGCACCAGGCGCTTGTAGCTGTTGGTGCCGGGGTTGGTGATGGCATTCAGGGCACGGGCGTGCTTGATGATGCCGCCGATGTAGTACAGGGCGAAATCGCTCAGGCCGGCATAGCCGTCACCGGCGAACAGGTTCTTGCCGTCTTTCCAGATGGACTGGTGCACGTGCATGCCGGAACCGTTGTCGCCAGCGTAGGGCTTGGGCATGAAGGTAGCAGTCTTGCCGTAGGCATTGGCCACGTTCCAGACCACGTACTTCAGGTTCTGCGTCCAGTCGGCGCGCTCGACCAGGGTCGAGAACTTGGTGCCGATTTCGTTCTGGCCGGCGCCCGCCACTTCGTGGTGGAACACTTCGACCGGAATGCCGAGGGATTCGAGGATCAGGGACATCTCGGCGCGCATGTCCTGCGTGCTGTCGACCGGAGGAACCGGGAAGTAACCACCCTTGACGGTGGGGCGGTGGCCGCGGTTGCCGCCTTCGAGCTGCTTGCCGGAGTTCCAGGGCGCTTCGTACTCGTCGATCGCGAACATCACGTTGCCGGGTTCGTTGGCCCAACGCACGCCGTCAAAGATGAAGAATTCAGGTTCCGGACCGAAGTAGGCGGTGTCGCCGATGCCGGAGGCCTTCAGATAGGCTTCAGCGCGCTTGGCGATGGAACGCGGGTCGCGGTCATAGGCCTTGCCGTCGCTGGGCTCGACCACGTCGCACTGCAGGAACAGGGTGGTCTCTTCGAAGAAGGGGTCGATGTTGGCGGTGTTCGGGTCGGGCATGAGCTGCATGTCCGAAGCCTCGATGCCCTTCCAGCCGGCGATGGACGAACCGTCGAAAGCGTGGCCGGAGGTGAACTTGTCTTCGCCAAAAGCGGAGATCGGCACAGTCACGTGCTGTTCTTTGCCACGGGTGTCGGTGAAGCGGAAGTCAACGAACTTGACTTCGTTTTCCTTCACCATCTTCATCACGTCTGCGACGGTCTTAGCCATCTGGTACTCCTGCTAGGAAGGTTGATTAAAAGTTACGCAGGCACATGAATGCAGTTTCTGTGCCAATCCTGCTTGCGCGGGCTTGCGTGGAATTCGGTATTTTGCCCTGACTTTCCTGGCCTTCGAGGGGCCATGAACGCACCGGAGCAGAAACTTTCGCTCAAATAACACCGTATTGGTGCGCTGAGTTTGCACCAAAATGGAACCTTACTGATTACGCACCAATTCGGGGCCAAGCTTGACGCCCTGCTCGCGCAAGCCCGCCAACAGCTCGGCATAGGCCGCGGGGGTGATTTCCGGCTTGCCCTTGACCCCGAGTTCGATGTGCCGGCCATGCTGGGGGTGGTCCACACTGGGCAGGCTGAAGACCTTGACACCGGCATGCCGCGCTTCAATCGTCTCCATCAGCGGCGTCAATGTCGCCTCCATGGCACCGTAGACGATGACCGACTGCTCCTGCCAGGCATTGCGCCTGAACAACGGGGCATACAGCGTGTCCAGCGTCCACTCGATCATGGGCCAGGCCATCACCGGAAAGCCCGGCACGAAATGGACCGCGCCACGGCCTGAAGGCGAAGCACAGCTGAAGCCGGGGATCTTGTTGTACGGGTTGGGAATGATGTCGGCCCCCACAGGAAACACACCCATGTTCAGGCGGTGCACATTGTCGGCACGGTCCGGCACATAGGGCACCCCCTGTTCACGCGCCACGTCCTGCATGCGCTCGCGGATCAGCAATTCGGCCTGTGGATGCAGGGCCAGGTCCACCCCCAGGGCGCGCGCCGCGCACTGGCGCGTGTGGTCATCCGGCGTGGCGCCGATACCGCCGCAGGAGAACACCACGGAACCCGAGTCGAAGGCACGCGCCAATGTGGCCGTGATGCGTGCCGGATCGTCCCCGACATAGTCGGCGTAGGCGAGCTGCAGGCCACGCGCCTGCAGCAGCTCGATCGCCTTGGGCAGGTGCTTGTCGGCACGCTTGCCGGAGAGGATTTCATCGCCAATGATGACGATGCCGAAGGAGGCAGCGATGTCAGACATGGTGGTCGGTCGAGGGTAGGGCCTGCAGCCCATCGGATGCCGGGGTGGCGGCCGACAGGGGTTCCGCACGCAATGCAGCGAGTGCCGCCAGACTGTAGTGGGTGAACCAGAGTGCAGCGAAGATGAAAACAAAGGTGTAGATCCAGATGGCCAACGGCACCAGCAGCGGCGCGAGCACCACCGCCATGGCCCCGACCGCCCAGATCAGTCCGGGCGCGGCCCCCATATAGCCGCTGACCACGCCTATGCCCAGCAGCCAGTAGCGGTGCCGGCGCATCAGCTCTTCCCGCTCTTGCGGCGTGGCATGTTGGGCCAGTGCGTCATAGACCATGACACGCGAGGTCAGCCAGCCCCAGACCAGGGGCGGCAGCACGATCACCAGCGGGGGGATCAGCCACAAGGGCAGGGTCAGGATCAGGGCCAGCAAGGCCAGCAGTGCCGAGCCCAGGCCCTGCAGCAGGCTGCCCACGAAACTGCCTCCCTGTTCCTGTGCCAGCCGGGGGAAGCGGCGCTCGGCAACCAGCTTCACGATGGCCGGCGTGGCCAGCCACGCCACGGCAAGCAAAGACAGCACGATCACCAGCGGCAGCACCAGCATGATGAGCAGCAGCGGCGCCAGTACATTGCGCAGGTGGCCCATGCTCACGCTGTCGAGCCAGCGGAACAGGCTGTCCATCAGGGCCCAGTCGGACAACCAGACCTGCAAGCCCAGCACAGACTGCTCCCAGAACAGCCAGGACAGGCCCACGCTCAGGGCCACCAGCAGGATCAGCGGCAGGAAGGACAGCACGATGATGCGCGGCTGCAGGCAATAGGCCAGTGCGCGCCAGAAGGAGTCTAGAAACAGTCCCATACCGGCAAGCATACCGTGGCGCACGGTCACAAGTTGCATCAGGCGCGGCCGGCGAGGCGCTTGAGCCCCAGCCACTGCTGGGCCCAGAAGCCGCGGCCATAGTCCCGCCCCTGCTCGACCTGGTCGCGGATGCCGGTGGGGTCGTAGCGCAACTCGAAGTTGGCTGTGCCGAACAGCACATCCCACCAGGGCAGCAGCACACCAAAATTGTGCCCTCCGAGGGTCTTGCCGGGTGACTCGTGGCCTATGCCTATGCTGTGGTGCACCCGATGAAAACGCGGGCTGATCCACAGGCGCTCCCCCCAGCGTCCAAAGGACAGGCGCAGGTTGGCATGCTGCAGGCTCTCGCTGAGCTGGGTGAAGGCGACGATGGCCACAAACTGGCCCGGCGCCACGCCGATCAGCTGCGCCAGCGTGACCAGCAGCACATCGCGGATCAGATCGTCGAGCAGGTGGTTGCGGTTGTCGCTCCACAGCGTCATCTGCCGCTGCGAGTGATGCAGCGCATGCAGGCGCCACCACCAGTCGAAATGGTGCTGGCCGCGGTGCAGCCAGTAGTCGAAGAAGTCCATCACCACCAGGTACATCAGCAGGCTGACCCAGGGCAGATCGGTCACGCTCGGCCACAGGTCATCCAGGTGCAGGGTCGGCAACCCTGCCACGCGCAACATGCCGATCAGATCGTCCAGCAGCGGCGTGAGCGTGAAAAACAGCACCAGGCGGAACAGGCCCAGGCGGTGGATCAGGGTGTAGAGCACGTCCACGCGTATGGCGGCGCGGTCGCGCACCGGCTCTACCGGTCGCCAGCGCTGCAGCGGCGCCAGCACCAGCAGCATCACCAGCAGCTGCAGCAGGCCCACCAGCAGCCAGCCGGTGCCGTCGTAGGCATCTTCCAGCCGGTTCCCCAGGCCCATGGCAAACGCCACCGGCTGCACCAGCGCCTCGAACAGCCACTGCTGCAGATCATTGAAGGCGTTGACCAGCGTGTCCATGCCCGCTTATTTCCCGGCAGGCCTGCGCTGGGCGTCGACCCAGTCCCGGTGGTCCGGGTGTTCGCGCAGGGTGCGGAAGCAGAAACCGGCCTGCTTGAGCCCGACGATCAGGGGCTCCAGCACCGCTGGCGCCCAGGGTTCCTTGCGCGACCAGATGCCCAGATGGGCCATCAGCACGTCGCCGGGACGGATGTCGCGCAAGGCCTTTTGCAGCAACACCTCATTCGGGTACTTTTCGCTGGGCAACTCGTCACCGAGAAAGCCGGCCGGCGCCCAGCCGACGTGCAGGTAGCCGCACTGGCGGGCCGCAGCCAGCAGGGCCGGCGAGGTCTTGCCGCCGGGGGCACGAAACAGGGGCAGCGGCGCGCGGCCCGTGAGCTGCTCCAGGCGGATCGAGGCCGCCTGTATGGCGCTGCAATACTGTGCCGCCGTCCAGGTCTGGTCGCGATTGGCCTGCGTACCAGCCGAAGCCCGCACGCGAAACTTCGCACCGCCATCGGCCTGCGGCAGGTCGGCGCGCCAGTAGACGTGGTCCAGGGTGTGGGAGGCAAACTCATGCCCTTCGTCAGCCCGCGCTCGCCACCAGGCCGCCCAGTGCGTGCCCAGGCTGCCATCACCCGACTGGGTGCGTTCGTCGGCCGCGAAAAAGGTGACACGCACCTGCTGCCGGCGCAGCACCTCGGCCATCAGTTCAGCGACACCCATGTGGCCGGTATCCAGGGTGAGGTAGACCGGTTTGTTGCAACCATCAGTCGCTTGGCCGCTGGCCCAGGCCGGCAGCGCCAGGACCAGCAGCGCCAGCCCGAGAGTGAGCAGGTTCCTACTGGCGCGGCGCATGGTCCAGTGTCCAGACCCCGTGGGGCGACTTGCCGACCCGGACCTGGCGCACCACCTGGCGCGTGCCGGTGTCGATGACGCTGAGCTTCTGCGCCCAGCGCGAAGACAGCAGGATGTAACGACCATCTGCCGTCAGGTCCATGCAGTCGGGACCGCCGGGGCCGGGGTACTCATCCACGACGGCCAGGGTCTTGTAGTCGATCTTGCTGATGGTGTTGGCCACGCGGTTGCTGACCAGCACATGGCGGCGGTCACCCACGGCGCGGAAGGCATGCGCCCCCTTGCCGGTGGGGATCATCTGCACCGCCGCCGGCAGCGGCATGGCCAGGTCGTAGACCTCCACCCCTTCACCACCGGTCAGGCCGACCAGCAGGAAGCGGTCGTCCGGCGTGCCGAAGACGTCGGCCGGCAGGGGGCCGGTCTTGATGCGCCAGAGCAGTTGCTGCTTTTGCAGGTCGATGGCAACCAGCTCGTCACTGTCCTGCATGGTCACATAGGCCGTGGTGCTCTTGCTGTCGATCCAGATGTGGCTGGGTGTCTTGCCGGTCGGAATGCGCTTGGCCAGCGTCAGGTCGCGGCCGTCCCAGCGATAGATGTCGACGTGGTTGAGCCGGTTGGCAGCGGTCACAAACCACTGCATGTCGGGCGAGAAGCGCAACTGGTAAGGATCGAGGATGCCGCGCACGGTGCGCTGCAACTCGGCGGTGCGCGGGTCGACAAAGGTCAGGGTATCGCTGAAGGCATTGGCGATGATCAGGGACTTCTCGTCCGGGGTCAGGTAGAGATGGTGCGGTTCCTTGCCGGTGGCAAATCGCTTGATTTCCTTCCAGCTCACCGGGTCGATCACGCTGACGTCGGCGTCCTTTGAGTTGAGCACGAAGATGGGCGCCGGCCGCGGCTGCGCCATGGACAAGCCGGCCATCAAGACCAGCAGGAAGGCGAAGGCACGGGGGGAAAACTTCAGCATGGAACACTCGCGGCTATGGAGCTGCAAGTGTAGCGGTCGCCGTACGGGCATCGGCATGGATGGTTTGAGGCACATCAAGTGCCGGCGTCGGACGCGGGGCAGCCGCCCTCAGGCCGGAATCAGCGCCAGGTCCGCGGCTTCGAGCCAGCGCCACTGCCCCGGTTCCAGGTCCGCGGGCAACGCGAGGCCGCCAATCCGGGAGCGGTGCAGGGCCTCGACCCGGTTGCCTGCCGCGGCCACCATGCGCTTGACCTGATGGTATTTGCCCCCCGTCAGCGTCAGTCGCAGATGCAACGGGGCCACAAGCTCGCACTGGGCAGCACGCACCGGGCGCGGATCGTCGTCCAGCACCACGCCGGCCAGCAGCTTCTCACACAGCTTCTCCTCACCCGAGTGCTTGAGCGTGACCTCGTAGACCTTGGGCACCTCGTGGCGCGGTGAAGCCAGGCGGTGGATGAGCTGTCCATCGTCGGTCAGCAGCAGCAGGCCGGTGGTGTCCTGGTCGAGCCGGCCGATCGCCTGTACGCCCTGTACCGCGCCCTTGTTGGGGCGCTGGCGCAGCGGGGCCGGCAGCAGGGTGTAGACACTGGGCCAGGCCGAGGGTTTTTGCGAGCACTCGATACCCGCCGGCTTGTGCAGCATGATGCAGGCGCGCCTGTGGCAGACCCACTCCATCCCCTGCACACGCAGTTGCAGGCCTTCGTATTCGAAGTCGGCGCCGGCATCGGTACAGGAGACCCAAGGCGCCTGTGCCGACGGGCGGACCAGCACATGGCCCTGCTGGATCAGGCCGGCGCAGACGCGGCGCGTCCCGAAGCCCTGGGCGTAAAGAATGTCCTGCAAGTGCATGAAAAAGCCTGTGGGCCACGTCTGGCGTGCCCGGTATGCTCAAAAAGTGTAGCGAATCGGCCCCCGCCCCCCGCAATCAGGGAGGGTTTCCGTGCAAAAGTTCATCCAAAAGTCCCTCAAAATTGCTCCAAATTCGCTGATCTGGTTCAGGATAGGGCAAAAGAACCTTACACTTTTTTCAAACAACGATACCGCAGCATATGAACGGGTACACAGGGTGGATGATAGTCGCAGGGCTGATGGCCGTGAGCGGAGCGCTGGGCGCTTATGCCTACGCCGCGCGCCTGAAAAAACTGGAGCTAGCCAAGCGACGCATCCCACGCAAATGGCCTCTGACGGTTCGCGCCATGGTGAACAGCCGGGAGCGGCTGGTCTGGCGCTGGATGCTGCGCGCATTCCAGGATCATCACGTCATGGTCAAGTTGCCGGTCACACGCTTCACCATGCCGCAAGTCCGCGAAGAGGGCCAGCACTGGTTCCAGATCCTGAGCGGCGTCTATTGCACCTTCACGATCTGCAATGCCGAGGGCCAGGTCGTCGGTTGCGTGGATGTGCCCGGCCCGCAGGGTCTCTCCCTGAGCAACCAGACGCTCAAGCACACCCTGCTCTCTCAGTGCAACGTTCGCTACTGGGTGGTCGACCCGGAGCACCTGCCCAGCCTCAGCACCATCCGCGCCGCCTTCCTGGGCGAACAGGCCGTGCTCAAGGAAGAACTGGAACGGGTGCGCACCGAGACCGAGTTCAACCAGACCCGCGCCAACCTCAAGGCGGCCCTGTCGCGCCAACGCGGCCACCAGCCCAGCGCCAGCGAATTCGCCCGCCTCGATGCCCTGCTGTCGGCCGATCCGCACAGCCACGACGCCTACGAAAGCCAGCTGTCGACAACCTGGAAACACGACTCTTTCGTCGCCCCGCTGGACAGCCGCTCCGGCGAACTGCGGTGAGCAAGCTCGCCTCCGGACAATAAAAAACCCCGGCCG
>JBEIPS010000135.1:0-4411 GCA_040376915.1 Hylemonella sp.
ACCAGCATCACGGGCTGGGTATTGGTGGTCAGCGCCAGGGCCTCCTTGGGGCCGTCCTTGATCAGCTGGCCCAGATTTTCACCCAAGGCATCAGAGGCTTCCTGCAAGGCTTCGCGCACTTCGGGATGGTCGCCCCAGGCGTCGAGCATGCCGACCGACTGCGACCCCTGGCCCGGAAAGACAAAGGCAAACGGTTTCATCTTGTAGATTGGTGTTGTGTATTGGAGTGAAGGCGCCTGGTAAGGCGCCTCTGCCTACATTTTCAGCAGGACGGCGCCCCAGGTGAAGCCACCGCCTACACCTTCGAGCATGACCAGGTTGCCCGGCTTGACGCGTCCACTGCGCACGCCGGCGTCCAGCGCCAGCGGGATCGAGGCCGCCGACGTGTTGCCGTGCTGGTCCACGGTCACGATCACCTTGTCCATGGGCAGCTTCAGCTTCTTGGCAGTACCCGTCATGATGCGGATATTGGCCTGGTGCGGGATCAGCCAGTCGATGTCGCTTTCCTGCTTGCCAGCCTTGGCGAGCACCGCACGGGCCGTTTCCTCCAGCACCCCCACCGCCAGTTTGAAGACCGCCTGGCCATCCATCTTGAGTAGCGGGTCACCCAGGACGATGCCGCCACAGACGTGTCCCGGGGTGCAAAGAATGTCGACATGCTTGCCATCGGCGTGCAAGTCGCTGGCCAGCAGGCCCGGCTCCTCCGAGGCCTCCAGCACCACAGCACCGGCGCCATCACCGAACAGCACACAGGTGGTTCGGTCCTTGAAATCGATGATGCGAGAAAACACCTCGGCACCCACCACCAGCGCCCGGCTTGCCGCGCCGCTTTTGATCATGGCGTCGGCCACGGTCAGGGCGTAGACAAAACCGCTGCAGACCGCCTGCACGTCGAAGGCCGGACAGCCATTGGCGCCCAGCTTGTTCTGAAGAATGCAGGCCACCGAGGGGAACACCATGTCCGGCGTCGACGTCGCAACGATGATCAGATCGATGTCCTTGGCGGCCACACCGGCAGCGTCCAGCGCACGGCGCGCGGCCTCGAACCCCAGGTCGCTGCTGGTCACACCGGCTTCGGCGAAGTGACGGGCACGGATACCGGTGCGCTCGACGATCCATTCGTCCGAGCTTTCAATACCGTCGGCAGCCAGCTGGGCCACCAGATCGGCATTGCTCAGGCGCTTGGGCGGCAGAAAACTGCCAGTACCGGTGATGCGGGAATAAGGTCTCATGGATTGTTCTGTTTGGGTTCCGGAGCCGGCCTGTCGGCCCGCTGCGGCTACTGCGCTTCGGCCACACCAGCCAGCAGGGGAGCGGCGTGCGCGATGCGGGCTTGGACTCGTTCAAGCAGCTGGTTCCGGGCTGCATCATACGCGCGGTTCAAAGCCTGCTCAAAAGCGAGTTCGTCAGCCGAGCCATGGCTCTTGAAAACCAGGCCGCGCAGGCCCAGCAGGGCCGCACCGTTGTAGCGACGGTAGTCCATGCGCTTCTTAAGAGCAGAAAGCGCAGGATAAGCGCAAATTGCCGCCAATTTCGTGAAGATATTGCGAGAAAATTCCTGCTTGAGGAAGCCCCCAATCATCGTGGCCATGCCCTCCACCGACTTCAGGGCCACATTCCCTACAAAGCCGTCGCAAACAACGATATCGGCCGTACCCTTGAAAATATCGTTGCCTTCAACATTTCCATAAAAATTCAAATCGCCGGAATTGGCAGCAGATCGAAGCAATTCACCAGTTTTTTTGATGACTTCATTGCCTTTGATGACTTCTTCACCGATATTCAGCAGACCAACCGTGGGGTTGGGTATGTCACGCAGCGCCGACACCAGAGCCGAGCCCATGACCGCAAACTGCAGCAGATGCTCAGCGGTGCAATCCACATTGGCCCCCAGGTCCAGCACCGTGGTCGCCCCGCCCGTGGCATTGGGGAGCTGGGTGGCAATGGCCGGGCGGTCGATGCCGTCCAGGGTCTTGAGTACATAGCGGGCGATGGCCATCAGGGCACCCGTGTTGCCGGCCGAGACGGCCGCCTGGGCGGCACCTGCCTTGACCTGCTCGATGGCCACACGCATCGACGAATCCTTCTTGCGGCGCAGGGCGACTTCGATCGGATCGTCCATGCCCACCACCTCGGCGGCGGGAACAAGCCGGGCACGCCCGTGCGCAAAGCTGGCCAGCTGGTCAGGCAGGCCAACCAGCAGGAGCTCTGCATCCGCATGGCGCTCAAGAAAATTTCGGCACGCGGCCAGCGTGACGCGGGGGCCGTGATCGCCCCCCATGCAGTCCACAGCGATGGTGATCATGGGTAGGCAACGCGATCAGGCGTGACAGGAACCGAAAAGGGGATCGGCATCAAGACAAAGGCCCGAGCTACATGCTGTGTAGCGTCGGGCCCTATGGAACCTGAGATGGTCAGGCTTCGGATTTGGTCTTCAGCACCTTGCGGCCACGGTAGAAGCCGTTGGGGCTGATGTGGTGGCGCAGGTGGGTCTCACCCGTGGTCGGCTCGACAGCGATGCCGGGCACGTTCAGGGCGTTGTGCGAACGGTGCATGCCGCGCTTGGAGGGCGACTTCTTGTTTTGCTGGACTGCCATGATTGGCTCCTAGTAATCAGGCCGCGCGCAGAACGCTCGGCACGGGTTGTTCAAGGGTTGGACGGGATCGGCACAGGTTGGGACTGCGCGAAACCGTTGATTATAGCCTAACTTGTTGATTTCACGCCAGTTTCAGAAAGCCGCCAGGCATCTCAGCCCTTCTTGGCGCCTTTCAGACCCGCCAGGGCAGCAAAAGGGTTGGGCTTGGCCGCGCTGGCCGCCTCGAACTCCGCATCCTGGGCAACCAGCTTAACCTCGGTCGGACAGACCTCGTGGCGCGGCACCACGGGCAACTCCATCAGCAGCTCGTCCTCGATCAATTCCTGCAGATTGAGCTCGCGGGTCAAGGCCAGTACGTCCTCTTCGGCCTCCTCGTCCTCTGCTTCGGCCTGCTCTTCGCTGGCCACAAAACGGAAATCACGCACCACCTCGAGCTCGATATCGGCCGGCCCCAGGCAGCGCTGGCAGGTCAAGGGTAGGCTGACCTGGGCGCTCAGATGCAGCCAGACCTGGACATGCCCACTGGCATCGATGTGCTGCTCGCCCCGCGCTTCCCAGTGAACCGGGCGTTCGACGCCCAAGCCCCCGGTTTCCGCGAGCAATCGCTCATATTTTGATAGCAAATCCTGGCCGGACAAGACCGCCCCGGCCTGGGCAAAGGCCTTGACGTCCAGGCGGCGAGCATAAAACTCTAGTGTCATGTCGGCAGTGTAAGAGAATCGACGCATGCGCGCCCTCGCCCCCCGTCCCCTGATCCTCGGTTCCACCTCAGCCTATCGCCGCGAACTGCTGCAGCGCCTGCGCCTGCCTTTCGAGGTGGTTTCGCCCGAAGTCGACGAAACCCCGCAGCCCGGCGAAAGCCCGCGCGATCTGGCCCTGCGGCTGGCCCTGGCCAAGGCCCGCGCGGTTGCATCACGCCATCCGTCAGCCCTGGTGATTGGCTCAGACCAAGTTGCCGATTTGGGCGGCGAACCCCTGGGCAAACCCGGCACGCACGAACGCGCCGTGGCCCAGCTGCGCCGCATGCGCGGACGCACCGTGATCTTCCAGACCGCCGTGGCCGTGGTCTGCGCAGAAACAGGCTTTGAGCAGGTCGAGTTGGCGCCGGCGCGTGTACGCTTTCGCGATTTGACGGATACCGAGATCGAAACCTATCTGCGTGCCGAGACCCCCTATGACTGCGCCGGCAGCGCCAAAAGCGAAGGCCTTGGCATAACCCTGCTGGATGCCATCGAGAGTGACGACCCGACGGCACTCGTCGGCCTGCCGCTGATCCGCACAGCCCGCCTGCTGCGCGCGGCGGGCGTGTCCCTGCTGGGCGCTGCATGACCACCCCCGGCAAACTCTATCTGGTACCGGCGCCGCTGGACTTCGCTTGCAGCACCCAGACCCCACTGACCGAGGTGCTGCCTGCCGGCACCCTGGCGATCGCCGCTCAACTGCAACACTGGATCTGCGAGAACGCCAAAAGCGCCCGCGCCTACCTCAAACGCGTGGGTGAACTGCATCCTCTGGCAGCCCCGATCCAGTCACTGGACTTCCAGGAGCTGCCACGCGAGGTGCACAAAAAAGGCGACCATGGCGTCACGAGTTTCGACGCCAAGCCCTTGCTGGCCCCGGCACTGGCCGGCCACGACCTGGGGCTGCTGAGTGAAGCCGGCATGCCGGCCGTAGCCGATCCGGGATCCTCGGTGGTACGGGCCGCGCACGAACTAGGCGTCACCGTGGTGCCGCTGGTGGGCCCGGTCTCCCTGCTGCTAGCGCTGGCCGCCAGCGGCTTGTCGGGCCAGAACTTCGCCTTCGTCGGCTACCTG